>JAKQOD010000723.1 GCA_029565465.1 Deltaproteobacteria bacterium
GTAGCGTTTGAAGTGGTGCCAGGCCCAAAAGGCAAGCAAGCATCCAACATTCAAAACCCGCCGCAGTAACTCACTGCCCGGAAGAAAAAGGCCGCATTTGCGGCCTTTTTTTATGCTTTTACATGCCGTTCGCATATGAGACTTGTCTGGCACTGCTTTTGCAATGCACGGGTATCTAGCACTTCGTTGCGTCCCTCGCGGTCGCCAATCTCCCCCGCTTCGGCATGTCCACCACACGCACCTTTCTCTCCAACGCAGCGCCCTCGCCTTCGGTAAGCACCGCAGCTTGCGTGCGCAGCCGTGCCAAGCGCGGAAGCGCCGTGGCACAGGGCGCGTTCTGGGTGATGGCACGTCGCATCACACTGGTCGCAGCTGGCGTGGACGCGGCGATGCTGTTGCTGTTCTTGGCGCTGGGCTCCCCGCTGTTGGCGTGGATGAACGTGGTCAGCATCGGCATGTACGCGGTGGCGAACTGGTGTCTCGCACGGAGGTTAAACGCACCGGCAGTGGCTTTGATCTGGGTTGAGGTCCTCGGACACGCCGCCCTTGGCACCCTGGTGGTGGGTTGGAATAGTGGTTTTCACTATTACTTGCTGATGTTCATTCCGGCTATCGTCGTCAGCTCGCGTTGGCGCGAAGCGATTCCGATGTTGGCTGTCTTGTATGTGACTTATTTGGGCATGTATGCCGCATCGCGTCACTACGGCGTCGCAGCGCCACTGAGCGAAACCGGTCTGTGGATCGTGCACACCTTTAATGTTGCGGTTGTCTTTGCGATGGCGGCCTACACCGCGCGCTTCTACTACGGCATGGTTCGAAGCGCCGAGCGGAAACTGGTTGAGCTAGCGACCAAGGACTCATTAACCGGTCTTTCAAACCGCGGCCACATGCTCGCACTCGCCGAACACGAAATCGCCCGTGCACGCCGCTCGGGCGAACGCATCGCGCTCATCATCGCCGACATTGATCATTTCAAAAAGATCAACGACGGCCGCGGTCACGAGGCGGGCGACAAAGTGCTCGTGCACACTGGAAAGCTACTCGCTGCTCTCTGCCGCGAGCAAGACGTTGTCGCGCGCTGGGGTGGCGAAGATTTTTTGATTTTGTTGCCTGCGACGGCGCTGGCGTCTGCCGAGGACATCGCCGAGCGCTTACGCTCAGAAATCGCCGCCAGCCCGGTCGTATACGGCAACACTTGCGCCAGCTGCTCGCTGTCATTTGGCGTCACCACGCTCGCGCCAAGCGAAAGCTTCAACACCGCCATCGCGCGCGCAGATCGCGCGCTGTACCGAAGCAAAGCTGAGGGCCGCAATCGGGTGACCGTGATGGCCTGAGCCGAGCGCTGTCTAGATCACGAGGCTGCGCTGCCACCAACGTTTTTTCGACATTCGGCCGCCAGGCTGAATGCCAGATCGCACCAAAGCAAACGGCCACCCTAAGGTGGCCGTTTTGTTTCACGCAGCGCCGTTTAACGGCTCGCTCGTTTACGCGAACGACGCAAGCGCGGCGTTGAGCGTTTTGCTGGGGCGCATGATTGCTTTCACTTTGTCAGGATCGGCCATGTAGTAGCCGCCGATGTCCGCCGGCTTGCCCTGCACCTCAGAGAGCTCGGCAACGACCGCTTGCTCGCCATCGGTGAGGGCTTTAGCCAAACCTGCAAACTTAGCCGCCAGTGCTGCGTCTTCCGTTTGCGCAGCGAGCGCTTGCGCCCAATACATCGCTAGGTAGAACTGGCTGCCGCGGTTGTCGAG
>JAKQOD010000430.1 GCA_029565465.1 Deltaproteobacteria bacterium
GGCACTGGCACTGGCACTGGCACTGGCAACGGGGCGTGCTTCGTGCCCAACATGTGAGGCTAGTTAGGTTTTGTCTTCGATCTCGTCGCCGGGATACATCTCGAGCGCGAGCTGGCCAGTGCCGTCGGCGCGCAACAAGTCGCGGACGCCAGCGTTGCGCAGGCGAGTACGCAAGCGACCGAGCGAAACATCCCAGCGGTGGCGCAACGGCAATGCTTCAACTTCGTCGGGCCAAATCTCGCGAGCGATGACTTCCCAGTGGGTCGGCCCTTGGCAGCCGATCAATTCGCTGATGATGCGGGCGCCCGTGCCGCCGACGGTGTGAACCTTTTGATTGCGTTGATAGATTTGCACACTGTCGTAATACGCAACCAGCTTGATCGGTGCCGCAACCAGCGCTTCGCCTTGGGTTGAGGCCACGCTGGCGTCGCCGATCGGCATCAAAACGAATGCAAAGCGTTGGCCATCAAGGGTGAATTCGTCGAGCGGGGCAACCTGTGTCGTGGTGCTGCCGATGCGCAATGTCCAGTGGTCGCCCGTGAACCAAATGGCCGCTGCAGCGTCAGGCAGGAGCTTGGTATGCAGCCGCACCGGTGCCGTAGTGATGCTGGCAACCTGTGGCAGCATTTGCACTTCGCCCGAAGGCAACGCAAGCGCGAGCACGGCACGCGGCGCTTCGATGTGGGTGACAGTGAATTGGATGTCTTCGACCAGCGTGATGCGCATGCCTTTGGTTAGCTTGATGTCGCTTACCGGTTTGCCGTCGGCGATGACCATGCGGCGCAACGACAAAAGGTGCAGTTCATGCCGGCGCAAACTCACAATCGCATGGGCTTCCGAGATGCGCGGGTCATCGATGACCACCGCAGCGCTGGACGTTCGGCCGATGAGATCACCGTGGCCAACTATATATTCTTCACCTAGGCCGGATAGCACCGCAAACGCACGCATGCCCAAGCATACGCTGGATTGCCAGCCCACAACGGGCGTTGCACCCAGCTGTGAGATATCCGTGAGGTGTACGATCTTCGGCGCCCTGCGAACGTAGTAGGATGGCGTATGGCGCGCGACGGCGATCGGTCTATTGCTGGACTTAGTGAAGCCGAGCCGTCAGCCGAGCTCGACGCCGACGCAAGCGCGCACCATCCATTTGCGATTACCGGTGAGCAGCGCTACCGCGAAGTCAACGTGGTGGGCGCTGGCGGCTTGGGTACCGTGTTGTTGGCGCACGACGAACGCTTGGCCCGGGATGTCGCGTTGAAGCGGATGGGGCCGATGGTCGACGCGCAGCAAGCGGCTGCCCAGTTCGCCCGTGAAGCGCGCATCACCGCGCGCTTGGATCATCCTGGGATCGTGCCCATTCATGACGCTGGTGTAACCGCCGATGGTCGGCTGTTTTATACGATGCGGTTGATTCGCGGTCGATCGTTGGCGGAGCTAGCAGCGCAGGCAACGGATCTGGCAGCTCGGGTTGCGCTATCCAACGCAGTGGCTGCAGCGTGCCACGCGGTGGGGTACGCGCATCGCCGCGGCGTGGTGCATCGTGATCTTAAACCTGCCAACATCATGGTCGGCGAATTCGGCGAATGCCAAGTGGTGGACTGGGGACTAGCAACGGCAATCGACGAGGTGCCGGTGCTCGGGCCCGTCGTTGGCACCTGGGCGTACGTGAGTCCGGAGGCTGCGGCCGGCCGTGGTGGCACA
>JAKQOD010000432.1 GCA_029565465.1 Deltaproteobacteria bacterium
GCTCACGCGCTCGGTCGCTGCAGTTGGCGGCGAAATCAATGCATGGACCGCGTTCGATCACACCGTTCTGCATGCGGTTGGCCCCGCCGCACGCGTCGACACATTGCTCGACGGCGTGGCGGATACCCTGACGACGCCTGCGATGTCGCCTGAGGATTTTGCGATTGAACAAAAGGTAATTCTCGACGAGCTGCGCCACAGTGCAGAAGATCCGTTGCGGATGGCGACGCACAGCATGTTTGCAACTGCGTTTACGCATCATCCTTATCGGCGCCCGGTGATCGGCACTGCGCAAAGCATTACCGGCTTGTCGGTGCGTGATGCGGTTGATTATTTTCGGCAGTGGTATGTCGGTTCGAACTTGGCACTAGTAATTACCGGTGGGGTAAATCCCGACGACGTGATGCGCGAATGTGCGCGGCGCTTTCGTGCGATGCCTGCAGGCCAGGTGATTCGCCGGCGCGCTGCCGAGCCGCTGCAAAACGGGCCGCGGGTCAGTGTGCGGCACGCCGATATTGACGAAGTGTATGTGGCACTGGGCTTTCGAGCACCGTCGCTGCGGCACCGCGATTTTGCAGCACTTGATGTGGCTGCATTGGTGTTAGGCCAACGCGATGGTGCACGCCTGACGCGGCACTTGCGCGCCTCGGTGTCAGCGTCGACGAGCGCGTATGCACAACTGCACGCAACTCGTGACCCTGGCCTGTTTGCGATTACGGCAACCACGGAGCCTGGGCATGCTGGCCGGGTGATCGCTGGCGTCGTCGATGAAGTGGTTGGGCTTGCCCATGACTTGCATTCCGACGAATTGGAAATTGCCAAGACCGCGATCGAAGCGGACCGCACGCGGCAATTGGAGACAGTGTTTGGCCACGCCCGCACGTTGGGATGGAATGTTGCTACCGCTGGTGACGCCGAATTTCATCACGCGTATCTCGACCGGGTGCGGCGCTTGCGCAAAGAAGATGTTGTTAATGCTGTGCGCACGCACCTAACGCCGGATCAAGCGTCGGTGGCTGCGGTATTTCCCGACCGCAGCCAGCGAGCAAGCGTTGCGTTTACCAAACAAGCGCATCGTGCGCTGGCGCGTTTGGCAGGTGCGAACACCGTCGCCTCGACCAGCCGAACCACTGCAACCCGTGGTCGCAGCAGTGCGGTGGCGCCCGGGGCTCACGTCGACGAAAAACGCGTGGTGCTACCGAATGGTGTTGTCTTGCTGGTGCGCCGTGATCCAGGTGTTGCCGTGGTTGCATTGCGCGCGGTATGGCGCGGTGGCGCCCGGCTCGAAACCGAAGCCAACAATGGCATCAATGCCCTAACTGCGCGCTTGGTTACCCAAGGTTGCGGCACGCTAAAGCGCGCGGCTTTGGCACGCAAGTTTGAGCAGCTCGGTGGCGGGCTCGTGGGGGTCGCTGGCCGCAATAGCTTGTCGATTGCTGGTGAATTTCTCACGTCGACATGGCGAGACGGCTTGGAGTTGTTCGCGCAATGTGTGCAACAGCCGCGCTTTGATCGCGATGATGTTGATGCGCAGCGGCAAGCACTGGCCGCGGAGCTGGCGGTATCTGAGCAGCAGCCTTCACAAGTGGCCTATCACAACTTTGCGCAGACCCTGTTTCAAGGGCATCCGTATCGGCTCGAAGTGGGCGGCTCGTCGGTCGCGGTGCCGCAGTTGTCGCGCACTGCCGTGGCGGACTTCTTTCGTGACCACTACGCGACCGCGCCGGTCACGATTGCGATCGTTGGTGACATTGATCTCGATGAAGCTGTTGCATTGGCAAGCAAACAGTTCGGCACAATCAAACGGGTGGAACCTGTGATTGTGCCGCCTGCGCCGGTGGCTCCACCCGCGCGAGGCCGCAATGCGCGGCGCTCGGTACCGGCGCCGATCGCTGCAGCTACCGTTGCACCAACCGGGCCGCGCGAAGTGTATGCGTATCAACAACGCGACAGCGCCAACGTGGTGGTGGGTTTTGCAGGCACCCGCGCAACGGCACCTGATCGGTTTGCGGTTGAAGTCATGGTTGCTGCGCTAGCGGGCCAATCCGGCCGCTTGTTTGCCGAGCTGCGTGAGCGCCATGGCTTGGTGTATCGGGTGTCCGCGCATTCGATCGAAGGGCTCGATCCCGGGTTTATCGCCGTGGCGCTTTCGTGTAGCCCCGACAAAGTTGATACGGTCATCGCCAAGATTCGCAGCGAGCTGGAAAAATTGGTAACCACCGGCCTCACCGACGAAGAATTGGCGCGCATCAAACAAGCGTTGATGGGCATGCAGGCCGTGCATTTGCAGCGCCGCGCTGCGATTGCCAGCGCGATGGCATTTCATGAAGCGTATGGCTTGGTGTGGTCGGATTGGCAAAAGTACGACGACGCGATCAATGCTGTGACGCGTGACCAAGTGCAAGCCGCAGCACGCACGTACCTCGATTGGAATCACAGCATCATTTCGGTGGTGCGGCCGCCAGCGATGTCGCCAGGCGCTGAGCGCCGCACCACGGGCAAACGCAAACGCACAACGCCGACACGAGGGCGTTAGTGGCGCGCACTGCTCGCCGAGCTGCACCTGCGGGCCGCCGCGTTCGGCCGGCCGCGCGCGTTTCTATGCAAATGGCGTCGCGACAGTCGGCGCATCGCAGCCGTGCGCGCAGCAGCGTACCAACGCCCGATCCGTTGTTTGGCCATGGCGATCTAGCGGCGAGTTTGGTCGTGATCTTTCCGTTGCTGCTGGCTTACCAAGTGGCGGTGCTGTTCGGCGCGCCGGTCAATGGGGCAGACCTGGTGACGCGTGCGCTCTATGTGTTGTGCGGCCGCAGCGCAGCAGCGTATTTGCTGGTGCACGCTTCACTCGCGATCGTGTTCTTGCTTTGGATGCGCCGCATTGGGCGGCAAGGTGCGTTGCGTATCGATGTGTTTGCGCCATTGGTGCTTGAATCGGCAATATATGGCTTGTGCCTCGGCACCGTGATTTCGCTGTTGATGCATCACGCTCTCGGCATGTCGTTGGCGCAAACCTTGGCGCACGACACGATGGTGACGTCGCTGGGTGCCGGTGTGCACGAAGAGCTATTGTTTCGCTGCTGTGGCATCGCTTTGCTGACGACGATTGGCTTGATGCTAGGTTTGCCACGTCGCCCCGCGACGGCAATTGCGATGGTCGCAACTGCGCTGCTGTTTGCGCTGGCGCACCATGTGGGTGCCTACGGCGAGCCAATGTTGCTGCGCGCGGTGGTGTATCGGACCTTGGCAGGCTTAGCGTTTGCGATGATTTATTGGTATCGGTCGTTGGGGCATGCTGTATATGCGCATGTCATTTACGACCTAGCGCTTGCGTGGATGTGAGATGCGCAGCGCGTTGACTTGGCAGCCCGCGCAGTTGTGTTCCGCGCGCTTTGCCGGCTTGGCCGACCTGATCGAGCGCGTGGTGGTAGCCAATGATTGGCCAAGCTGTGCGCAGCTCAATGATTGGTTTGGCGACGAGTTTGCGGTTGCAGACGTGCGCATGGTGACGGCGGACAAAATGCGTGCTGCGTTGGGCGCTGATGGTTGCCTTGATCCGTTGTCATTATACGAAGTCCGGATCTCGGACACTGGTGATGTGCCAACGCGTGAGCGCAATCTCCACGATTTGCTCAATGCTTTGATGTGGGCTGCGTTTCCGCAGAGCAAACGAGCGTTGACGCAGCGGTTGGCCGGCATGCAACGGGTGCGTGCAGCAGGGCAAAGCAAGTTGCCAGTGGCGCGAACCAGGCCGCACGATCGCTTGGCGCTGGTCGACGAAGGCGGCGTGATTGCGCCGCGCGGCGAGGCGGGCGCATGGATCTTTGGCCACGCAATTTTGGAACACGCCTACGCAGGCATTATGGATGTGCGTGGCGCGGTGATTGAGCTCGACATAGATCCAGCGCATCGCGCGTTGGCGCCGCAAGCAGTCCGCCGCGCCATTGACGTAGCCTTAGCGCGGGTGGTTGCCGATGACGCTTTGATGGCGGCAGCGATGGTGGCTGGTGCTGGGCAGTTTATCGACGACGCTTACCTTGCACGCTGCCCACGGTGACCGCTATGTTGCGCGGCAGATGTCCGCGAATGCTGATTCCAACATTATCTACATCAATCGTCTACTCAACGCTTCGGTCGCTCAAGTTTGGGCCGCGTGGGTCGATGAAGCGCGAGTTATCCAGTGGTGGGGCCCGCGCGGTTTTTCAGTAACATCGCGTGGCAAGCATGTTCGCCCAGGTGGCACATGGGATTACACGATGCACGGCCCCGATGGCACCGACTATCCCAACTTGGCGACATATCACGACGTGATTCCGCAGGCGCTGCTGGTGTACGACCACGGCAGCGACGGCACTAGCCCGCCGCTGTTTCGCGTGCGCGTCGAGTTCACCGCGTTGGGCACGCAAACCCAAATGGCGATGCAGATGATCTTGCCGACGGCCGAAGCTGCGCAGCAAATTCGCGGATTCGTCAAACAAGCAGGCGGCGACACCACCTGGGATCGGTTGTCGGAATACCTCGATAAAGCAACCACCGGCAAAGAGTACTTCGTTATCAACCGTGTATTCGACGCGTCGCAGGAAGCTATGTTTGCGATGTGGACGGAGCCGCACCAACTCACACGATGGTTGCCGGCGTTTACCACCCAGGAGTTTATCGAGGCTGACATTCGCGCTGGGGGCCGCGCGTTTTCAAAGATCACCGACTTGTACGGCACGAAGTATGGGCTCGAGGAATATCTTGAGATTACGAAGCCGTCGCGGATCGTCTATGTGCAGCAGTTTACCGATAAACAGCGCAAGCCGCTGCGGCATCCACAAGCGCCCACTTGGCCGCTGCGGATGCTGACCGTCGTGGAGCTCACTGCGGAAACGGCAACAAAGACCCGCGTGACGTTAACCTGGGAACCTTATGGCGACACCACCGACGAGGAAATGGCTGCGTTTGTCGCAGCACGCGGACGCCTAAGCCAAACCTGGACAATGGTATTTGATAAGCACGAGACTGCAGCAAGCTGACAGGCTACTTACCGAACAGCATGCCAAGCGTGAACACCGACGCGATTTCTTTAGGCGCGGCAGGGCTGTCGCCTTCACTCACGATGAAGCGAAATCCCATGTCCATGCCAATGCGGCGGCGTTCGCCCGCTAACATTTCGAAGCCGAACCCTGCCATCACATCGCCGTGATGGGTTTCGGCTTGGGTTTTCCAACTAGTGAAATTGAGGGCAACGCCGGCTTCGGCGTACACGCCCATGCCGAGCGAGGCTTCACCCATGTCGAGCCGGTACCGGCCAGCGACACCGAAACGCTGGTTTTGGCCCCAGTGATCCGTTGTTCGCCACGTTGCTACCGGATCCATCGTGGTCATGTGCGACTTGTTGAGCGAATATTCGGCGGCAACCCGGACCGAATCGATTTGTAAACCGAATGCTGCGTGCAGGTTGGGGCCGCCCCAACTGTCGATCGGAATCGCCATCGCAAGCGCACCTTCCCAGTGCACGGTGGTAAGCGGTGTGGCTGTGGAGAAGAAGGAGTCTGTTGTTGCGCCGCCGCTTGCACCACCTGCGCCTAGGTAAGTTGCGCCGGTGCTGCCGTAGTCGGCAGACCCTGTGTCGGTTGCGGTTTCCACCGTGGTTGGCACACTGACGTCGACATTCACATCGATGTTGGCATTAGCGGACACGCCGTAGGTCGTGGTCGGGCCCGGCACAGGCACAGGGACTGGCACAGGGACTGGCACGGGGAGCGCTGGCACTGGTGCGGCTGAGTCGCCGGCACAAGGCGATACAACGGGCCGTGCCATGGCAGGCGCAGCTGCGAAAATGGAAGTAAAAAAGACCGCAACACCTGGCAACAAACGCATGTGGTTACGACTCGGCGACGCTGACAAAATTCAGCGTTACTTCGCTGATGTCGACGACAAAATGTGTGGCGCCCACGCCACACGGCGGCTTGTGCTGCCAACCTGAGTTCACAGTTTGTTGCGCTTTGCGGGCAGCTAGCGAAGATACAAGCTGGTCATGACCCACGATTGCGACTCATTGCGCGCATACGCAATGACATACAACACGCTGCCGACCCGCTTGAGATCGCGCACGGTTTCGAGGCCCGAGCGTAGATTGATTTCGCTCCAACGGCCGTGATGGAAGCGCACTAACCCGCTGAAGGCGATCCCGAACGTAGCGCTATTGGAGGCGCGGCCACCAACGAAGATATCATCATCACCGCTGCCGCTGATCGCAGCGAAATCCGCATGCGGAAAGCTGGTGGTCGCAACGCTGCCATCGCCAGGGTTGTAACGAAAGATAGTGTCGCTACTGATCGCCCACACGATATTGCTCGGCGACACCCACACGCGCAGCAGCGGCGCGGGTGCTTGCAACACACGCCGCCACGCGGCGCCGTCGTAATGCCACATGTCGTGGTCGGCCAACGCGTACAGATCATCGCTGTGATTGCCTTCAAGTTCTGTGAAGTTGGCAGGCGCTGCGGCTTCGGTGAAGTGGAGTGGGGTACCGGCGCGGGCGATCGCCATAACACGATTGCCCACTGCGACCACGGCATTGGGATTCAGCACCGATGCCCAAAGTCGATTCATCGGTGCAACGGGCTGGTCAATGGGCTCAAGCGATCCGTCGTTATGCAAGACGAGTTGATCGGTGGCGCGGACGATAGACTGCCGTACCTCGTTAGTCTGCAAGCCTGGTGTTGTCACGGCTTCTTCGTAGGCTGGTTCAAACCGGGCCTCGGCATCGACGAAAACATAACCGTCAGCGTTCAAGCCAAGGCGACCGGCCCCGCTGACATTGGGGCGAGCCAGGTAATTGGCAGGCGACCAACTGCCCGCAGCCAATGTGAAAATGCCTTGTGCGCCGACGATGGCCAGTTGTGACGGTGAGCCACTGCCCATTGCGGTTCCAGTTGGAGCTTCGAAGAAGATTGGTTGGTCATGATTGGTGACCATGAAAGCCGATAAGAGGTCACCGCTTCGTCGGGTTTGTCCAAAGCCGATCAGTTCGTCGCCTGCACGCGCAAAACGCATCGTGTACGGCCCCACGCCATGTTGGGCGGGGTAGCGCAACACCCCTTGTTCAGAAACCCAAAGCCCGCCGTTGCGATCGATCGCGTTCCGGCAATCTCCGTCGCCACTGTTGATAGCGTCAAGGGACCATACGGTGTGGTCGAAGGTTGTGACGGAACTACGGCAATTGTCACCTTGGCCCCACCGAAGATGCGGCGCATCGACGGCAGGCATGAACCGCAATGGTTGGTCGACTTCCGGCGACGTTTCGTGCCAGCCGGTTTGGTCATGCCGCCATACAGAATCGGCAAACATGATTGAAACATAGAGCTGACCGTCGCGTGCCCATGCATCAATCGGGAATTGAGGACTTGGCGCCCAGCCGCCGACCGGCGATTCCTCGATCCAGTGAGTTGTCGCCAGATCTGTTAGGTCCAGTCGCAGCGATCGTTGGCCGCTGAAAACCCAAATCGCTGTTACCCGGCCATCGTCGTCGGTTTCGCCAGTAGCAAGCGAAAAAAGTTCGCCTTGGTTACGCATCGGTAGTTCAAGCAACTCGCCGTTTCGCCAAATCGCCACGGTCCGCGCAGCCGCGGATGAAACGGTCACAAATTCACCAGCGGCCCAAACATGATCAACGGCCGCGGCATCGCCGAAGCGCGCATCAAAATCATCCTTCGACTCTAATATCTGCCAGTCGTAGCGTTGACATTGATTGGCCACCACGCGGCAGGTCATTGGGTCGCATTGCAAATCGCCAGCGTCATACGTCGCAAAATCGGTGCATGATAACCGTTGATCGATCTGCATTGCGCTATCGGCGCCTTCGCATTGTTCGCCGTCGGCTAATTGAAGTTGCCCATCACCGCACCAGCCAAACGTCTGGCATTCGCGGACGTCGAATTTGCAAGCAGTATCGCAGCTAAGGCTGCCACCGTAGTATCCCAATATTTCGCAACTGGCTCCGCCCATATTGGCGCCGTCGCATTGTTCGTCGTTGGTTATGGCGCCGTTGCCACACACAGGTGTGGGGACGCATTGCATGGCACCCGCTGCGTCGGCGACACAACTTGCAGAGCTGGGACACCAACGGTTGCCACACAACGTCGCCGCTGCATCGATGCAACCGCTGAGGCTGCTACTTACAGCAACGGCCAACAGCACCAGCCAGCTGCCTGCGCACTTCCCCATCTGACCATCGTCGCAGATACGCGGCACGAGCGTCAATGTGCGAAAGCCGGAAGCGGCGGATCTGCCTGTACGCTACATCGGGACGATCGAATTGATGAACGCGCGCACGTCGGTTTCGTGGGCACGCAGTGCGGCTGGATCGCCTTCGCCAACAATCAACAAGAACTTATCGGCTGGCGTATCAATAACGCCAACCGACAAGCTCACGGGGTGACCTTGCACCGTGGCATGGCCGTCTTGAAATAGGGCCGGCATGCCGTTGATGGTGTTGTCGACGGGCGCCCCGTCGAGGCCGAGGTTGTCGTAGCCAAGCAAGATGCCGGTTGCAACCGTGAGCAGTGCAGTGCCCAAGTCGGCACCGTCGACAACTTTGACATCAATATTGATGCCATCGCTCGAATCGGTGAGCGCGAGTGCACCGTCGGGTTGCTCCTGCACGGACCACCCATGGGGAATGATCATCTTTACGCGCGCTTGCGGGTGCACCCGTTCTTGGACGAATGGCGCTTGCACGCCCGCGTTTTGTGGTGCGGCGCACGCGCCAAGCAAGGTGGCCGTGAGCGTAGTGAACAATAGGCTAGCTTGAAGTTTCTGCATCGCGAGTCTCCTGAGATTGGTAATTCCAAGGAGTGATGCCGGCCGACGCGCAATGTCGCAGCTAGGTTGCAGGCACCGTTATGCTTTCGCAGATCGCGGTGGCGAGGCCAGCTGCAATGGTGTTACGGGCATGTGATGACATCTTGAATCCTTTGGGGCACGTCTAACGCGTGAATTGTCCGAACCGCCGATAGCGATGGGGCTTGCCGGCGTTCACTTGCTAGACGCCGGCCGCAGGGGAATGTCGCAAAATATGTTGTCACGGCACCGCGCTGGTGCAGCGACGCGGCTAGCTAGCCTGCGAACGGATCAGCGAGCTTGATCGTTTGATTGCGATCTGGCCCAACCGAGACCAGTGCCAACGGCGCACCGGCGAGCTTGGCGATGGTTTGCACATAATCGCGCGCGGTCTTCGGTAGATCGTCGAGCGACTGGGTGGCACGTGGCAGCTCGCCCCAACCGGGGAAGGTCTGAAAGATCGGCTCAGCCCGTGCGATGTCTTCGCCGTCGATCGGTGGCTCGTCGAGCGCTTTGCCGTCGAGCTTGTAGCCGACGCAGACTTGCACATCACCCATGTTCGACAACACGTCGAGCTTGGTGAGGGCTAAGCCCGTCATGCCGGACAAGCGCACGCCCATGCGCAAGGCTGCGAGATCGAGCCAGCCGCACCGGCGTGGCCGCCCGGTGGTGGCGCCGAATTCGCCTCCGGCTTGGCGCAAGCGTTCGCCAAATTCGCCATGCATTTCCGTCGGGAACGGGCCACTGCCAACGCGGGTTGCATACGCTTTGGTAATGCCAATCACTGCATTGATATGAGTTGGCCCAATGCCTGCGCTTTGGCACGCGCCGGCTGCAATCGTCGACGACGACGTGACATATGGATACGTGCCGTGATCGAGATCGAGCAAACAACCCTGTGCGCCTTCGAACAAGATTGGCTTTTTCGCAACGATGGCCGCGTACACGTGGCGGCTAGCATCGCCGAGCGAAGGCGCGAGCTTTTCGCCAGCGCGAGCCGCATCGCTAACCCATTTTTCAACTTCGGCAGCGCTTGGCACGGTGCCGCCAAGATGGGTGATCAACGGATTGAGCTCGTCGAGGTTGTTGCGCACCAGCTCGCGCAAGCGTTCGATGCGTAGCAAGTCGCGCATCTTGACGCCGCGGCGGCCAGCTTTGGCCTCGTACGCTGGGCCAATGCCGCGTCGAGTAGTGCCGATGGCTTGCGCCGTGCCTGCATGGCGATCTTCGCGCAGCCCGTCGAGCAATTTGTGATACGGCAAAATGACGTGCGCGCCTAAGCCGATCAGCAGCTCGTTGCGTTGCAGCAAGCCTTGCTTTTGGCAGTCGGCAATTTCTTCGAGCAGCGTGTGTGGATCGATGACCATGCCATCACCGAGCACGCAGCTTTTGCCAGGGTGCATCACGCCCGAAGGCACTAAGTGGGTGACCAGTTTGGTGCCACCAATGACGAGTGTGTGGCCAGCGTTAGCACCGCCGCCATAGCGCACCACCATATCGGCGCGCTCGGAAAACAGGTCAACGACCTTGCCTTTGCCTTCATCACCCCATTGTGCTCCGACGACAACTACTGTGGACATGCGACGCTCCTCTAGCAGGTTAACAAGGTGGAAACTAAGGCGGCCGGATCACCGGCGATGGCAGCGGTGAGTGCGGGTTTGATGGCGGTTGGGGCAGCAGGGGCGGCTGCGATCAACTAGCCGGAGCTGAAAACCACCGCGGCTTGCAGATTGTGCGCAGCGAGATAGCTTT
>JAKQOD010000452.1 GCA_029565465.1 Deltaproteobacteria bacterium
GGTGCATTGCGCGACGTCGGGGTTGAGCCAGCATTGCCAGCAAGTGGCGTGCAAGGCAGCGCGGCGCCAACGTATCGGCAGCCGTTTGAAGGCACCACGGCATTGAACCGCGGCGCCAAAACAGTGGTGAACGTCGACGGCAAAGCGTTGCCCGTCGAAGATTTTGCACCGTTTTCGTTCTCGGCCCAAGGCAAAAAGGGCAGCGTCAAAGCCAAGGTTGTCGACGTTGGCTGGGGCATCGTCGACGCAACCGCTAAGCTTGACGACTACCAAGGTAAGAATGTCAAAGGGGCGATCGTGATGGTGCATCGGTTTGTGCCATCCGACGCCAAACTCCCAGCCGGCGACGCTGCACGTTTGGGCGATGTGCGCTTCAAAGCGTTCGTTGCGAAGCAACGCGGCGCCATCGGCATGATCGTTGTCGACGATGGCGATCTCAAAGTGG
This sequence comes from Deltaproteobacteria bacterium, assembly GCA_029565465.1. GTDB lineage: Bacteria > Myxococcota_A > Polyangia > Haliangiales > Haliangiaceae > JABFXX01. The sequence goes on from JAKQOD010000452.1 coordinate 446, forward strand.
ACGAAGCGAAACTGCCGGTGTTGGTGCCATCAAGCGCTGGCACCGACGGTGACGCTGGTATGCCTGTGATGGCGCTGACGCGCAAAGGCAAAGCGGCGCTGGCGGCTGCCAAGACCGTAGAGCTAGTTGTTGAGCTGCAGCCAGTGCGCACCACCACTGATAACTTGGTTGGCATCATTCGCGCGGGTGCAGCCAACAAGCTGCCTGGCGTGGTTGTGATCGGCGCGCACTTAGACCACTTGGGCCAAGGCGGCGTGGGCACGGGCTCGCTCGATACTAAAATGGGCATTCACAACGGCGCCGACGACAATGCGTCGGGTGTGGCGGCGCTGATCGAAGCAGCGCGGATGTTGGCGGCGAACAAAGCAACGCTGCGTCGCGATGTGTTGATTGTGGCGTTTTCAGCCGAAGAAATGGGCGTGTTGGGCTCGGCGTATATGGTGAAAAATTTGCCGAAGCTGATTAACGCGAAGAACCCAATCATCGGCATGTTGAACATGGATATGGTCGGGCGCATGCGCAACAACGCCTTGTCGGTGTTGGGCTCGGAATCGGCAGCCGAATGGAGTGATGTGGTGATGCCAATCTGCAAGACCTCAGGCATCGAATGCACGTTGGGTGGTTCGGGCTACGGCCCGTCGGACCACATGCCGTTCTACGTTGCAGGCGTGCCAGTGTTGCACTTCTTCACCGGCAGCCATCTCGATTATCACCGTTCGTCTGATGACGCGAGCACGATCAATGCTGCCGGTGGTGCGCAAACCGCTAAGTTGGTGGCTGCGGTTGCAGGTGCGTTGGTCAATCGCGAAGGCCCGCTGACGTATAAAAAAGTCGCTGCACCGCCAACCTCGTCGGGCGACATGCGGCTCAGCGGTGCATCGCTTGGCACGGTGCCGTCGTACAACGACGAACCGAATCAACCGCCTGGTGCGGCTATCGCCGACGTGGTGCCCGAAGGCGCTGCGGCTAAAGCCGGCATTCTCGGCGGTGACCGGATCATTCGCATTGGTGCGACCGAGATTCGCAACTTGTCGGACATGATGTTTGTATTGCAAAATGCCAAGCCTGGCGACACCGCCAAGGTGACGGTCGTGCGTAGCGGCAAACAACTGACGTTCGACGTTGTGTATGGCCAACGGCGCCGGTAGCTGGCCGATGGTGGCCACGCTTGGTCTTGTGATGGCTTCGCTATCACTTGGCTGTCGTTCGTCGTCAAACTCGGCAACCGTTGCGCCAGTGCCAACAACGCTACGCGATGCGGCGCCAGTTGCGGAGCCAGTTGCGGCGCCAGTTGCGGCGCCAGTTGCCGCGCCAGTTGCCGCGCCGAGCGCTGCCGAACCCGCGATCAAGATCGTGGATTGGCCCATCGCGTGGACGCCTGAACGTGAGCGTTTGGCGTTGGCCTATCGCCGCGCACATAGCGACCCGAACGCGCAAGATCTGACCATTGTGCCCCAGGTTATCGTGCTGCACTACACCGGTGGTGATTCGGCCAAAGGTACCAAAGGCTACTTCGACAACATCACGATTGAGCCTTCACGCAAGCAGCTCTATGCCGGTGGCAAGGTCAATGTGTCGTCACATTTCCTGGTTGACCGCGACGGCACGATATACCGCCTGATGCCCGAAACCAAAATGGCGCGCCATTGCATTGGGCTCAATCACAACGGTATTGGTGTCGAAAATGTCGGCGACGAAAGCAAGACGAAACTGACCGAGGCGCAGGTTGCCGCCAATATTGCTTTGGTGCGCTACCTGGTCGCGCAGCACCCCACCATTACCCACCTACTGGGGCACTATGAAGTGATGAAGTTCACCCAGGATCCGCTGTTTCAAGAGCGAGATCCAAAGTTTCGCAACGACAAGCCAGACCCCGGTGTACGTTTTATGCGCTCGGTGCGCACGGGGCTTACCGATCTGCCACTCGTCGGCCTGCCGTCCGACGACAAATCGCCCTAAATTGGGTTGCCGCAACGCTGCGGATCAGTGCCAAGCTAGGTAATACTAGTGTTAGATGCGAATTGGCGAAATCTTGCTCGCAGACGGCTTGGTGTCTGCGGAAGACTTGGAGCGCACGCTGACGAATCAGTCGCGGCGCGGCCAAGATCGCTTGTTGTCAATGCTGGTGATCGAAGGGCTTTTGGATCCCGACGCTGCAGCGCGCGTGCTGAGCAAGTTCCACGGTGTGCCTGCAGTATTGCACAAACATTTTGTTGCGCGCGATCCATCGTTGGCGTCGTTGTTGTCGCCCGAGCTTGCGTATGAGTATCTGGCGTTGCCGATTGCCCGCACCCGCGATGGTGGGTTGGTCGTTTGTCTGTGTGATCCGCAACGCAGCAGCGTGGTGGCTGCGATCGCGCAGATCGTCGGTATGCCGGTGGTGCCAGCCGTGGCCTGCAGCCGTGTGCTGACGCGCATGATCGCTGAAGTCTACGGTGAGGTTGATGACGGTTTTGACGTGCAACTGAGCACTGGCCAACATGATGTGCCACCAGAGTTGCACAGCACGCCTGATAGCCACACCGGGGAAGTTTTCACGTTGGCTATGCTCGACGACGATCGAGTCAGCCGCGATCTTTCACAGCATCGCATGCCCACCGGCCCAGTGGTGAGTGCGTCGGAGTTGATGCAGTCCATTCACGCCAAAAATACCGGTGCAACTGGCCAAAACCCCGTGGTTCGAGCACCGACATCACCCGTGGTCGAAGCACCTGCAATGGTGCGGGCCGGCACCAACCCAGGCGCTGCGATGGCGTCGCTTAGCGGCATCGTGCTGCCTGGCGCGGATCCAGTGGCGCCCGTCCTGCCGCTTGCCGACGCTGCTGCTGCGATGGCACGGGCGGCCACGCGTGATGCGGTAACTGATACCTGTTTTGAGTATGCAGCTGGGCATTGGCACGCCGTGTTGTTGTTCAACGTCAAAGAAGGGATGGCGTTGGGCCTGCGCGGCGTTGGTGGCAACGCGACCACGCATGCAGTAGACGCGTTAGCCTTTCCGTTGGCTGCACCGTCGGTGCTTAAGCAGGTGGCCGATAACAAACGCATCGAGACGATGAGCGGCGGCGGCATCGTCAACGAGCGCTTGGCCCGCATCATTGGGACTGACGAGGTCACGGCGGTGCCAGTGTTGGTGGCTGGCCGCTTGATCGGCATCTTGGCAGCAGGCCCAGCGCGCACGGCTGCGACGGCCGGCGATGTATTGGCGCTCGCGAACGCACTCGGCGACAACTACGCGCGCATTATTCGGACCGGCAAGGGTTAACGTTTGTTGCTTTCCGCCGCGACAGCGACGGGGACGTTGACCAAACCGCGCACGACTGGACGCACGCGAATGAACGGCAGCAGTACGACGCCAGCAACGACGGCGGTCCATTGAAACACTTGGAAAACTCCGTCCCATCCGTATGCTTCTGCTAAGGCTACGAGCCCAAGTGCCTGCACGACAGCGCCAGCGGAGCCAATGCCATTGACCACCCCACATGCCAGACCGGCAGCATCGGGACCGCCCAAGTCTTGCGCTGCAGCTCCGGAAATCAACGAATCGCAAGCAAAGAGGCAAGCGCCCACGGCCATTAGTAAAGCAAAGTGAATCGCAGTGCCATTTGCCGCAAAGGTTCGATATGCAAGTAACGCCCCGAACAGCACGAACGCGGCAGAGCAAGCTACCAGCACGCGGCGACCGCCTAACAATCGATCTGCAATCTGCCCGGCGAGGATGGCGAAAGGAATTCCGCCTAAGTCAAAGGCGATGGACATTGTTAGCGATTCAGCTTTTCCATATCCAAATTTTGCGTGTAGGTAGAATGGTAGCCAGCCCAAAAAACCGTAGCGCATTAGCTTCATGCAGAAGTAGCAGGCACCAAACGAGTACGTCATTGGATTCGAAAAAATCGCGCGACGCGCGGCCCGCTGGTCTGCTTGCTTTGTAGTTGCCGATCGAATGGCAATAGGATCTGGCGGCGCGAACCCGCGGTCTTCGGGGATGTTGCGCATTGTAAACCAGTAGATAATGCCGATCATGGCTACCCACGCTGCCATGCACAAATACATCACTCGCCAGGTGCCGAGATGCAATAACTGACCGGCAACCAATGTCGCCGCTAGGCCGCCGGCTTGGTAACAGGTTGACCACGCACCCATAATCTGACCACGTTGTTTGGTCGAAAACCATGAGGCCATCAAGCGCGCATTGCCGGTCCACCCACTGGATTGTGCGATGCCATTGACTGCCGAAATCGCGATGTATGCGATCAGAATCTGCGATGTGATGGAGTCTGCCATCGCAAACATGACCGTCAGTGCTGCTGAAATCAACATACCGCTTGAAACCAAAATTCGCGGACCGAAAATCTCGCCCAAGGCACCGTTGGCGAATTGGCCAACCATGTAGCCAACCAAGTACGCAAAATCGACCCACTGCAGATTCGCGGGACTCAGATTGAGGCTACTTTTTACTGCAGCAAAATTCTTCCGCGTAAAATAATACGAAAAGTACGACAGCCAGGAAACGCCGAAAATCCGAGCACGCCAACTGTTACTTACCTCGGGCAAAAGGCCAGATTCGACGGCGGGCACAGCTGTAGCCATGGGCATTCATACCACTGACGCGGTGCCGTTGGGAGCGCACGAAGGCCCGGCCGGTGACCTGGCCGGTGTTATGCCTGGTGACAGCCAGATGGCAGCCGAGCGAACAACTTGGTAAAAAAATCCCCGCCAGCCCCCCGAGCCGGCCAGCTGGCGTATGATTATTTCCCGTGTCGGAATCCTCGATTCTCATCGTTCACCCCGATCGCAAAACCCAACGCGTGGTGCAGCGCATCCTGGGCGCCACCGGGTATCGCGTCAACATCGCCGATGATATCGAGCAAGCCATTCGGCTCATCGGTCATCACGCGCCAGTGCTGGTTGTAGTCGATGGCAGCGTGGTGTTGTCGGACCGCGCCGAAGCGTTTTTCGATGCTGCCGAAGCACGCGGCACCGAAGCCTGCATGACGCTGCTTGGCAACATGAATGCCGACGACGTACCCAAGATCTTGATGCGTGGCGCAGTCACCAACCTGTTGGTGCATCAGATGCCAACGCTGGCCGAAGAATTGACGATTACAGCTCACAAATTGCTGCGTCGCGACCTGTTTGGCTTAGACAAATACTTGTTGTGGGGCGTCGACCCGCGCACCGCCGAGCTGAAACAAGGCAGCGATCGCGCTGGATTGGTTGAACAAGTTGCCAACGATTTGCGCAGTGCTGGCCAAAGCCCGCGGGTGTCGTCGATGGCAATGCTGGTCACCGACGAACTGTTATCGAACGCGGTCCACAACGCGCCAGTTGACGCCAACGGCAACCACTTTCGGCGCGACTGGCCGCGCGACCAAGAAGTGCAGTTGTTGCCCAACGAAACGGTAAAATTGCGTTGGGCCTGTGACGCTCGCTATGTTGCCATCGAAGTGAACGACTCGTTTGGCAGCCTCGATCGCAAAACGATTCTGCACGCCTTGGGTAAAAACGATGTACGCGAATCAGGCGGGGGCGCTGGCATGGGGCTCGCGCTCACGTATCGTTCGTGCGATCACTTGGTGTTTAATCTGAGCCCTGGCCGTAAAACCGAGATCATTGCGCTCATCGATGTGCGACAATCACCAACCGAGCGCTTACCAGCGTCTTCCTATAACGTATTTGTCGAACGCTAGCCGTTACGTCATAAAGAGCAGTACATGACATCAGGCAATCGATTTCGCATTGAAGAACGTGGCCCAGCGCAGGTGGCGCTTATTGGTGTCATCGATGAAAACGCAGATCTTACGACGTTGCCCGCCATGGCCCAGCGCGGCATGTTGCAGCTCGATCTTGGGGGGGTAACGTTTATCAACTCGCTTGGCGTGCGCGATTGGATTCGGCTGCAAGCGGCGGCTCAAGCCGCGCGGGTGAGCTTGGAATTGTGCAATGTTGCCGAGCCGATCATTCACCAGTTGAACATGATCATCGCGACCCGTGGCACGGCGAAAGTGACATCGTTTTTTGCGCCGTATGCATGCGACAACTGCGGTCGTGAGGACTCCCTTATCGTTGATGCAGTTGCGCACGCAGCTACGCTCGCTCGAGGGCAAGCACCCGCGATGGTATGCAAAGAATGCGGCGCCGCGATGGCGTTTAATGATTTCCCTGAGCGGTACTTGGCGTTTTTGCAGCGTGATTAGCCGTTAAGGCGAGTGTCGACGGTGACGCCACGCACGACTGGCCACGGCCGGCCGGAGCTGGTCGGCGGCGTACGCAGTGTTTCGACGACGACGCGGTTTTGCCGACGCACCGCAGCGTCCATTGCATCAACGGGCAAGCCAGGATAGGCGCCGCCATCGGGCTTCCAACTCCACAATGAAATGCGCTGCCACGCGGCGCCAACGCGCCATTCGATGACCAACGGATCGAGTGCTGGCAGCCCTGGGTGCAAGCCTGGCTCTGGCACAAAAACGCGTCGGCGCACGCCGAGCACCCACGGGCCACCGCTGGAAAGGGCAACCAGTTGCACTGCACGGCCGGCAACCCGTAGCTCATCGGGTGGCCCGTCATAGGTTGCCAGTTGCCATCGCTCCGTCGAGGAATCGACCCAGCGCGCAGTGAGAGTTTCTTGCGACGCGACATCGCCGACCAAAGGCCAAAATTCGAGCGCCCGAGAAATCGACAGCGCCGAACCATTTTGCTGACACAAGATGCCGGGGTCGCGCCACGCCATGAGTTCACGGCGCAGCCCTGGTGGCAAGCCCAAGCCATGTTCGTCGAGGTCGCCCAACACGTGTTGCAAATCTTGCTCAAGTGCTGCTGGCAGTGCAAAGCGGTCGTGTAAATCCTCGTTCCATTCGATCAATGGCGCGCGATAGTGCGCAACCACGCAACGCGCGATCACGCTGCGCAACAACGCCGCGAGTGCAGCCAGCATGTTGGGATGCGGCGGCATGCGCACTGCGCGAAATTCGACCACGCCCATCTCACCGTGCCGGGTGCCATGGGTACTGAGTCCAGGATTCCAAAGCTTTTCAATGTTGAGCTCGGCGCGATGTGAATTGCCAGCGGAATCAACGAGCAAGGGCGCCAAGGCTTGCCAAATGTGGCGCGGCGCAAGCGGCGCTTGGTCGGCTTGATGTTCCAGCCAGGCTAGTGCCAGGCTCAGTTCTTGGTAACGCTCGCGGGTGCCTTCGTCGGGGCGCGGCCCTTGGCTGGATGCGCCGACGCAGTCGCTGGCAAACCAATACGACAGTGCAGGGTGATTGTTGAGATAACGAACGACTGCAGGTAACACGTGCGGATACCGCAAAAACGGACTTGCGGTGGGGCTGTGCGCCCCAAACGTGAGCTGGCCACCGCCGCCGGACTCGACCACATCGCCGTTGTAGCGATAACGCATCGCCGATAGCCCGGCCGATTCGGCGGCGCGCCACACTGCGCGTGCTTGCCGCGCAAACTGCACGACCGACGAGCTTGGCGCCATGTTGATTTCAACTACGCCAGGATCGGGTGTGACCGTGAGCAGCCCAGCCCCGCCGAGCCCTGCTTGATTCGGCGGCAGCGTCGCGGCATGTCCAAGCGTCGGGGCCGATGCGCGATGCATCGCGACTGGCACGTTGTCGCTGCGCTTCCGGTCCGTGTCTGTGTCCGTGTCCGTGTCTGTGTCTGTGTC
>JAKQOD010000494.1 GCA_029565465.1 Deltaproteobacteria bacterium
TCTTCGAGGGTGGCGAGCAAAGCTGGCCATTGGCCTTGCGCTGCAAACAGGCGCTCCAATCCAGCCAAGCTACTGTTGATTACGATGCCAGGCCCCGGGGCCGCCTCAATGGCGCTGCGGTATGAGCTGATCGCACCATCAATATCGCCAACCTTATGTTCGAGTGCATCCGCAATTTCGAACCGTAGTTGCGAACGTTGCGCAGCGTCTGTTGCGCGGGTTTCGCGTTCGCGCCACATGGCCACCACGGCGGGCCAATCATTGCTTGCAATCAAGAGCGCTTCGAGTTCTCGCTCGGCAGCGAGATCGTCGGGCAACAGCGTACGCAGTTGCACAATGGCTTCACGGGCTTGGCCAAAATCGCCGAGGCGTTGCCAAATCGCAGCGGCTTCACGCCACATTGCGGCACGCGCGTCGACGGGCAGCGTTGCCAAACGCGCATTGATATCGATGGCCTTCGCAACGTCGCGCAGTTGCGCTGGGTCACTTGCAAGCCGCACCAAGTCAGCGCGCCGGCCCGCGTTGCTTGGGTCCAACGCCAACGCATTGATCGCCCACCCCAACGCGACCGCGCGGGACCCCAAACGCCGCTCGCAAAGCTGGGCAATGTCGTCGTAGAGCGCAAGCTTTTCAGGCGCGGACTGCGCTGCGCGCAGCTGGATCTCCAACATTGCCAACAAGCGTGGCCACTTCTCGGCTTTGCCATACAACGGTGCAAGTGCAACCGCTGCACCCAAATGATGGGGGTCAACTTGTAGCGCGCGTTCCCACACGCGCACAACTCGGTCGGCCGTTTCGGGCCGCGGATTAACCGTTGCACGCTCGGTCGCTAAGACGGCTGCGCGTTCAACCATTTGCAACCGTTGCGCGGGTTGCTCTTGGCGCTCGGAAAGGCCCAGCAAAGCGTCGACCAATTCGTCGGGCTGACCAAGCTGCATGTACAAGGCTTCCAGGCCTACCGGATCACTCGCGCTGACATACAGTTCGCGCAACACCCGCAATGCTTTGGTGTGGCTTGGATCAAGGTGCAAAACGCGACGCCACACTTCGGCGGCTTGTGCTGGCGCGTTGAGCCGCTCGGACCATACACCGGCAATTTTTTCGAGCAGCGGCACTTGTTCTTTGGCCGTCGCCAGCTGCGCGACTTGGCGCTCAACGATTTCGATAACTGCCAAGAAGCGTCGTTCGCGTTCATAGAGGCCGACCAACGTCGTATACGCATCGGTCAGCGCTGTCGTTGCGTCGCCACTGGGTTGCCCAGCCAAGCTCGCCAATAGCTGATTGAGCAATTCGATTGCCAAGCGATTGTCGCCAACCCGCTCCGCTGCCAACCGTGCCATTTCAAAACGCTTGGCCCAAGCAGCGCTGCCACTGGCGCGCTGCTCCTCTTTGCCAAGCAAATCAATGAGCCCGCGCCATTGCCGACGGCGCGAATAAATATCTTTCAACCGCAGAATCGCCTGCTCATACGCGTCCGACGGTGGCGCGATTTCCACGATACGCTCCAGTGGCCGAATCGCATTGCCAAGATTGCCAAAACGCTCCGTCCACAAGTCGGCAACTTCCGCAAAGATCGCGACGCGCTCAGCAACCGGCAACGTCGTGGTTTCGGCCTTTTGCAACAGCAAGGCAATCAAGTCGTTCCAACGACCTAACGCGCGATATTTTTCCGCTAACTCGTCGTTGGCGCGTTGATTGTCCGGGGCAATTTTCAAAATGGCAACGTACGTCGACAACACCATCACATCGAGCCGGAGCCGGTCGCGATAGATCTCGACCATTTCAAACAACCGCTCGACTCGGGTGTCGACCGCGTCAGCAGGCAAGCGCTCGATATCTTCTTTCATCAAGTCGATCAGCGCGTTCCATTTTTCAGTCCGCCGGTAGAGGCGATAAAGCGCTGCGCGTGCTTCGCTGGAATTCGGATCGCTGCGCAGGAGTTGTTTCCACGCATCGATCGCTTTTTCGGGATTGCCCAACTGGGCTTCCGACAGCTCAGCGATCTCGAGGCCCAACGCACGCACCCGCCCAGATGAATCGGCGGCATTCGGTTCATCGTCGATAACGCCGGCGCCGCCTTCGGAAATAGCGCGTTCCACTTGCCGCAACAACGCGATGAGCTTGCCGCTATCACCACGGGCAGCGTAGTAGGCCCGATAGAACTCAAGCGCACGCGTGTGTGCTGGCACGACGCGCCGCACCCGACGGTACACTTCTTCGGCACGGTCCAAATCGCCGAGGTTTTGCCATAACACTTCGCCGAGGGCACTTAGCCAATCAATATGGGTCGAGTCGTCGAAGCCGCGCCGGTCTTTCAGCGCAGCGCCGAGCACATCTGCTAAACCACCCCAATCCCCCGCGGTTCGCAACTCAGCGGTTACCGCACGCAACGCAGGGCGATTGCTGGGCGCCAACGTCAGGGCACGACGCACCGTGGAAGCCGCGGCTGCGCTTTGCTGCAACTTGTCGCGTTGCACAACGCTGAGTTCAACCAACACCGGCGCCAAGTCATCGCGCTTGGTAATCGATTCGGCACGCGCTTGCAACGCGGCGGCAACATCGTCCCAGCGTTGCGCTTTGGTCAAGAACCGAACGAGATGAATCCAAGCCCGGCTATTGGATGGATCAACTTCGATCGCAGCACGCAAATTGCTTTCGATCGTTGCTGCATGCTCCGGGGCTGCTGGCGCAAACCGCAACAACGCAGCGGCCGCCGACAACCGCAGCGATGTCGCAAGTGCACGATCGGTCGAGCCGCTCGCTTCTTGGGCAAATTTATTCGCAAACTGCTGCCAATTGGCTTGCGCCAAATCGATTTCGCCCAGCTGTTCTTTGGCTGCCGTATCGTTCGGCCGCAGTGCCAACGCTTGCCGCAATGCAGCCTTGGCATTTTCAGCGTCGTACATTTCTTCATCTAGCAGCCCGGCCTTTTCCAGCCAAAGCGCAACCTGCCGCCCGACGTCCGAACTCGGCACCGCTGCTAACTCGGCGTCGATTAACCAGAGCGCAGCGCTTGCTTGCTCGTGGTCAATAAGCGCTCGACGCGCCGCGATGAGCTGGGCAGCTACATCCGCGGCGTCCGCTGCAACGGGCTGGCCCACTGCAACGCCCAACGCTCGTACGAGTTGTGCTTGGTTGTCAGCATCAACTGGATCACTCGAAAAAATAGATAGCGCAATCGCCAGGTCAGCCACGCTCCAATGCTACGCGTCACTGCGCATTGAAACAACGCGTCAACGCCCCACAATCTCAACGATTTTTTCAATGTCGAATCTCCGGATTGAGTGATCTCGCAACTTGTCGTGGCGATGCAACAGGAGTACACACGCGCGATGCCTTCGGCCGCCAAAACTTCGTCGTTGGCGCCCGACCAAATGGGTGCATGGTCGTACCTCGCGAGGTATCGACCGGCCATTGCGTATGGCGTGGTAATGCTGATCGCCACCAACGGCTTCTTTTTGGGCATCCCGGTCACCACCGGGCTGGTGGTTGAAGCCATCAAAGCCGCCGACTACAGCCGGGTATTGCCCTTGTGTTTGTGGATGGCCGGCTTTGCGCTGGCCACGGCCATCACCCGCATCATTTCGCGCATCACCATCTTTAACGCGGCACGCGCAGCTGAATACGACCTACGCAGCGATCTGTTCGGTCACTTGCTGTCGCTCGACGCGAGCTATCACCGCCAACATCCAACGGGCGAAACCATGTCGCGCATTACCTCGGATGTCCAGACGGTGCGCGCCATGTGGGGCGCCGGTATTCTCAACCTAGCGAACACCGCGTTTGCGTTTGCGACCGTGTTGGTGATGATGTTTCGCATCGATCCGGTGCTAACGCTGGCTGCGATTGCGCCCTACCCGCTGATCTATGTCATTGGCCAGTTGATGGGCAAACATATCTATCGGGGTTCCCAAGCCGTGCAAGCCCAGATGGGTGCGTTGTCGGCGCGGTTACAAGAAGACCTCGGCGGCATTGCGATCATTAAATCGTATACGCTCGAGCCGATTCGTCGTGCAGGATTCACCGAAGCATCGCAAAAAGTGCTGACGACCAATATGAGTTTGGCCCGTACGCGGCTCCTGCTTGAGCCGAATCTGCGAGCGCTCGCGTCGGCCGGTGTCATTATTGCGCTCTGGGTCGGTGGTATTGCGGTCGTGCATAAGCGCATTGCCATGGGCGACTTGTTCGAATTCAATGGTTACCTGGCACGCTTGGTGTGGCCAACGCTGGCCCTTGGCTGG
>JAKQOD010000498.1 GCA_029565465.1 Deltaproteobacteria bacterium
AGTGCATACGAGCAGACGCCTGCGATGCCATAGAACATGCCAGCTGTTACCCGACCAAACGGCCCCATAATGAGGTGGCCGGCTTGCAGCGAGATCATCGCAACAAGCAAAAACGCGGAAATGCCGAGGGCGACTACGCCAGCGACTTCGCGTCGTCGGTCGTCGATGGCCGGAGCACCGGCACCACGCCCACGACCCGCCGAAGTATCCTTTATCTTTCGATTTTTCGACATTGGCACCAGCTTGAAACCCAAATAGGTAGGTGAAAGAACACGTTATCCTACATTGGATCCAGGGCCAGCCCAAGTTTCTTCATCAACGTAAACGCTAATGATTTTCAGAGATTACGCTAACGGTATCAATATTCTGCGGATTGAACGCGGCAACCTCCCAAACACCTTCAATGACACATTGTTTGAATGCCTCGCTATCGCTCGAACTTATGTGGACGTCGACAATTTCATCGCCCGTCATATCGGCTTCGATTTGCACCCACCATTTGCTGAGGCGCAGGTCGGCAGCGCAACGTGCCGCTACCTTGAGCAATAGTGCTTCATTGCTTGTGTTAGGCACCACGCGGCCGGGCGCGCCGTCGGCCAACGTGTCCATCCTGCAGCATGCATCAATCGCTGAGCCCGTGGAGCCAAAGCCGAAGCCGCGGCGGTCGTTTTGATTGGTCGGCCCGAATCGTGGGTCGATCGCAAGCATGGCGGTAAACGGCGAGACGGCGTGGCCGGCTAGTGCGATTTGGGTCGCTTCGTCTGGGCTCATCGTACTGCCAAGGTGAGTGGTGTGCGCGATCGCTGCAAAGTAGGGACTGGTAAAGCCATTGGCCGTGGCTGCCATCGTCCAAGGCTGCCCCCAAATGAGCCCTTGCAGAATGCTCACTCGCGCACCGGCTTCATTGCTGAAAAATTCCAAGCGATGGCCTTCGCTCAATTGCTGCTCCATGAACGTGCCATCGACGGTGAGCTTCTCGATCACCATCGGGCGCACCCATTGCTGCGGCAATGATGGTTGGCTTGAGTGATCGACGTCCTCGGAGCTGCCATCACATGCCACGTCGCTGAGCATCGTAATCATGCCACGCCAGCGTTGGCCAAAAGCGGCGGCAATCGGATCACATCGGGGGTGGTAGTCCCATCGTAGGAGGGTGCGCGGCGGGTGCTCCGCAATCGTCGTAATATGCACCACGGTGCCGGCTGGTAAACTCGCCAACGCTGTGGGCAATTGCGGTGCAGTGAGCGTGTTCCGCCAACGTGCGTCGGTAAATGCAATCACATACGCTGGCCTTGGCGCCGACTTGGCCGCAGTGTGCAGCACCGTTGCCGCGAGCTGCAATGCCGCGTCGAAATTCGAGCCATTGCCAAGCTCAAGCGTGGTGTCGCTTAGTTTGTCGAGCCGGGTTGCGGCTTTGGCCGGCTGAAATTGTGGCCACAAAAGGGTTGGCTTGCGGCGCGCCATGACGAGGTTGAAGTTGGCATCAGGCAACGCTTGCAAAAACTCTTTGGCCATCGCCAACTGCTGTGCGACGGTCGCTGGCGACACGCTGCGCGATGCGTCGATCACAAAGACTACGTTGGCACGGCGCGGCGCCGGCTCAAGCCGTTTGCCAACGTCGAGCACGATTTGACTCGCACCGCCGCCGGTTACTTCAATTCGATCCACTGCCGGGCGAATGCCTTCAGGGAGCTGGTTGGCAAATGTAATGTACCGCCACCCTGGCGGCTTGTCGCCGGAGATTCCACAATCCGCGTCAGCGTCGGGCAACGCGTCAAGGATTCGCGCATTGGGTACCACGAGCGCCGGCTGGTCGAAGAAGCCTTCGAGCTCAGGGTCGAGCTCGCCGTAGGGATAGGGGGCGATGTAATTGCCGTTGACATAACACAGCGCAACCGTCACTCGATATTCGAGCAGTAGTGCGCGATGGGGAGCCAGCGTCGGCGACTCGATGTGTAAACCGGGGCCGTCGAGCAGCAACTCATCAGTTGCTAACAGAGGGCCCCGATCCAACGCGGTGGGCCCCTCCCGATAGAGATCGAATATTGCGCGCGCCGCTGTGGCCGGCATAACTTGGGCGTTGACCCAGGTTGCATCATCGGCGCGACGCCAGCGTAGGTCGGTCACTGCGCCGTGTGGCGGTAACCGCCACCGAATGTCGATATCGGTAGCAGTTGCATGTGGGTTTTCGATGCGCCTGCTGACTGCAAAGTCGATGTAGCGGCCAGCTCGTTTGCCATTCACGCGATGAGCGGTGACCTTGGGGCGCAGATCGACCTCGTCGGGTTCGGCATGCGCAGGTGGCGCCTCAGCCAACACCTCGCAGAGCGCTACAACTCCAACGAGCAACACGCAGCGTTTCATAAGCAACTGGACAGCGTTGCGGCCGGTTAGTTCCGTAAAAGTGTGATCATCGATACAGTCAACGGTGTCATCGCGGCGTCATCGTATCGGTAGCAGTTAGCAACTGCTACCGCTCGCGGTTGGGCGGCTGCGGCAAGCCCGGATACGCTGCTAGGCCTATGATACGCTTCGCTTTGTTGCTCGCTTCAGTGTTACAGCCGGCACCTATCAGCATTGTCGCTTCACCCACTGCATCGCTGGGTGATGCACGGTTACCCTTTGGCCCCGATCGGCTCGAATTTCGGCCCGATTTTCGACCGCTGGCGCCGACGCCACGGGTGCGCGGCCCGCAGCTAGTGGCTGGTGAACGGCCCACGCGGACTACGATTTCGCATGTGATCTATCTCAACAACTGCATGCCAAATGGCTGCACGGTGCGTCCTGGCAACGACGATTCACGCAACGATACATCGAGTATTGCCAGCTCGTTGACGACGTTGTCGCCGTATCCATGGGGCGACGCTTCATGGAAGGCGTTGGTCGCGTGCATGCAAAATACCTATTCGCTGTTCGATCTTCAGATTGTAACGACGGATCCCGGCAACTCGCCGCACTCGGAAGTTATGTTCGGTGGCAAATCGACCGACTTTGATCCGGGATTCGAAGCCGGTGGCGTTGCGCCGTACCTATCTTGCGGCGCGCTAGAAGACAATGGCTTGTCATTCGTGTTTGCAGCGCAGACTTCAAATCTCGATTATCTGTGCTGGGCCGGCGTGCAGGAATCGTCGCACGTGTTTGGGTTGGATCATCAGTTGGAAGCTAAAGATCCTTTAACGTATCTCTATCCGCCGTATCACAAAGAATTCCAAGACGTCGATGCGCCGTGCGGCGAAGAGCGTGGCTCGCCACGTGAGTGCTTCTGCGGTGGTCCAACCCAAAACACAACCAAGTACTTGCTCGACGTATTTGGCCCCGGCACGCCAGTGCCGCCATCGCTGACGATTACACGGCCCAAAAACGGTGCATGGGTAAAACCAGAGTTCCCCATTGCCGCGGAATTAGGTGGCCGTTTTTTGGTAGAACACGTCGACGCTGCAGTTGGCGGTGTCGCGTCGGGTAGCCTCGCCAACGCGCCGTTTGTGTTTAACGCACCACCGTCGTTGGCTGCCGGCGCGCAAACGATCACGGTGTCAGCGGTGGGCAGCGGCACGGAGTTGCGGCAATCGGTTTCGGTTAAGGTCTTGGCGCAGTGCACGGCCGGTGCGACCTGCGAAGCGGGCTTTGCGTGTTTGCAAGGGTATTGCGCGCCGGATGCCAGCCAGCCGGGCGGGCTGGGTGCTGCATGCAGCAACAATGAAGAATGCGCTTTGGGTGTTTGTGCCAGCGATGGTGCCAATAAATACTGCACTGCCGAATGCGATGTTGGCAGCGTTTGTCCAAGCGGCTTTAGCTGCTTGGAAGCATCGCCAACGCAGTCCATTTGTTGGCCGAATGCAGCGAACCGCAGCGACGGTGGATGCCAAACCAACGCGCCTGCTGATGGTGGTGTGGTTGCGCTTGGCGCCCTGTGGTGTGGGCTCCTGGTATTGCGGCGCCGACAACGACCGTAGCGCCGCTGCACCGCGTAGCAGCTTGCGTTACAGTGTGGCTATGGCGACGAAGAAACCAGCACCTGCAAAACGCAAAGCGAAGGCTGCCGCAAAGCGGCCGATTGCCAAGAAGGCCGTGCGGCGTGCTGCGGCGCAACCGAAAGCGCTGAAGCCAGCGGCCAAAGGCAAACGCAAAGCGGTTGCCACCGCGCCAGTGCAAGGTTTGACGCTAGCGGTAACTGGCTACGTTGCACCCGAGGCGCCGCCGCCTGCGCTGGAGGTGAAACGCGAGTTAGCAGCGCCACGCGATATTGCCCGTTTGCTGCGTTACGGCGAGCAGTTTGGCAACCTTCGCATCGAAGTGCGTTGGCTCGCAGCACCACTGCCAGTGCCGAGCGGCGGCTTTGCCTTGGTTGATCCAACGCTGCGCAAGTCGCAGCGGGTGCTTGATCGCAAGGTAACGCCGGGGACGTTTCGTTGCATGCTGGCGGTTGCTGTCGGTGGTGAAAAAGAGAAATTGGCGGCGGTGGTCGTTCACTGTGGCCGTCCACCGATCGCACGCTGGACGGTGGCGCACTTTGCAGGAGCCAAACCGCCGGCTACCAGCGCTGCTTTGCCAACCGTGAGCAGTACGTCTGGTTGGCTTGCAGTACAAGATGCAAGCAGCACTGCGGCCGTCGACGATGCCGCGGTGTTACCAGCGCCGGTCTTTGCTGCAACGGCGATGTCGGTTGAGCGCCGCACCGCTAATGGCCTCGCGGTTGCGTTGCCGGTGAAACCCGGCGACTACACGGCGTATTGGGGCGTCGACGAACACGACAAAGCGGTTTGCCTCGTCATTGATTTTGATGTGTTCAGCCAAAAGGATTGGCGTAGCAAACCACGGTGATGTTGTTAGCAGGGCGTGATGCCGTCAATGCCAATCGTCGGTTTGAAGCACAACGAACGCCTCGGGCTCTTTGGATAAAATACCAACACCTGTTGTTGCCCGGTGGGCTTCTTGGCTTGAAACCAACCCACGGCTAACAACGGCAATTCGTTGTTAGCGAGTTCCTCGATTTGGGTTGACGCCATCAATGCGCCCGCTTGCGGATTGTAGTGTGCCGAGAACCACAGTTGATTTATTGGCGTTGCAGACCCGGCATTGGTGGTCAGCACGCCGATAAAAGACGTACCGTTTGCGCCAAAAGACTTGGCCACAACTCCGTCGGTGAGAAATGGTCCGCTTGCTGGTGTCGACTTTACATTGAGTGAGCACGTGTTCATTTGGCCATCGTTAAGCACAATTTGAAATTGTGGCGCGGATGGTTGATTGTTGGTCGAGTACTGCGGCACGCGCAAACCGAAGACGGAGTAATCATCGGTAACTTGCGAGTACTCATGCGACGCCCACACCGTGCCCATGGGGTCGCCAGCGCCACCCGCCATGCCGGAATTGATGTTCAAGGTTGTCGTCGAAGGCTTCGTAAGCGTCCGGATTTCGGTGCCCGTAATGATGGTGAGCGGCTCGGTGATGGGGCCGCCTTCGCGCTGCTCAATAACTTCGTAAAAGCTTCCGGAAAACGTTGGGGTAACCACAACAGTCTCGGCCACGGTATTGGGCTGACCGTTGCCAGCGAACGAAGTAGTGAACATTTTGCCGTTGCCACCGAACAGCAGCTCGCGTCGCTCCGGCGAGCCGAAGGTGCGATCGAGAATGAACGCGGAATTGTTGGTAGACGGGTCGGTCCAGTTCGGAAGACCGATGCTGTTGTTTGGTACTTTGATCACGCGCGCCGAGCTTCGTGTTTGATCGGTGGCATACGTGAGTTCACGTAATTCAATGTGGTGCGGGCCAGGGCCATTCGGCGCGAGTGCAACAAAACGCAGGTGGCTGGTACCCATGTTCGGCATGCCGCCGCTGTCATCTGGGTAGTGCGGGCCCAACCGGACGGCACCAATCACCCGTACATCACTGACAATAATCTCGTCATCGGCGCATGCGATGTCGATCGCTTGTACCTCGCTGCCGAAATACACAAAAATGTGCTGTTCCTGGTTCGCTGTTTCGCCGAAGATCGCCAAGTCATCAATGTCGTCGTGGTTGAGATCCCCAACCGCGAGCGCGTTGCGACGAGGAAAGCGTATGCCCGGCAGCAAAGGTGCTTTGCCGGCGCCACACGTGTTGATGAAAGCATCGGGGCTCGCATCAATCGGGTTGGCGTCATTGCTGGCGTCACTGCTGGCGTCGGAACTTGCAGGCGCGCTCGGCTTGGTAAAACAGCCGGTGCCTACAACCGTGAGTGTCAGTAGCAATGCTTGCCAACCCATAGGGCTAGCGTATCGCAGCCCAGCGACAATAGGAACCTCACGCTACAGGCGCGATGGCCGCGGCTGCAACTACCTCGGTTTCGGCTGTGGATAGCTCAAAGTCAAAACACGCTAGATCAGCGTGCAAGTGCGACATGTCGCTGGACCCGGTGAGCGGCAACATGCCGGCCTGCAAGGCAAAACGAAAAACGATTTGCTCAGGGCTGCGACCGTGTTTTTGCGCGCATGCCAGCACGGCTGGTGCTGCAAGCACGGTGCGGTTGGCCGTCAACAGTGAAAAGCCTTGATAGATGACGCCAGCGTCGACGCAGATCGCGCGAATGGCAGCGTCCCAGCCACGCGATGCATAACAACGGTTTTGGACGAACGTCGGTGCGACGCGTGCGAATTGCAGCAGTTCGCGCAGCTGAGTTGCTGCCACATTGCTGATGCCAATGACCCCAACGCTGCCCGCGAGCACCAATTGCTCCATGGCACGCCACGCTTCATGATCTGCAGCGCCCAGCGTGCCGCTTTGCGAGGGCCCATGCAGCACGAGGCTGTCGAGATATTCGACGCCGAGATGCTCACATGAACTCGCAAACGATTGTGCCACCTGTTTGGCAACGGCGGCGTTCGGATCGTATGGCAACCGATGGTCTTGGCCGTCGCGAAAGGTGAATTTGCTTTGCAAGAACAACTCAGCTCGGCGTACTTGGCCGCTGGTCAGCGCGGC
>JAKQOD010000741.1 GCA_029565465.1 Deltaproteobacteria bacterium
GCGTAGGTTTCCATGACGGCGCCTGCATCGCCCAACGCGAGCTCAGCACGCAGCTTCATGCCCCAGGCATCGTCGTCGGATTCGCTGCGCGCGAGCGCCGCTTTCGCTGCGGCACGGCTACCGGCAAAGTCGCCAGATTCGTAACGTCGCACGGATTCGCGCACTGGTGCTGATGCACAGCCCCCGAGCTCAAGTGGTGCAACGAACAGCGTCACAAGCAGACAAGACCGCCACAAACTGAACTTCATCCGGTGATTGTGACTCAGCTCGCGTGCCGATGCCATAGCAACCATGACACCAGCACACGCGTTATGTTAGCGTGGCGCCGTGTTTCCAGCGGCATTGCTATTTGACCTCGACGGCACGTTGGTCGATTCCGAACGGGAATCGGCGGAAGCCATGGCACGTGTATTGGCGCGCACGCCGGGCATCGTGATTACTCAAGCCGATCGCGACTACGTGATTGGCCGTTCGTGGGTCGCGATCTACAATCGCATGTGCGAATTGTATCCTGCGATCACCATGACGCGCGACGAGTTGATCGCTGCGGTCGCCGTGGTTCGCGAAGATGTTTTTGCCGAAAGCGGCATCACGATTTTGCCGGGGGCCCAAGCGCTCTTGGCTCGCACCGCCGGCCAGAAACGCGCATTGGTTACGGGCAGCTCGCGTGCGGAAGCCGCCCAAGCGTTGAAGCATTTAGGTGAACACGCGCGCTTCGATGTTGTGATGGCAGCCGAAGATGTTGTGCGTTCGAAGCCCGACCCGATTGGATATCTGCAAGCCGCCCAAGCCCTCGGTGTCGACCCCGCCGATTGTGTCGTGTTGGAAGATTCGCAGGCTGGTATCGCCGCCGGGCGTGCGGCAGGCTGCACCGTGATCGCGATTACCGCTGGCAATTTTGCGCAATGGGACCAATCCGCGGCAGATCATATCGTGGCCACCCTCGACGAAGTGACGCCTGACTGGCTGGCCAGCTGCAAGCGTAGCGGAATTCATGCTAGGACTGGGTTGTGAAGCTGCCAGCGCGCGTCACGGTGTACGAAGTTGGGCCTCGTGATGGTCTGCAGAACGAGTCGCGTCAGGTGCCTACCGCTGACAAGATCGCGTTTATCGATGCCCTGAGCGACGCCGGCATACGCAACATTGAGATCACCAGCTTTGTAAGCCCGAAGTGGATTCCGCAACTTGCGGACTCAGCGGAAGTTGCCCGTGGCGTGACCCGCCGCGAAGGTGTGCGCATGTCGGCGTTGGTGCCGAATCGCCGTGGTCTCGACAGCGCACTGGCCGCCGGCATGAAAGAAATCGCGGTTTTTCTTTCGGCTTCGGAAACCCACAATAAAAAGAACGTCAACAAGTCGATCGCGGAGACGTTGGCTGCATTTGAAGAAGTGGTGCCGCCCGCGCTTGCGGCTGGCGTGATGGTACGGGCGTATGTTTCGACGGTGTTTGGCTGTCCGTACGAAGGCGAAGTTGATCCCGCCCGCGTCCTGTCGCTCACCCGTGAGTTGCGTGCGATGGGCGTGTACCAAGTTTCACTCGGCGATACGATCGGCGTGGCCAACCCGCGACAAGTCGAAAGCGTCGTCGCGCAAGTGCTCGAACAAGAGCCGGTTGACGCGATTGCGGTGCATTTCCACGACACCCAAGGCACCGCACTCGCGAATTGTCTGGTGGCGTTGACGCAAGGCGTGACCACGATCGATTCGTCGGCTGGTGGGCTCGGCGGTTGCCCTTATGCGCCGGGCGCGTCGGGCAACCTCGCCACCGATGATTTGGTTGCCATGCTCGACAGCATGGGCATCGAGTCGGGGATCAATCTCGACAAGCTTGTGGCTGCGTCGCGGCAAATTGCTGCATGTATTGGCCACGAATTGCCATCGAAGTATCTCAAAGCGCATGTTGGCAAACAAGCGCGGTCGCGACGGCGGGCGGAGTTGGGCCAGTCATAGACAACAACGGGGCGGCGCACATGAGAGCAATCGTTAGTTTAGTGGTAGGCGTGCTAGCGAGTGCAACCGGCGCGTGCAATTTGGTGTTTACGAGTTCCCCCGAAGTTCGCGATGCGAACGTTGCCGTGGGCCACGACGAAGACGGTGACAGCCTCGGCGACAGCGTTGACAATTGTCCGTTTTTTCCAAATGCGGACCAACTTGATCTCGATGGCGATGGCGTCGGCGATGTCTGCGACACTCCGATTTCGTCGGGTACGCAACAGGATCGGCTTGAGCGCTTTTTGCCGCTTACCGATCTAAACCCAACCTTGTTGGCGGACTTGTTTTCACAGCCGCCTTCGTCATTTTTGCTCAACAACGACAGCATCGAGCAGATGGTTGGCCGCAAAGGCCTGCTCGAATTCCCAGCGGCGGTGAGTACTGCAACTTTGTGGCTTGCCTTCGAGGTAACGGCGGTGCCCACGGGCCTATTCAACCTGGGGATTCACGCTAGCCAAAGCGGTCCAGACAACTTGGTCTTTTATGCAAATCTGTACAGTGACCCAAACAACTTAGTGCCTCCGGTCATTAATACCGGGGTAAGCTCAAGTGCTCCAGAAGTCATTTTTGCCAATGCCGAGATAGGCTCGCTGGCAGCGAGTGATCGCGGCATCTTAGGCGTGACGCTAGATGCGCAAGCGCATGAAATCGCGGCTTCGTTGACCTTGTTTAGGAATATGGACCGCAAGGTGTTGGTGTTGCCACGCATGCCCAGCAAGTACAACGGGGGCGATAGCGTGCGCATCTATGTCGAAGGTTTGGGTGTGAAGATTACGTCGATCGCAATCGTGGCTAAAAAGTAGGCGACGATCTAGGCTTGCGCCATGTCAGATCTTCTTCGTATCGAACGCCGCGATAACGGTGTTGTTTGGCTCACCCTCACGCGACCTGAAGCACGCAATGCATTGTCACGGGCGCTCAATCTAGAGTTGCACGAAGCCGTGTTTGATCTGAGCACCGATTCTAGTGTGCGCGCGATCGTCATCACGGGAAGTGGCGACAAAGCGTTCTGTGCGGGGGCTGACCTCAAAGAACGCAAAGGTGTTGCTGCCGAAGACACCGCGCCCTACATCAATGCCATCAGCGGGGCGATCAATCAGGTTGCGATGGCGAGGTGTGTAACGATCGCCGCCATGAATGGTTCAGCCTATGGTGGTGGCCTTGAGTTGGCTTTGGCTTGCGACTTCCGGCTGTTGGTAGAAGGCGCCGAAGTTGGCTTAACCGAGGTACGGTTG
>JAKQOD010000499.1 GCA_029565465.1 Deltaproteobacteria bacterium
AACGTATGGCAGCAACGATGTCTCGGTGCTGTTTCCGTTGCCCACGCAGTTCAGCAACGTCAACCAGCTGCTGCCGCTGTCAACCATGGGCAAAGGCGGGCCGCTGTTGAGCGACACCTTGTTTACGCAGACTCTTTTTGCAACGCGCTCCAACAATCCCGGTTTGTATTCGGCGTGGCATATCGTGGCGGCACGCTTGGATCCGTGCTTTCCGGACCTCGCGTTGCTCACGTCTGACCCAAGCAAATGCCGTCGACAATTGCGCTTGATCGCACAATCGATGAGTGGCAATGGGCCGTCCGATAGCGCGCCAGGTGTGCTCAACGTCGACGACGCTGCGCTGCATCTGTTCTATGAGTTTAACGAATTCGATTTCAGAGCGTTGGCCTATGATTGGCTGGCGCTGCGCACGGTCGAAAGCACCAGTGCGGCGCAGCCGCTCGGGATCCATCCCACGGTTGCGAGCGAAGGCCTGACCGGACCGACGTATCAAGAATTTACCAAGCTGATCAAAAAGTATGCTGGCGAAGGTGCGTTAACGCAGCTCACCGCCATGGAAGGCCGCACGGTGGCCTGGGAATTTGCCGGGTATAAACGCAACGGCGCGACGCTGACACCGCTGCCGATTCACGGGTTGCCAGCATCGACGGTGGCGCAGACGATCGGCGCTGACAACATCGGGATCTTCTCGATCACGCCCGAAACCACTGAATCGCGCAAACTCGCGCCACTCGCCGGTGAGTTTATCAACAATGGCGGCATTGGCGGCGGCTCGGTCAAATTGACCGCGAGCCAAGCTGACCTCAACGCGGCGCTAGCCTTCACCCTCACGGTCGACGACCCGACCCAACAGTTTAATCCCGACTCGCTCGACTGCGTGTCGTGCCATCTCGCGGGCCGTGCACGTGAACGCGCGACCATGTTAGGGGTGGATTCAAGTGCCCTGCCACGGTTCGACAATCCACGCAACCTCACGCTTACAGGCTCACAAACACCGAAAGATTCGCCGCAACAGCAGCGTGCCTTCGGCTATCGCGACACGGCTCCGAGCCTGACCCAACGCGTGGTAAATGAAAGCGCTGCGGTTGCCGACGCCATGGAAACATTGTTTCCTTTGTTACGAGATTAAGCCGGCCGGCGGTGTTATCACCGCGCCATGATTCCGACGGTGGTAATCGAAAAAGTGGTGTCGCCTAACGGCGGCGCCATGGTGCTTACGCAGCACGGCAGCGATTTTGTCATTCGCGTCGACGGTATTGAGCTGATGGGCAGCCGCAACCATGGCTCGGAAGATGCGCTGGGCAAGTTGGCCTGCCAACCGGTGCTTGGCAAAACCGCACCGCACGTGCTCATCGGCGGCTTGGGCCTTGGCTATACGCTGCGAGCTGCGCTCGACGTGCTGCCGGCCGACGCCAAGGTCGACATCATCGAGCTGGTGGCTGACGTCATTCGCTGGAACGAAACGGTGCTTGGCCATTTGGCGAATCATCCACTGCGCGATCCGCGCGTCACGTTGATTCATGCCGATGTTGCCGATGTGTTGGCGGCCGCCGCGCAAAAATACGATGCGGTGATTCTCGATGTCGATAACGGCCCGGACGCGCTGACCCAAGATAGCAACGTGGCGCTGTATCGGCTCAAAGGCCTGCAGATGATCTATCAAGCGCTGCGGACTGGCGGCTTGCTTGCGGTGTGGTCGGGCTTTCCGTCGAAGACCTTTACCGCGTGGCTCGGCAAAGCCGGTTTTGCCGCGCGCTGCGAAACAATTCGTTCACAATTTCGCGGC
>JAKQOD010000526.1 GCA_029565465.1 Deltaproteobacteria bacterium
TTTTCTGGATCCGTTTGAAGTCGAGGACGGCTGGTTCGAAATTATCTTGCCGAGTCTGCAGTTGCGGATCACCGACAAAATGCCCTCAAAGCTGCGTCCTAAAGCGGAGCGCACCATCCAGAAGCTCGGCTTACGTGATCATGAAACGATCATTCGGCAACGCCGTGCCTGGATGGAAGAATACGAGCGAGGCGACGCGACCATTAGTCTCCTGGACCGCAAGGCACCGCTTCTCGCCGCAGCGATTCGTAGAGAAAATATTCAGCCAAAGAGCGGCGTTGCTAAGCCCGCGGCCAAAGCTGAACGCCGCAAACGCAAGTAACTACTTCTTCTCTTTATTGATCTTCGCAGTCACCATCACGTCGTCGATCAAGCCGTATTCTTTGGCTTGCTGCGACGACATAAAGTTGTCGCGCTCAGTGTCCAGCTTGATCTTGTCGATTGGCTGGCCGCTGTGTTTCGACATCAAGTCATTGAGGGTGTCGCGGGTTTTGAGAATTTCGCGAGCGTGAATATCGATGTCGGTCGCTTGGCCTTGGAAGCCAGCAAGCGGTTGGTGAATCATGATGCGCGAATGCGGCAACGCGTAGCGTTTGCCTTTGGTGCCAGCGTTGAGCAAAAACGCGCCCATCGATGCAGCTTGGCCCATGCACAGGGTCGCAACATCGCAATGCAGCCATTGCATGGTGTCGTAGATCGCCAACCCTGCGCTGACGTGGCCGCCAGGCGAGTTGATGTACAACATGATGTCTTTTTCTGGATCTTCAGAATCAAGGAACAACATCTGCGCGATGATGACGTTGGCTACGTCATCGTTGATGGCCGTGCCGAGGAAAATGATCCGGTCTTTGAGCAACCGAGAGAAAATGTCCCAGCCGCGTTCGCCGCGATGGGTTTGCTCAATAACCGTTGGAACGATGAAGTTGGAGGTTCTCACCCGCCGAATGTACGAGCCAAATGGCCGTTGCGCAATTCACCCGGTTGGTTAGGTGCGGCAGAACTCGCGTTTCCTAGCCGTGGCATACCTAGGCACCGGCCTTTGGCTAGGCTAACCTGGCTCGATATGTCGGTTGTTATTCGTTTGCCTTCGCCTGCTCTGCCGCCGCTGCCCGATTCCCAACGGGGCCGGCCAACCGGCGAGTTGCACTACGACGATGTTGCCCAAGATGGCCGCCTCGGCATATTGGGTACGGCGCCGATTATTGGCTGGCTGTGGCGCGATCTAATCACCCACCTGCCAGGCGCTCGCGAGATGCAAGGCCGCGGTCAAATCCCCGTGTTAACGCGGCTAATCGTGAACACCAGTGAAGCGCCTGCGCGGGTTGACCAAGCGATTGCTGCCGACGGTGGCTTCTATTTGGCGCGCAACAGCGCAGGCTCCCATTTGTTCCTCAACATCGGCGCCACATTGTTTGCCAAAGGCGGCCGGCTGTTGCCGTTGTCTGGGCCAGGACCAGAGTTTGCGGTTGCTTCGATTTTCGCCGAGCACACGTTCACGAACATTTTTGGCGGCCCTGGCCAACGTGGCGTCACCCGGCTCAACGCACCAGGATTTCCTGAAGTGCCAAGCGACATCTACGATACCACCGCGCCAGCACTCGTTGGCGAAGTGCCAGCCGACGCGGCAACCTTGGCACCACTGACCCAAGACGACGCCTACTTCATCGCGGGCCTTGACCACACCGATTCCAACCAACACGTGAATTCGTTGGTGTACGTGCGTTGGTTCATCGACGCTGCGCTGCGCCGCATGGCAGCTGTGGGGCAAAACAAACCGATGCGCTATGCCCGCGCTTTGGAAATTGCCTACCGCAAGCCGTGCTTTGCAGGCGATCGCATCAGCGCACGAGTCGCGCTCTTCACGCCGACGCCAGTCGCTGGCGACGATGCTGCCGTCATCGGCGCGGCTGGTGCGTTGTATCGCAACGACGACGACAAGCCGTGTGCGTACGTACGTATCGTGTTGCGCTAAGAACCGTCGTGAAAACGCCCCATCGAGGGAGCTGCAATTACTCGAAACGTACGTTCTTGCACGCAGCGACAAACGCATCGACTGACTTCGCCAGTTCAGCGTTGTCGAGCCACACGATACAATCGCGATAGTGGCGATCGCCTTCTTTCCACCAGGTTGCGATCACGTGGGCCTTGTCGCCGTCCACATCCCAGCGAATGCGGCCATTGTTCGGCAACGCTTCTTCGTGAGCGTTGGGGCCGTCTTTGACTAAGTTCTTCATTTGTTTTTCGACAACGGCTTTCCAATCTTTGGGCTCGCAGCCGCCATCGCAACCGGTGCCGACGGAAAACGACGTCATAAAGCCAAGATCTGGCGTTGCTGGTGGTTTGAATTTCCCTGGAAAAGCTTTGTTTTCCACCGTCCAGCCTTTGGGCCGAGCAAAACTCATGTTTTCCCCGTCGTCGCTAAGGCTGGCGTTTTCAAACACCAAGCTAGCTTTGGCCGCCGCAGGCACCGCAGCGTTGGCTATCGCTGCAAAGTCGACGGCAGGCGCCCCGCCGCTTTTGCCTGCGTCGCCACTTTTTTTACCGCAAGCGCTGGCTACAACCACCAACGCCAAGATCAAGCCGCATGAATTTCGCATGCCACCACGCTACGATGAGTCAGCCGCGCTGTCGATACCTGCGCGACCAGCGATTGCATCTCGCGGGCGCTACGCTAAGGTGCCGCAATGTTCGACGACCAGTTTGTTCGCAGCCTGCCATTTGACCGCTCCGGCCGTGCAGGTACACGCCAAGTCAGCGGCGTGGCCGGCTCGCTCGTTGCGCCAACCCCGGTTGCAGCGCCACAGTTGTTAGCGTGGATCGAAGACGTTGCACAGTTGTTAGGCATCGCGTCGCCGCCGTCGCGCGAATGGATCGAAGCGCTCGGCGGCAACCGCCTCCTCGACGGCATGGTGCCATACGCCGCATGTTACGGTGGCCACCAGTTTGGCAACTGGGCCGGCCAACTCGGCGATGGCCGCGCGATCACGCTTGGCGAAATCAAAACGCCGTCAGGCCACCGGCAAGAACTGCAACTCAAAGGCGCGGGCCCCACGCCATACTCACGCAACGCCGACGGCCGCGCCGTGCTGCGCTCGTCGCTGCGCGAATTGGTTTGCAGCGAAGCCATGCATCACCTTGGCGTAGCGACCACGCGTGCCTTGTCACTGGTAGGCACCGGCGACGCCGTGCTGCGCGATATGTTCTACAACGGCAACGCCCGGCACGAACCCGGTGCGATCTGCGCGCGCGTCGCCCCAAGCTTCATTCGCTTCGGCAATTTTGAAATTCATGCAGCACGCGGTGACATTGCGTTGCTGCAACAACTCACGGATTACACTGTGCGTGAATTTTTTGGAGGCACCGCGACCAAGCCGCTCGCGCCTGCCGACTACCTGCAATTCTTCTATCAAGTTTGCCTGCGTACGGCCGCGATGGTGATCGATTGGATGCGGGTTGGCTTTGTGCATGGCGTGATGAACACCGACAACATGTCGATCTTGGGTCTCACCATCGACTACGGCCCCTACGGCTGGCTTGAACCATACGACCCACGCTGGACCCCGAATACCACCGATGCCGACGGTCGCCGCTACGCCTTCGGTGCACAACCACGCATCGCCCAATGGAATCTCGCGCAGCTCGCACGCGCACTGCGACCGCTGATCAACGACGATGCCGCCCTGGCAACCGGCCTCGATATGTACTGGCGCGAATATACGGCAGGCTATCGCCGCATGATGCTGGCCAAGCTCGGACTCGACGCCGGCAACCGCGACGAAGACGATGGCTTGATCGCCGAATTGCTGGAAATTTTTGCGCTTACCGAAATCGACTACACGTTGTTCTTCCGGCATTTGGCCAACGTGCCATCGGCGCCAAGCGCGGATGCCAAAGCCGCATATGCAGCGCGCGTTGCACCGTTGCGCGATGCATTTTACACTGCGGCCGATGTCGATGGCTGCGCAGCTATCGCGCTCACCGCTTGGCTCGATGCTTACTGCACTCGCGCCCACGCTAGCAACGCCGACGCCGAACGCGCCGCCGCCATGAATCGCGTCAATCCGCTGTACGTGCCTCGCAACTACCTAGCGCAACAAGCCATCGATGCGCTCGAACGCAACGACGCCAGCGTGTTGCAACAGTTGCTCGCGGTGACTCGCACCCCTTACACCGAGCAGTCAAATGCAGCGGCCTTTGCAGCCAAGCGCCCCGACTGGGCACGGCAAAAAGCCGGTTGTTCGATGTTGAGCTGCAGTTCGTAAACTTATGGGCCTTGATGCGCCCAGGCCGGATCGTCGGTGAGAAATTGCTGAATCCACGTTTTTAGGGGCACGCCACCTGCGGTTGGCCACGGCGTCAGCGAAAACATCACGTGCGAATCGCCGCTTTGCGTAAACGCCTTTTGGCGCGGCCCCATCGCCGCGCGCAACGCCGTCAATCGCGCCGATTGCGTTGGGTCATCAATCCCAAAGTACGTACCGATCACATCGTCGCCATGAAACGCTAACAACGCATAACGATCAGGCGCCGCGACATGGGTGTTGTAATACGGCAACCACTTCGACAAGCCATCAAGACAATCGGTGCAATCAGGTGGCGTTGCCAGCGTCCACGCAGCTTTCATGGTGCCCCAGCGACCGTCGCCGGCAACTTCCATCAGCGGGCCGCTATCATCGAGCAAGTCAACGCGGACATTGGGGCCGAACGCTTCGCGCACGCGCCACCAGTTGAGCGACGCGCCAAAGCCGCCGCCGCTAATGCCCATCAGGATCACGCGCTTCACGTTCGGCAATAGCGGCTTTACCTTCGCCAAGTACGCAGCCATGTTGAGGCCGCCGACGTGGTTCGCGATCTTCGGGCCAAAATAGTCATAGGTATGAACTTGCGTGCCAGCGTGCAAATCGCCTGTGCAGTACGGCACGTACATCATGTTCGCCGCCGGAAATGGATTATCGGGATTGCTCGGGTCAAACAGCCGAGCCATCCCAGCATTGTTCACTTCGCTCAAGATCGTTGCGCTTTGCACCGTATCTTCAAAATGCGCTGCGGTCTTGAGCAAATAACAAGCGCCAGCTTCCCAGCATGCACCACCGCCTTGCAAAAAAATCACCGCGGTATCGGAGCTCGGTGCCAGCCGCAAGCCAAAGCCGGTCTCCGTGCCATTGGCGCACTTCGCGCCAGGCGTCGCCATGTATTGCCATTGGCCTAGCGGTGCCGCGTCCGCCGTTGACGCATCCGCCGATGCGCCGTCGCGCGTTGGCACTGCATCAGCACGCCGAGCATCGGGCTGGCCAAACGGCGAACCGTCACCGCAACTCACCAGCGCAACCAGGCTCGCTGCGAGGTACCAAGCTGTTCCTACGCTCAGGATTTTGGATTGCATGGGTTCATGGTAACACCAACCGCCACCGCGCGGCAATACCTGGCAAAACGTTCAAGCAGGCGTTTGCGCTAAGCGATTCACCTACGCACTTGTTGCAGTTATTTACCTTTTTTCGTCGACGCGCACGGTCCACGGCGTCGTTGCACTGGTGGCATCGCTACTCAACGCATCACGGTCTGTACGATCGATCCGAATAATGTCACCAGCGTTGATTTGCACATCGACGACGCCTGCGGTGCGCCATTCGCCAGCGCCGATTTGCCAACGCAACGTTTTCAGTTCGCTTTGCACCGTGATCGATACGCGCGCTGCAGCGCCGGTCCAGCGCAACAAATCAACATCGTTGCGGGCTTCGAGATGCCCAGCCACTGGCGCGCCAACCGTTATCGCATTGGCATCCGCATCGGTACCATTGGGTTCCGATTCGAGCCCAGACGCGTTCGCAGCTTCCTCGGTCACCGTCAAGCGATAGGTATCGCTCACGTTTTCTTGCGGCACCGCTGCGTTGCCATCGCGGGTTTGATCAACCGCGAGATACACGGCCCCACGCACGCGCCGGCGATAAAGCACTTCACCGAAGCCAACCCCGGTTTCGTCGGCGAACACCGTGGTTTTGCCATCGGCACCAACCACACTCAACGCGAGATTGATGTTGGGCAAGCCAGTGAGCTCGGCGGTAACTACACGTTCACGTTCTGCGCCGCCCAGCAATTGATAGACATCGCGATCGCCTTCGTTGCGATTGCGCCGTTTGCCGATGTAGCCAGTGACGGCATGGCCCGAAGCAATCGGATTCGCGGTGTTCAATTCATCATTGCTTTCGCGCTCCTCGGTGACGGGCGGCGTTGGCCGAGTCAAGCCATACGCAGCGGCGCCAATCGCACCGAGCACCACGGTTGCCATGGTGCCTGCAATCACGAAACGACGCCGCTTCAACGACCGTTCAAAGTCATCGAGATCGGAACGATGCAGCCGCAGGTCGCTTTCCGAATCTTCGACTGCAGCGCGCGGCAACGAAATGCCGCCCGAGGACGATTCGCGGCGCGGGTCGCGTCCTGCGGGGCCAAGCTCGACGATCAACGCTTCAAGTGCAGCCGACACTTGCGCAATGCTGGCCCATCGGCGTTCGGCTTCTTTGTACAAACACCGCATCACAATTTCATCGACGCGTGAGTCGATATGTAGTGCAGGCTTACGCGCCGACGGCAAGTCCGGTTGTTCGGTCAGATGTTTGGTCAACACGCCAACCGCTGAACTCGCGGTGAACAGTTGCTCGCCGGTCAGCAAGTTAAACATCATGGCGCCAAACGAATACACATCAGCGCGTGCATCCACTTCATCGCCGCGAATTTGCTCCGGCGACATGAAATACGGCGTACCGACGATGGTGGCGCGATCAGTCGTGGCAAGCATCGTTGGTGTGCTGGGTTGTTCGAGCTTAGCCAACCCAAAGTCCAATACTTTGGCAAAGTCGCGCCCCCCCGTCGTTCGCGTGACCAATACATTCTCTGGTTTCAGATCGCGATGCACGATGCCCAACTCATGCGCTTCGCTCAAAGCCCCGCAGATTTGCACCAGCAGTGGTGCAGCACGCCCAATGTGCATCGGGCCATCGCGTTCGATTACGAAGGCGAGATCTAACCCGCGCACGTACTCCATGATCAAATAGGTCGAGCCGTCGGTGGTGCCAAAGTCAAACACTTGAACAGTGTGCGGATGATGCAACTTCGACACCGCGGTGGCTTCGCGTTCAAACCGCTGCGCCATTTCGGGATCGGCGAGCAAGTCGCGGTGCAGCACCTTCATGGCTGCAACTTTGCCCATCCGCATGTGTTCAACTTTGTAGATTACGCCAACGCCACCACGCCCGATTGCTTCGAGCACACGGTAGCGACCGTCGATGATCTTGCCGAGCCACGCGCGATTCGAATCGGACATGCGGCGATCAGCGGTGACTGCACGTCGAGCACCGGTTGCGCGGGTGCCATCGTCGGGTTTCATCACTGCAGTGCGCGCCGCTTCAAGCGGGCTCGCCACCATGCGCGAACCACAATCGCCACAAAACTTGCTGGCCTCGTTAAATGCAGCGCGGCAGTTGGGGCAGATGAAGCGCTGTTGCACCGGCGGAATCGTGCTCATTTTGGCGCAGTTACCGTCGAAGAAACTTTACCGCCAGCCCGTTGCCACACTTCGCGTACTTTAGGCGATGCGCTGTATTCATCAAGTTCAAATTTGGCTTTGCGCTCGATCACATGCTTGTACGTTGCCAAGGCGGTTTCCATGTCGTCAAACGCCACATACGCAGCGCCGAGCAACATGCCAACATCGACGGCCGCTTTGGAATCAAGGTAGTCGACGTCGAGCCCAGCCAAGCCGCGCTTGACGGCAGCATAATCGCCCGCACGCCACGCCGCCCGTGCCGCTGGCAGCACTGAAGCGGCTTGCTCGGATGCTAATCGACGACGCTCGCTGCGCGCGCGGGCATCGGCGTTGATCGGTGGCAGTTTTGACGACCGCACCCGCACGTGAAAGATCGGCACCACGATCTTCTCGCCGTTGTTAATCGCATCTTTGTCGAGGAAGTTGTAGCGCCGCAACATCTCGCCGTTTTTCGAATTGCCAAAATATGCGGCCGCAATGCTGGCCAAACTTTCTTCGGCCGCAGCAGTGTGAATCACGTGGAACGGCACCGAGATAGTTGCGCCCGCGGCGACCTTTTCTTCGCTTGAAATTCCGTTGAACTCAGCAAGGAAGGAAGCGCGACGCGAATCACCAAGGTAAGTTTGGGCAAGGGTTTCAAAGGTGTCGCCAGGTGCAGTCGTCACTTCCCGACTGATCGGAATCTTGATCTGCTCGCCTACTTTGAGCGGGCGCGGATGCAAAATCTTGTTTGCCACCATGATGAACACGGCGTGGTTACGGTCGCCGTAATACTCAGCGGCTAGCAACTCCAAGGTATCGCCCGCCTTTGCCCGATACGCGAGCGTGTCGCTTGGTGTCGCCGCCGCGGCTTCGGGCAACCACGCCCCACCGTGCAGCCGTGCAGCTGTGGGTGTGCCGAATACCAATGAACTGGCGAAGATGCCTGCAAGTACCACGATACGTCGCGTTCTCATTTACCACCTCCGGCGGCTGAGCCATCGCCATCGTCGTCGGCGGGCTCAACCGGCACCGGCTTCACCGGTGCTGCCGGTACGCGGGCACCTGGCAGCAACTTGCCTTCTTGTTCAAAGTCCACCGTCAAGGTTTGTGCGGCTTCGAGCTCGCTTGGCGTCATCACCAACGTGCGCTCAACTGGCTGGTACCATGGATGCGCAAACCGCACGATGTGATTGCCTTCGGTCACTTCGAGCGGGGTTGCCCGTGGCGTGGTGGCGCGGACTTCACCGTCGACACTCACGGTTGCCCATGGGTAAGCACTCACGCGGACAAAGCCCCGCCCTTGTTGCTTTATCACCGTTTGGGTCTCGGGCGTTGCGCCCAGTGGCGCAACATGAATCAGCCCCAACATCAGCGCCACCACACCGAACATGATGCCATGCGCAAGCACACCGTTGCGCTCAGTTTGGCGGGCGGCCATGTTGGTCTGCAACAGCGTTGCCGCACCATGGCTCAACACTTGCGGGTTGAGATACTCCTCAGCTTCGAGTTCCGTAATGACATTTTGCGCTCGCAGAAACATCACCATCCGAGCGTGATGATTCATTTCGACATGCTTGGCCAAAAAGCGCTCGAGTGCGATCACCATGTGTTGCGCTGAGCGCCAACGATCGGCCGGCCGCTTTTCAAGGCATTTGTCGACGATGCGCTCGAGCTCGCGTGGAATCTCAGGGTTGAGTTTGCGCACCGGCGTGTGCTTTTCGAGCCGGATCTTGTGCATCGCCGATTTCTGCTCATCTTCGACGAACGGCTTTTTGCCGGTCAGCATCTGATACAGCACGACGCCTAGCGAAAAGATGTCAGAACGCGAGTCGAGCTTATCGCCGAGCACCTGCTCGGGCGACATATACGCAGGCGTTCCAATACCGGTGCCAGCTTCCGTCAAATCTTCGAAGTTTTTGTCACGCGCAATGCCGAAGTCCATCACTTTGACGCCGCCTGAACGCGACACCATGATGTTGGCTGGTTTGATATCGCGATGCACGATGCCGCGGTAGTGCACATAATCGAGTGCACGCGCTACTTGCATAGCGGCAATCGCAGCCACGTCGTAGGGCAACCGGCCACAGCGATCGAGCAAATCGTACAAGTCAGTGCCTTGCACAAACTCCATCACGATAAACAGCGCACCGCGTTCTTGATGGAAGTCGTAAACGTGGATGATGTTTTCGTGTTGCAGCGCTGCCAAGCTGCGGGCTTCGCGTTCGAACCGCGTGGCAATGCTTTCTTCGGTTGCAACGGAAGTCTTTAGCGCCTTGATCGCAACCGTGCGGCCCAACGGATCTTGGATTGCGCGATACACCACCGCCATCCCGCCCGAAGCGACTTCTTCTACAATCCGACAGTTGCCGATACGCTCAAGCATCCAAGCGCAATTGTACCACGTTCGGCGACGCTAATCCCGCGGCCGCGCCTATGGCTGAGCAGGCGTTGGCGCCGGCATGCTCACCGGCGGCGGCGCTGCCGGGTCGGTTGGCGGTGGCATATACACCGGCGGCGGCGCATATGGCTGAGCCAGCGGCGCCGCATATGGCTGAGGCGGCGGCGCCGGCGTTGGCACATAGAGCGTCGGTGCCCCAGCCGTCGATGCGTAACGATCCGGCCGATACGACAACATCAAACCACCCGACGGAAAAAAGTCCGATGAAAACACATCGCTGCGAAACACGGTACCGGTAGCGTAAGGGCCGAGTTGAATCGACCCGAGTTGGAACATGAGCCCGATGGTGGCCGAGGTCGACAGGCCGTCGTACGTGTCACCACGCGTGATCTGCATCGGCATGATGTTGGCAGAGATCAATGGCCGAAACACCCCAAGGTGTCCTTGCGCCACCGCCGACAGTGACACGTACATGGCGCTAACATCGTTGGTTGTTGTGTTGCCATTGCCATCTTCGCTTTCGGCACTCGCGGCGGCGCCACCGACGCGCGCTGCGATGGCAACGTCGACACCTTGGCTCGAGATCAAGTGTTGCCGAATGCCCGCGCTACCGCCCGTGGGCAGCGGAAAGATGCCAAAGTACATCGCGACGTCGCCACTGATTTCGATGTCCGTGTTGTCGCCAACCCCGAGCGAGACGGTAGCCGTGCCGGTTGCCGCAAATGCACCGGCACTCTTAATCGTCGAGGTGTCCGATGCCACGGCATTGAGCACTGGCCCTTCTTGAGCGAGCGCAAGGCCAAAACGGCCGCGGCCTACGGTCGTCGCGGCTTGGGGTGTGCCGGTCGCCACCGGCAACATGCAGCCACTAGCAATGCTGGCAATGCCAGTACCAATGGCGACGGATATCGCCTGCACGAATTGCTTTTTCATCCGGCGACAGTACCACCGGCGCCGGCAGCTACTGCACGCCACGTCTGGCAAACTTCGACGCCCGGCTCACGTTGGCCAAAGGCGATTGGTCTTAGTGAATCACAATACCGCGTGGGAACGGCGCGATATCGCTCTTTTCGCGTGGCGCTTCGCGGACCTGCAACGCTACTAAGTTATCAAACGCAGCGTCATCAATGAAGTTGCCACGATCAGGAATGCGAATTGCGCCAGTGCCAAGTTCAGGCATAAACAGCAACGCTTGGCCGGCGCCGTTGTAGCCAAGTTGCACCAACGTATCCGGCTGAAATTCGATGCAGTTTTTGGCACAGCAATAGAATTTGGCCGACACCCGATAGAAGCCTTCGCGTGGCAATGGCTTGAGCGCAGCGGCATCAAAGTTCGCTGGCGCCGTCGAGCCTTTAGCGGCGAAGTGTGCCCGATTGTCTTTCCAACCGTCGGGGAAATACATGCCCGGCCCTGGATCGCCGTGATTATGAAAATAGACCAAGCGTCCGGCAGGGATTTCGCCAATCGCTGCAACGGTTCGATACAAGCCACAAGGTGGAAGCTCTGCCATAGGGAGGCAGTATGACCCGTTTGCAGCGGAATTCCACTAGCCTACGAAATCTTGCGACACTGAACCCAATACCAGCGCAGGGCCCGATTGTAAACATATGAAATTACTATATTTTAACCAGTTACGATTGGGCCGGTCGCCTGCCCAAAGCCGCTAACAACCTATACTTCGTACGCGTTGGGTTCGTCTGCCCAGTTGTGAAGATAGTTAGCAACCAGTGGCGAGGTCGGCGCGATACGTGCCGCCACACCGCCACTGGAGAATGTATGAAACACCAATTGAATTCGTGGGTATCGCAGGCGTTCGTTAGGGTTGCTGCCCCGTTGTTGATCTTGAGCACCGCATGCACCAAAAATAATCCGATCTACTGTGACGATTCGGGCGCTTGCCCGGATGGTGCAGCTTGCGCCATTGATTCAAAAGTCTGTTCGGACGACCTATTTACGTTCGACCGCTCGCAATTTTTCGACGACGGCGCTCGGCTGTGGTCGACCACCGCCAATCCCATTTTGCGTGGCACCACCGACCAATCGAAAGCCACGATCGAAGTTGTGCGTGGCGCTGACGTAATTGCAACGCCAGCAGTCATCGACGATGCCGGCAATTGGTCGTTGCAACTGCCGGCCGGCACCATTGTTGATACCGACACCGAACTCAAGATTCACTTGATCGGGGACAACGGTACGCTTGAATTTGCCTACAAGTTTGCGCTCGACGATAAAGCGCCATCGCTTACCGTCGTACCAACGGAAGTCACCGACGAAAGCAAAGACGTTGTTACCTTCAATAACATCGGCGAGCCAACCCACGTGCATCAGAACTTCCCGGTGGTGCTCGACGGTGCCCACTGTGCAAACGTCGTGAAGTACGGCTACCTCTTCGATGAGGCACCGCCCATGTACGGCACCGAAGACCGGCGCAACCCGATGACGTGGACAATTCAGCTCGGCGTTAAAGTTGCCCTCGACGAAGCCAAATCACGGTATCGCATTATGAAGACGGGCCAAGGGACCCAAGTGGATTGGGCACCATTTGAACCAGTGAAAACCGCCGACGGCTTTACGGTTTCAACTCCGATTACGCGTCAAACCGGACCAAAACTAGGCGAAGACGGCGACTTTGCAATTGAGTGGGAAGTCTACGACTGGGCAGGCCGAATGGTGACAGGCCAAGGCTGTTGGCATCAGACGCTATTGGCCGCTCCATTGCTCGGTAACGGGTTTCAAGCATCAACACGTGGCCCTGCCGCGCTCTCCACATGGGTGCTCAATTCAATTCCGCCAGTTTCAAATCTAATCAACGGCACAGTGCCATCACCCGTCTACGAAATGACACTCACCAACGCGACCACAGAGGCGGTTGATGTCGAGATTACGCCAAGCGCACCGATTGTGGCTTTTAGCAAAATCAGTTGGCTCGCTCCACGCGAAACGGTAGTTCAGACGCTGGCCAATCCCGTCGTTTGTGTCAGCGCCGACGGCTCAACGATCAATCCAGCCGATGAATGTACGGTCGCAACACCGTCCGATACCGCGGACGTCTTCACGAATACGCCTGCAGCTGCTATTCCGTTGTCATTTTCAATCACGATTCTCGACGACACCGGCGCCGTATTGACCGCCTGCTCCGACCCGGATGCAACGGGCATGCAACGTTGCCAAATCCCGGCAAGAGCAAGTGGTGGTGCGCCAGTGGTGGGCCATGTCGTCGCCTCGTTAACCCGGCTTCCTGAACTCAACCCTGGGGTGGGCACAGCCGCCGAACGCATCGTGCCCGGTAACACTACCGATTTTGGCTACACGGGGCCGGCAATCAAGACCATGGTCCGATGTGCGCCAGGCGCCATGGTGCACTTCGGCAACGCCACGTCGCGCGGCCTGCGGTGTCTGCAAACCCAAGGGTGGAAAAACCACACAATTTTGCGCCAAGCGACGCTGACGTTACAAACGCCGCCACCGGTTGGCACGCGGCGGCTAGGCCCCGGCTTCAAGATTAAGACCGCACGCCCCAACACGCCTGCAACTTTCCCTTATGTCGGCACCGGCGGCGTATTGTCGAATACGTTGCAGTGGAACTCTGGCATCCGAGGGTAGTGCCAAGCGATCGCAGCGTACTGCCAGCCGCGGCCTTCGGGCCGCTTTTTTGTCCGCGCGCCGGACTGTCCGGCCAAACGTGTCCGCCACCCGGACAATGCCGGACATCAAGACACGTGTTTTCAGCAACATACGTTTGGCACCGACCTTGCTCTTGTGATGGTCCAAGTTGCGCACCGACGCGCCACAAGAAAGTTGAGTACGTATGGTCAGGAAAATGTATAAAATCTTATGTCCGATTGAACGCAAAGAAGGCAAGACCCACTGGATGCGCGTGGGCACCGCCTATCCGAATAAAGACGATTCGGTAAACCTCTATCTCGACGTCTTGCCAGCCAATCTGAAGCTGCAACTGCGTGAGCTCACCGAGGAGGATTTGCGCGATCGCGAAGGTCGCAGCAAGCCGCACGGGGCAAGCCTCAGCCACGGCGCAAGCCATCATCAACTCGGCATGGAAAATAACATTCCATTCTAGTTTCTAACGTTGCTGGGGCCAACGCGAGGCGCTGGTCAGCGCCATCTTGGCCTTGCAGCACTCTGCAAATTCACCTCACACAGAATCATCGCTGCGTTATGCAGCAGAAAGCTATCGTCATGTCTAACGTCAATTCTACGCCTTCGGTTTTGTTCTCGTCTGTTACCCGCCGCCTCGCACCATTGGCTGCGCTATGCGCATTGCTGTTCACCATGGGTGGCAACTGGACAGTGGGCAAGTCTGCCTCTGCTCAGCCCCGGCCCAATGTCGCCAGTGTGACCGCGTCCACCAGCAAGGCTCATGATGACCTTGCTGATGACAAACCAAACAAGGCCAGCAAACAATCGAGCAAAGATCTGTCGGGCAAGCTCAACCTCAACACCGCAAGCGAAGAACAACTACA
Source organism: Deltaproteobacteria bacterium (assembly GCA_029565465.1). Lineage (GTDB taxonomy): Bacteria > Myxococcota_A > Polyangia > Haliangiales > Haliangiaceae > JABFXX01. Next base: position 14,405 of record JAKQOD010000526.1, read on the forward strand.
ACTACTGCCAACGGTGGGGCCAGCGAAAGCCGAACGCATCGTGGCATGGCGCAAGAAAAACGGCGGGTTTAAACGCCCTGCTGATCTGCGGCGGGTCAAAGGCTTCGGCTACAAGACTCTCAAGAAGCTCGAGCCGTATCTGGACATCAAAGGCGAGACTACGCTCAGCGAACGCTGAACTAGCACGCAACCGGTTGTCGGTTGCCATCGAATCATCAAGCGAGAGTCGACGGGGCAGCACGGGTAGCCGCGTGGGCGGTAGGGCCAAGGGGCGACTATGATGATTCGATGCCAGCTGACAACGTTCCTCGCACGCGCTCGGTGCACCACCGCGTACCGCACGACAATGGCCACCCAATGACTCAACGTTGGCGGATTTTGTCCGACGATTTTGGTAGTTCACCGCTCGACCGCAGCGGCGCTGCCTGCCAGAGTGCGCAAGCATGTCCGCTGAATCTGAGTCGAAACAAATTTGCCAAACACTGCTGCAGATGGACACGACGAATCCACCTGGCGATGAACAAAAAGCAGCACGCTATCTAGCAGCGCAATTTGCCGAAGTTGGCGTCGCTGCGGAATTACTCGATGGCGGGCCAAAAATGGAGCGAACGAGCGAACGCTCGGAGCGGGGCTCGACCCGCACCAACGTCGTTGCGCGGTTGCGTGGCAATGGCAAATTGCCGCCGCTGTTGCTAACCGCGCACCTCGACGTCGTTGAAGCAGATGCAAGCAAATGGAAATACCCACCGTTTAGCGGCATCGAAGCCGAAGGCTGTCTGTGGGGCCGTGGCGCGATCGACATGAAGAACATGGCAGCAATGTGCACAGCGATTGTGCGCG
>JAKQOD010000531.1 GCA_029565465.1 Deltaproteobacteria bacterium
AAGCTGCGCCACCAAGAATTGCGAGGCCGCCTGCGCTGCAATATCAGCGGAAGCCATCGAGCCCGGCACTGCGATGCCAGGGCCCCACATACGCAGTGGCGCACCAGTGGCGCGATCCCACATAGCTGACCAACCTGCGACAGGACCACCATGTGCGGCAACAAAGCGATTCCAGTCCGCTGCGCGCATGCTGGTGTTTGCAAGGGATGGTTGGCTTCGCAATGGTTGCTTGGTCACGCCGGGCTCGGCAGCCAATACGTCGGGCAGATCCAGCGCGACTGATCGCGGTGCGAATGCAAGCACCGTAGTGGGCGCGACACCGACAGCAATAGCGCCTACCAAGCAGCAAGCCACGGCGTGGCCACGAACCCGCGTTTTCATTCGGCTATTAGACACCATGATCGCGTGCGTGCCCACCGAAACTACGCTGACACGCAACCGCAAAGTGCGACGCGCCCACAGCAACCGGCGGTGGATGTCCCACATGTAGATGTTGGTTTTCCAAAAATCCGATCGTGCTGAACGACTCGGCAGTGCTACCGTGGTGGGTCTTACCGACTTTGCTGCGACGTGACCCAACCACCCCGAAAGGGGAAAGCCTGACGCTGCCGCCAGAGCAAGCCGACGAGTTTTCGTTGTGGATCATGTCTCGGACCCGTGGTGGTGGCCGGGTGGCGATGGTGTTGGTGATTTCGATCTTGTTGCTGTTTGCGATTCGGGATTGGGTGCTGGCGCCAAACGTTGCGCTGTACACCACGGTCCTGCGGTTGCTTGCCGCCGGCTTGACATTTGGTGCCTACAAGTTTGCAACCAGCGACCAGCCGTATGCACGTCGTGGCGCCTACGCCTGTTTGTATGGCTTGATCTTGGCGTTTGGAACCGTCGTTGCGATCTTGCCGCATGGCTACCGCTACAGCCTAACGGCGCTGTTATTGATACCGCTTGGCAGCGCGATGTTCGTGCCGACGGTAGCTGTGCTGATGCGCATTCAGTTCACCACCGTGTTCATCGTTGCTGTTGGCTTGACGTTCCACCCTCCGGAAAGTTCCGAAATCATCACTGCAGCCACAACGGTTGCGCTGGTTTGTGCAGTGACCCATGTCCTGGGCAGTTCGGCCATCCGTATGCGGGTTCAACAATTTATGTTTGAACACAAGCTGCGCGATGAAGCGAATCGCGACGCGTTGACGGGTGCCTACAATCGCCGCCACTTGTGGACCCTTGGCACCGCCGAACTCCAGCGTGCGCGGCGCTATGAACGCCCGCTGAGTCTGTTGTTGATTGACATCGACCATTTCAAACGGATCAACGACACCTATGGACACGACGCAGGCGATGAAGTCATTCGTTCGCTTGCAACGCGGATTACCCATCGCGTGCGGGAAACCGATGTGGTGTGCCGGCTTGGTGGTGAAGAGTATGTTGTGTTGCTGCCTGAAACGTCGCTGCCGTGTGCCGTGGTCGTCGCTGAGTCGCTACGCAAAATTGTGGCAGAAAGTGAAACCCACGTTGCGGGCAATAGCCTGCGTTGCACCATCAGCGTTGGCGTTGCAACCGTGCGCGCCACCGATCCCGATTTAGAAACGTTGATCAAACGCGCCGACGTTTGTTTGTACAATGCCAAAACCACACGCAACGCGGTGGTGGCAGTAGCGCCTGGCGACAGCCGCGCCGAAGCTGAAATGACAACGCCAGAACCGGTGGCCAAGCCCGAGCCTGACCCACCTCCCGCCACTGGGCGACGCTTTACGCGCCGCAACATTCCGCGCGCGTAGCCTCGCTAGGCGACGATCGCCACAGCGTCATCAAAGCTGGTAGCCACGGCTTGCGCCAGTGCGAGCTGGCCTTGCGCTCGTAGCAAGTTGTGCGCGCGCCGGCTCGCGAAGCGGGCTGCATCCCAGCCAAAATAGGCGTCGTCAAAGATGTCGACGCAAAATCGTGCGGCGAGCTCGACGCAAACGCGCAACAACCCGTGCACAACGGATTGCCGCTCATCGGCAGCATACGAAATCGCGGAGCCCACCGCCGCAAAGTACGCCTGCATCGCAGCTTGAAAAATCGGCATATCGAATGTGACGCGGCCGGCGTCTTCGCCATGCGGATTACACCAAGACCGCATGGCATCGCCGAGTTCGAATGCAAGTGTGCCGTAGCCAACGGTGTCGAGGTCAACCAAACAGTGGCCACGCACCGGATTGAGTTCAAACAATAGATTAGAGATCTTGAGGTCGCCGTGAATGTGCCGCTGCGGCATCGCTGCAAGATCAAACGACCAGTTGGCAAGCGCCATGATGCGATGCCCCAACTCAATGGCTTGCGTAACGATCGGGTCGTTGTCGGCGGACCCAGCCGCTGCAGCGCCGAGCATACAGCGTTGCTGCAGCTTGCTTAGGTGCGCGACGGTGTCATGCACACCGGCCCGAACAAAGCGATAGCGATAGCCAAAGCCGTCGAGGGCACGATGATACCGCGCCACCAATTCACCACCACGTGCGGCCCATTCCAAACCCGGCACCTGTGCGATGGCTTGCCCCGGCTCCCAGCTCAACGCGCGCCAGATGCGACCGTCGTGCTCAACCCAAGCGGCATTGTTGCGCGTGCGCAACAACCGTGGCGTCGCGACGCCTTGCGCGATCAACCGTGCGGTCACCGCTTCGATGTCGTAGTTGACCTCGGCACCAAATACCGGATGCAGCCGCTGCAGCACGGCGACCGGCTCGTCCGAGATCCGGACAGCATATGTTGCGTTGATCAAGCCGCCCGTGAGCGGGGCTAGCTCGGCGCCATGCCATCCCCACGCTGCAGCGATACTGGCGAGGTCATTCACGCGACCACCTAGTGCTCGCCTGCGTTCGGGGCGTCGCCACTATCACCGGCGCCGTTCGGTTTAAAATCCAACAATTCGATATCAAACACCACCATGCCTTGTGGCTTGTTCGGCGAGCCCTTGTACGCCAGCTCGGCGGGAATCCAGAACCGCATGGTATCGCCAATCGACAGCAATGGGATGCCGTCAACCCAACCGGCAATGACACCGCGCAGCGAGAACGTTGCCGGAGCGCCGCTGACTAACGAGCTGTCGAAGATGCGGCCTTCTGTCGTCCAGCCAGTGAAGTTGATCGTGACGCTATCGGTAGGGCCAGGCTTTGCACCGCCTTTGCCAGCTTTGATTAAACGATACGCAACACCCTTCGGGGTCTTCTTGGCATTCGCGGGTGGTGCCTTAACGTCGGTCGGCGTCGCTGGCGGCAGATTTGCAGCTTTGGCAACACTGACCACTTCCACTTCGAAGCAGAGATTGCCCTTCATGTCGCTGCTGGCACCAACTTGATCGGCCGGCAACCAAAAGCGCACGCGCTGACCGGTCGACATCATCGTTAGCATTTCGGCTAAGCCAGGCGGCATTTTTAATGGTGGCGCCGTGGCGGGACGATTCCGGGTCTCCGACGAGTCCATCATCTTGCCGTTGGCTTCCCAGACGGTGTAGTTGAAGGTCACGTTGTCAAACGCACGCGCCACGTCGCCACTGCCTGGCTTCAAGATTTCGTACTTGGTCCCCATCACCGAGGTTTTCGCCGAAGCCGACGGTTCGGCCACGTCCGCTGGGACCTTGGGCGCGAACTGCACGTCGACGACTTCGACATCGTAGACCGTTGCAATGTTGGCGGTTGGCCCGGATTTCTCTCCGAGCCCAGCTGGCACCCACAAACGGGCCTTTTCCCCTTTGTGCAACAACTGCAACGCTTCGGCAAAGCCTGGCGATGCGCCGCTAAGCGCAACCGGCACTGCTTGGCCGCGGCCAATGCTTGAGAAAACAGTTTCCCCGGTTTCTTTCCAAACAGTGTATTGCACCATCACCGTGTCGTTGCCAGACGGCGTCGGCCCATCGGCCTTGGCATTAAGCTTCTTCACCATCAGGCCTGACGCGGTTTTAAGCGCATCGACCGGTGGCGACTTAAGATCGTCCGGTGCAATGATCTGCGGAATCGCGGGCGCTCGGTCAATGGCATCGGCGCGCCCACCTTCTTTAGCGGCCTTCGTCACGCCTTTTTCTTTGGCAGGTTGGTCGACGCCGCGCTGGCAGCCAACGGCCAACAACAGCGCTGCTAGCATCATCGATTTTTGCATGTGCGCGCACTCTACGGCGAACTGTGGCTCGGTGCAATTCACGCGCAGCGCCGCGTGTCTATTTCAGCGGGGTGGTGGCGCCGCATGTGCGCGCACGCTACTTCAATAGCCGTAATATTAGAGGGACCGTGATCACGACGTCGTTGTTGCCAAGCCGCGGAAACACGACCTGGGACACAGCATCGGTCACGCATTTCACGAGGTCAGCACGCACGTCACTTTCGATACCGGTTGTCGCAACGGCGGTAACTTCGCCACTGGGATTAACCGTAAGCTTGGCTTTGAGCAAGCCTGCTAACTTGGCGTCAACCAGTTGAAATTTTAGGTAGCAGTAGTTCAGCTGGGCGGATTGCCTGCGCAACAAGCCTTGCACAACTCGCTGCTTGCGACCGGCTCCGGCAACGCGCCCGATATACAATCTAGCGTTTGGTTCAGGCAGAGGGCACTGCGCACTGTCGGCGTGAATTCGCCCACATACTACGGGACGTTCAGCCGGTGGAGCGTCCGCCAAGGCGGTGCCGCAAGCCGCGATCACCATGGCAACAATCCCGGCGTAACGCGTAGCGAGCACTTTCACGCTCAATACGACAGCGCCGGCTGCTCACGGTTCCGCATTTTTCTGTATCAAATGAAGTCGTCCAGGTCTGGATCACCTGTCGGAGCCGGCGCACTAGCGCCCTTTTCCAACTCATCGGGCCCCATGGTTGGCGCACCGCTACGTTTGCGCACCGGCATCACCGGCTCTGCGCCTTCGCGGCGAGTAGCACGCGATACAACGAACTTGCCGCCGTCGGGCGCAAACGCTTCGCGGGTGAGATTGCGTACGCCGTCTTCGAGGACGTGGATGTTGTCTTCGATCCGCACGCCGCCAAACGGCTTCAAAACATCGACCAAAGGCCAGTTCACCAACGCTTTGCGCTCATCGGCGCGCAACGGCGCTAACAACGATTCGATGAAATACACGCCGGGTTCAATCGTAAAGACTTGGTCTTTCGCAACTGCGCAGGTGGTGCGCAGATATCTGTTTTCGGCACGAGGCGCGCGCGGTTTGCACCCAACATCGTGGGTCACGATGCCTAGCGAATGGCCCAAACCGTGTGGGAACAATGCGCGCGTTACGCCACGTGCGACACATTCTTCCGGCTTGCCACGCAGCAGGCCGATTTCTTCGAGGGCAATGGCAAGCAACGTATGACTTTGGTCATGCAACGCTTCGTATTCCATGCCAACGCCAATGACTTCGCACAACTTGCGTTGCACGCCATCGACGGCGGCGATCAACGACGCAAATTGCCGTGCTGCAGCGCCACCGCCGCGTGCATACGTGCGCGTGATGTCGCTGCCATAACCAGCGAATTTGGCGCCAGCGTCGATCAACAGCGAGGTGTCGGTTTTGCCAAACGGCCGCGTGCCATATACCGAGTGATGCAATACCGCCGCATGTGGCCCAAGCGCAACGATACCCTTATACGGCGTGCTTGCGTCATCTTGCTCGGATGCGCCAAGATAGGTCAGATGCAACGTCAATTCCGACCGGTCACCGTCGAGAAATGCGCGTTCCACCGCCCGATGGCCGCGCGCTGCGCGCCGTGACGCTTCGGCCAAACAATGAATTTCATATTCTGACTTAACGGTGCGTAGCGCATCGAGCGCCGCCACCAAGTCAGGCGAATTGATACCGCCGCCGCTCATGCCCAGCGGATCGCGCGTGATGTAGTCACAACGCAACACCGGGAAATGCGCTTTGGCGCCGCCCGGCTTAACTTCGATAATGTCGAATTCGGACCAGAAATGGTCCGACTCTGGAGCATGGGCCGAATGCCAATAGTCGTCCACCACGGTACGAATCAAGCTTGGCTTTTTGCCAGGGCGAACCACCACGAAGGCATCCGGCTCTTGCAACGGTACCCAATGCGCAAACGCTGGGGTCACCGACAGTGGCCAAAACTGATCGTCAAAACGATTGCGGCTGGCGGCCACACCCGAGCCCACCACGATTGCGTCGAGTTGGCGGGTTGCCATCACCGCTTCGTAACCGCGCTGCAAACGCTGCAAATGGTGTTGATACATAACGACTAACTGGTCCATGCCACCTAAGTTTGCCTTGCTTATGGGCATTTGGGAAGTTTCCGGCCGAGCTGTCGTTGCGCTGATCGGGCGGGTTTTGCATAGTAGCGGTATGGAAAGGCTGCGGTTTGGCGCGATTTGTGTAGTCGCGACGGTAGGCGTTGGCTGTGCCAGTGCGCCGGCACGCCCCCCACTGCTGCCGATTTCAGTGACCGCGAACTATTTGGCTGGCGCGCTGGCCCGTGAAGCTGATGACCACACCACCGCTGCGGTGGCCTTCGCCGCCGCAGTGAAAGATGCGCCTGCGCCCTTTCCGTTGATCGAACAAGCCTTGGCGACCGCGCGTGCTGGCAATGCGCCCGCGGGTTTGGCGCTAGCGCGTACCGGCCTGCCACGCTTTGCCGCGTCGGCCGACTTGTGGCTCGCGTTGGGCCAGCTAAGTGCAATCGCCAAGCGCTCCACCGACGAGGTGCAACAGGCGTTTGCGCGTGCACGTAGCCTGGCCCCCGATGATCAGCGCGGCTATCTTTTGGCTGCCCGCGCCCACCCCAATGCGGGTACGCAGCTGCAGCTGGTGCGCGCCCTGCTGCGACGACAACCGCGCTCGCTCGACGGTAATATGGCCTACGCCGAACTCCTTGGTGCGACTGCATTGGATGCTGCGACGCCTGCACAACGCGCGGCACTCGCGACAGTGGAACGCGCGCTGCGCATTGCGCTTGATGTTGAGCCCAATCAACTCGACGCGCGCCTGAGTCTGGCCACCGCCATGGTCGCGCGCGATGATCTAGACCACGCCCTCGTCGAAGTGCGCAGCGCATTTTCGCGGAGCGGCGACGATCTCGACATTGGCATCTTGCTCATGCGCTTGCTTGCGCAAGCTGACCGCCGCAGCGAAGCCAGCGACACCTTGCATGTATTGGTCGACGAACGGCCGGTCGACGCACTCGAAGCATTGGCGAGCGCAGCGCTGGATTTGGGCTTGTTCACCGATGCAGCGCAAATCGTGGCGGCCATCGCGGTGACCGAGCCAGCGCGTGCGACGCGGTTGCAAGCCGTCGGCGAGCTGCGGCAAGGCGATACCCAAGCAGCGCTGGCAACCCTGGCGCCACTGCTTGCTGACCCTAATGACGAAGCCGCGCGTGTCATTGCCGCTGAAGCATGGCTCCAACAAGGCCAGCCAGACCGCGCCGCTGCGTTGCTTAGCGCTGCCAGCTCCGTCGATGAATTGGTGCTGCGAGCACGTGCGGAAGGCGCCCAAGGGCAAGCGATCACGGCAACGCTTGCGACGGTCACCCCGTTACTCGATGCATCAAACCAATGGCGTGCGATCGTGTTGCAAGCGCAGCTTGCTGTTGAGCGCGATGCACCAGCCGACGCCGTTGCACGGCTTGCGCCAAGCGTCGCGACCTTGACGGATGTTGCTCTGGCGCAACAAGTGTGGGCCCGCGCGCTTGCCGCAACCAAGCAGCGGCTCGATGAAGCATTGCTTGCAAGCCGCCGCGCGATGCGCCTCATGCCCGGCGACGCAACCAACATTGCGACCTACGGTTATGTCTTGCTGCAACGCAACGAAGCGCGCGCTGCAGTGCGTGCACTCGATTTGGCGCATCGGCTCAACCCGTCTGACGCCGAGATTGCCCTACATCTCGCCCAAGCTTTGGCTGCTGATGGGGCACCGCGGTCGGCCACAACGCTAGCCGCTGCAGCGGCGCGCTTGCCGGCGTCGGCCCGCGTTCGTGCACAGATCAGCGCCTTCCAAGCGTTGCGCGGCCCCAAGCAGTGATACGATTTAGCAATGGGAACCCGTTTTGTTTCGCTCCTTGGCAGTGCGTTGTTATTGGCTGGTGCCGCTAGTTGTAAGAACGCCGCTTCGGCTGAGCAATGCACGCAGTCGATGAACAACATCTTGGACATTGAGTTTGCAACCGCTGGCGCCAAAGCCGACAGCCCCGAGCTAAAAGCGGACATCGCCAAACAAAAGAAAGCTGCCGCTGAAGCCAAAATGACGGAGTATATGGACGCGTGCAAAAACAAAACGCCGCGCCGTATCGTCGAATGTACGATCGCCGCAAAAACCGCTGAGCAGCTCGCGGCCTGCGACGAAACCAAGTAGCCGAACGCGGCGAAACGCGGTGATAAGCGGTACCTAGGTGGCGATAGCCGGTAACACCTGGCAAACGCCATTTAGGGGGTGGCATTCGTGTTGAGCTACGGGTCAACGCTTCGAACTAACCAACTTCGGAGCCGTTATGAAACCCGTGCAGATGATAACTCGATCCATCCTTGCAGTTTGTATGTTTTCGTTCGCTGGCGCAGCTTCCTGCGAAGGCGGTGACATTGCCAACAACCATCTTTGCCCCGACGGCGAAGTTTGCGTTCCCAATGGCAGTGGCTTGGAATTTCATGGTGCTATCGAAGGCGACGACTACCTGAATTTTTCGACAGGGGTCAAAGTGCTGGCCCAAGGCGGCAGCCAAATTGTTCGCATCTACGATGCAAAAACCGGGCAGCCCTATGAGCAGCCCTATGATGTTTCGGTTGACGCCAATCTCGGCTCGGTCACCGCAAGCAACGCCAACCTCTTTATCCTCAAGGCTGCAGCCGACAGCAACGGTGAAGGATATTTGCGCGTCACGGATCGCGCAACCGGCGAACTCGTGGACCGACTGCGGATTTCGGTAGCGCCCGTCATTGCCGCACACACAACCCGCTCGCTGAGCGACGTGTTAGCCGAACTGCCGGTTGAAGAACTGCCTTGGGTGGCTCCCGGCGGTAGTGTTTATGTCGGACTCAAGACCGCAACGGGCACGGCGGTTGATGAAGCGATGGTGTTACAAGGTGATGGCACCCACACCAAGTGGGACCGATTTGTCGTCGGAAATCCAGCGCCTGGCACCATGCAAGTAAAAGTACAACGTGGCGCCCAACCTACCCAAGTACTGAATCTTACGGTTGTCGCGGCGCCCGATTCGATTCACAAAATCTTTACGCTGCCTGCCGAAACGCCACGTAACACGTCGAAATACATCTGCTTCAGCGCTCGCAAGCAAAGCCACGTGGTGCACGTACCGTGGCGCTTTGAAAGCAACAACGGCACGATCATACCTGACCAAATCGATGGCTGCGCAAGCGTAACGGCAGCGAACCTTGGCCCGATCAGCATCACGTTGCATGCCGGCGCTTACACCGAAACGATCACCAGCACGGTAGTGCCCGCGCCGCCAAGCGCACGCGTGTCACCGAAAGCCGAATTGCGCGCAGCGCTTGCAACGCGTGGTCATCAAGTGTCGATGGGCGACAGCCGTGGCGAACGCGCCAAACTGCTGCCGTAACATGGTAGCTTGGCCGGGTGCAGCAACACACCAGGGAAGTGCGCATAGCGCAGGCGTTCGTGCGCCGATGGGTTACCGTCGGCGTTTTGGCTTCAGTGCCGCTTATTGCAAGTTGTGGCAGCGACACGAACGCGCCACCGTCGATTGTGTCGGTGAGCCCCGATTTTGGGCCGCTAACTGGCGGCACACGCATCACCATTACCGGCAGCGGCTTCGTCGGCGACGGTGCTGAACCGAATCGCGTGTTGATCGGTGGCGTCGAAGCGCCACTGGCGAGCGCCATTGATGATCAAACGCTCGAAGTGCTGCTGCCTCCGAGCACCAGCGCCGGCGAGCGAACGGTGGTTGTTTACAACCGCAACGGGTACGCCAACGAAGCTGGCAAGTTCCACTACTCGGCGCTGCCGTCGATCACTAGCGTGCAGCCGACGCGCATCGAGTACAACAAAACGTCGCGGGTCGTGGTCACTGGCAGCGGCTTTGAAAAGGATCAAGCCGGGATTCCAACCATCACGATCGCAGGCGTCAAAGCGACCGACGTTATGGTCATGAATGACACCACGTTGTCGTTCCAAATCGGCCCTGGCTTGCCGATGTCGAAGCCTGACATTGAACTCAAGAACACCGTTGGTAGTGCAACTGGCAAAGCGCTGTTGCAGTATGTGCCGTCGCTGGGCAAAGGCTTCTTGTTATTCTCGAAAAGCAACAACTACTTTGCTGCGTTCTACGATCCAATCTCGCACGCCTTCGTTGACGTGCCTTCGAGTGAAGCGCGGGTGCCAGACGCCAAGCCGGGCTACCGAGCGTTGTATGTTGATGACGCTGGCAACTATTGGGCCCACACCCGCAACGGTGAATTTGGCCAAATTGATTTTACCAGCCAGAATCTGACCAAAACCGTGCGTGCCGGCGCGCGACTTATCGCGTTCGAACACATCGGCAACGACGTGTATGCGCTAGCCCGGGGTGGCCAGTTCGGACGGTTCGATATTTCCACTGGCGAATTCACCGCTATTGGCAACACCCCAGTGCCCAACGGCAACGGCTGCGGGTTGGCCCTGCTAGCCAATACGATGTTTGCAGCGTGCTTCGATCGCATCATGCCGATCAACATCACCACCGGCGCAATCGGTCCGCAGGTTGCGATTGCACCGCTTGTCGTCGGTGGTCAACCGCCACATATTTCCGATATGCGTGCGCTTGATGGCATTTTGTACGGAGTAACTAGCCTGGGCGAGTTGCTCACGATCAATCCAACCAACGGCATCACGGCAACCGTCGAAGACTTCGGGATTCCGGTTAGCGCGATGGAGATTTTCCAATGAGTTTCAACGTTTCAAGTTCTAAGTTGACCTTTGTGTTGGTCGTGCTGTTGGCCAACGCGAACTGTGGCTCGGTCACTGATCAAAAAGCCAATGCACCCACAATTGCAGCGCTGACGCCTGACCACGGTTCCGCTATAGGTGGCATCAAAGTCACGATTACGGGCACCAATTTTCAAGCCGAGCCTGGCGACCCACTGGTGATCGTCAATGGACGTTGGCCACCGATGCCGTGGCCACCAGCGACACCGAACTG
>JAKQOD010000539.1 GCA_029565465.1 Deltaproteobacteria bacterium
CCAGCAAATCAGCTTCGGTGATGCGCTGGCTGTTGATGTAGGCGCCGCCCTGCGTAATCAGCGTGCGGATCTGCGATTTCGACTTACCAAACGCGCGCGCTAGCAAATCAACCACCGGAACGCCTGCCGAGAGTTCGGCGCGCGGCACATCAACCACCGGCATCGTGTCTTGCAACCCTGCCAAGTCGGCTTCGCTCATGCCGTCGATGGAGCCGCCAAACATCACACGCGTCGCAGCTTCGACGCGGGCGAGTGCTTCGGCGCCGTGGACCCAGGTCGTCATCGTGCTGGCAAGTTCACGTTGCGCTACGCGTTTGCTGCGATCGGCGTCGTGGGCCGCGTTGAGTTCGGCGAGTTCGTTCAGCGGCTTAAACGAAAACAGTCGTAGCAACCGCGGTGCATCCGCATCGGCGACATTGAGCCAGTACTGGTAAAACGCGTAAGGTGATGTCCGTTGTGGATCGAGCCACACCCGTTCGCCCGTCGAGGTTTTGCCCATTTTTTGGCCGGTCGAGTCGAGCAACAGCGGGGCGGTGAGCCCGAATAGTTGCGGTCCGCCCATCTTGCGCGACAATTCACAGCCCGCCGTAATGTTGCCCCATTGGTCGCTGCCGCCGACTTGCAAGCGGCAGTTGTGGGCGCGCGACAAATGCACAAAGTCCCAAGCCTGCAGCAACATGTACGAAAATTCGGTGTAGCTAATGCCACTGTCGCGATCTTCGAGGCGAGTGCGCACCGAATCTTTGGCCATCATGTAGTTGATGGTCAAGTGCTTGCCGACGTCGCGCAAAAATTGTAGGTACCCAACACCACTGAACCAGTCAGCGTTGTTGGTCATGATCGCCGCATTGGGCCCCGTCGTGAAATCGAGCAGACGGCTCAGCTGTGCTCGAATGCCAGCGAGATTCTGTTGCAGCACGTCTTCGGTCAACAAGTTGCGCTCGTCGCTTTTGCCCGACGGGTCGCCGATCATACCAGTTGCGCCGCCAACGACGATGACGGGGCGATGGCCAGCGCGTTGCAAGCGTGCTTGCAAAATCACCGGGACCAAGTTGCCAACATGCAAACTCGACGACGTTGGATCGTAGCCGGCGTAGAGCGAGACCATCTCGCTGGCAAGCAAGTCGCCCAGCGCTTTGGCGTCGGTGATATCGGCTACAAGGTGGCGTTCTTTGAGTTCATTGAGTAAATCGGACACGCGCGCAGCCTACACTAACCAGCTTCGCTTTGACAAAGCGTCAACCGTGGTTCGGCACCGACGACGAGCCACCCGTTAGCGGCGTGGCATGGCCAACCGTGCGGTTGCGATCCGCCGTTGTGGAGCATGGGGGCAAACCCCGCTAACTAGGTCGAATTCCCAATTGTGGCGGCTGCAGATGAGCCGTTCGCCTTCAACATATCCATCGGCCAACCGTCCGCCGTCGTGCGGGCAAATATCATCCACAACATACAGTTGCCCGGAGGCGCTACGCACCACGGCAACGTCGCGCTTGCCTTCGCGCGCCGCAGCAACGGCGGCGCACGGTAGCTGCTTGGCAGCCTGTCGAACCGTAGGGCGGGGCGAGGGCGCCAGCGACGCTTCGGGATCCGCAGGATCAAACATGCGTGGTCGGCTCCGCTGAAAAGCCCGCGCGTGCGCGGTGCCGTAAGGCATGGTCGGCTAACACCAGCGCCATCATGGCTTCGACGATGGGCACGGCGCGCGGTAGAACGCATGGATCGTGGCGGCCGCGGCCGGTGATGGTGGTTGCGGCGCCGTCGCGGTCAATGGTTGATTGTGCTTGCATAATAGTTGCGGTTGGCTTGAACGCGATGCGCACGAAAATGGACTCGCCGTTGCTGATGCCACCGACGACGCCACCGGCATGATTGCTTTGGGTATGTACAACGCCGTCCGCACTGCGATAGAGCGCATCATTGTGGGCACTGCCAACCATCGTAGTGCCGGCGAAGCCTGATCCGATTTCGAACCCTTTGACTGCCGGGATGCTCAACATCGCTTTGGCCAAGTCGGCATCGAGCTTATCAAACACGGGCTCGCCCCAGCCAACCGGCACACCGCGTGCGATCGCGCAGATGATCCCACCGACGGAGTCGCCGGCTTTGCGCGTCGCTTCGATGAGCTCGATCATCGCTGCTGCAGCGCTTGGATCTGGGCACCGCACCGCGTTGGCGTCGACGGCTTGGCGACTGACCGTCGCCGCATCAATGGCCGCGTGTACCGAGCCGACTTGTGCGACCCATGCAACGATTTCAACGCCGAAACGCTGCAACACTTGTGCGGCGATGGCGCCGCCGGCGACGCGGCTCACTGTTTCGCGCGCACTGGCCCGGCCGCCACCAGAGCTAGCGCTGATACCGAATTTGGCGTGATAGGTGTAGTCGGCGTGCGACGGCCGAAACGCTTGGTTCATCGCTTGATAGTCGCGTGGTTTGGCGTCGACGTTGCGTACCAACAAGCCAATCGGAGTGCCAAGACTGACGCCGTTTTCGACGCCGGAAAGCAGCTCCACCGTATCAGTCTCTTTGCGTTGGCTCACGAGCGTGCTTTGGCCAGGTCGGCGCCGGTCGAGTGCTTGTTGCAGCAGCTCATTGGTGATCGGCAAGCCGGCCGGGCAGCCATCGACAATGGCACCGAGCCCGACGCCGTGTGATTCACCAAAGGTGGTTAGCCGGAACAAGGTTCCGAAGCTGTTGCCCATGCGCTAACGCTACCACACGGTATTCGCGCGGCACGCCGATCGCATCGCCGATAATTAACGTGCCGTAGAATCGGCGTTCCGTCGAAAAGTTCGTTACAGTTAGGCCATGGGAACCCCTGCACAC
>JAKQOD010000541.1 GCA_029565465.1 Deltaproteobacteria bacterium
GTCGAGCATAAAGCCTTCAACTTGGCGGCCCCACTGCCACGTGCGATAGCGAATTTCTGGCGCGGCGCCTGGCAGCGGGAAGAACTCGTCCCACACCTGCATCGCCGCAGCGTAACGGTCGGCTTCGGAAGATACGAAGCGCGGCGCCCAATCATTGCGAAACTCGTGGTCGTCGTAGATGGCGCACAACGCCGACGAACGCAGCCAGGTTTGCACGTGCGGATCCGACCGGGTAAACGCATGCACGCTGCGGTACGCTGCTACCGTCATCGCAAGGTTGGGCCCATTGTCGGCATACGGGAAGTCGCCGAGGCAAACCGAGAGGTCGGGTGCAAATGTCGCCAGCGTCGAAAAGATCGACGACGAATACGCTGGCGATGGATCGATGTCGGCGGTGACGGCCAAACGCAGTGGCACATTGGCGTCGCGCGGCGGCCGCGTCATTACGACATACGGCCCAAGCGTAATGCCCGACGCAAACTCGATGAAAACTCGATAGCGCATGGCCGAGGGCAGCCCCGTGAACATCGCATAGGCATTGGTGGTGGCAGCGATGGTGATGGCGCGCGTATCGATGGTCAGGCCGCTAAGCGATTCTTCGACGCTGACCTGGGCGACCGCATTGTGTTCGCTCCACACCGCAACGACAAAGCTCTGCTCGGTTGGTTCGAGCACAATCGCGGTGACATCGCGCGGCGGTGGATTGCTTAACGCGTTGTCGCCGCAGCCCGTGACTTGCAACGATGCGCTCGCCAGCGCGACCCAGCGCAGCCATTCCCGCCGGGTCGGATGGGCGTTCGTAAGCGCGGCACGGCGCCCGCTACGTTTCACAACACGCCAGGCAACGCGAGGATCGCGCTGACGTGAGTTTCCGCGCCCACGCGCACCGCGCTAAAATTGTGAGTATTTTCTTCGAGGCCAACGAGCTGCGGGCCAACGCACAGCACGCGCACGGTGCCTTTGCCTTCGAGATCCATCGCGTAACGTCGCAAATTGTGTTCGTGCGCTTGCTCGACGACGTTGGCTTTGACCGCCGGAAACACGCGCAACAAACCCGTGCGTTGGGTGGCGCAAATCGCCGTAAATTGGATCACGCTATCGTCGGCGAGCGAGATGTCTGGCGCGGTTTTGGTTGAGATGGTGCCAGTCATGCCGCTTGGCAAATTGGTAGTGGCCATAGCCAGTGGCTGGCCGCCAATCTTGGCGGTGTGTGAACCTTGTTGATTTTTGGCGCTGAGCTGACCCGACAGTGGCTGCCAATTGCTGGCATAGATCATCTCGCCGCGGCTCTCTTCGGTGCCGCCATCGCCGCCGAGATCGAGCTTGCTTTGATACGACATGTGCACTTGGCTGCCGCGCTTCGTGACCGTAAACGTTTCGGTGCCACGTGGTTCACCATTGATGCGCAGCGTGAACGTGCCGTGGTCGGCTGATGCAGCAGGTAACCCGGTTTGGGGTTGCGCTGCGCCACAGGCGCTAAGCCCAAGCGCCAAACCCATTGCAACGCTGCGAGCGTGCAACGCATGGTGGGGCACGAGCCGGTCACCTGGTAATGCTGACATTGCGCTATCATGTCTGGTTCGATGCAGCTTGCCAAGCATAGGCACACCGTGATGGTGTGTGGAAATGTCTTCTACCGCTTCGATCGCTGGGCTCAACGTCTGGCTAACTCATCCTGCGACTGAGCCCGCGACGTTAGTTGTGTTGCTGCACGGCTTTGGCGCGCCGGGGAACGATTTGGTGGCGATGGCCCACGAGATTGATGTTGCATCGCCAACGCGCTATGCGATGCCCGAAGCACCGCTTGAACTCGGCGGTTTGTACGGTGATTCGCGGGCGTGGTGGATGCTGGATATGGAAGCGCTTGAACGCGACATGGCGGCTGGCCATCCGCGCGATCGTCGCAGTGAAGTGCCCGATGGGTTGAGTAACGCTCGCCGCAACGTGATCGCGTTGCTTGACGCGTTGGTTGCGCAGTACCAGCCCAAAAAACTGGTCTTGGGTGGGTTTTCGCAAGGGGCGATGTTAGCGCTCGATGTTGCGTTGTATCGCGACAAGCGCCCTGATGCGTTGGTGTTGATGAGTGGCACGCTGATCAATGCCACGGCGTGGCAAAAACGCATGAACAAGCTCAAAGGTTGCCCGATTGTGATGTCACACGGCCGCCGCGATCAGCTGCTGCCGTTTGCGGTTGCCGAGGAACTTTCCGACTTGCTCAGCGACGCTGGCGCGGATGTTACCTGGGTGCCGTTTTCTGGCGGCCATGAAATTCCGGCCGCGGCGATTAACGCGATTGCTGATATCGTGGCTGACTAAAGCGAGCCCAGCAGTCGCTCGCAAAGCGCTTGCTGACTTGGATCTGGGCAGCACAAGCTAAATGGGTTGCCGCCCAATTGCGTGGTGACGGCACATACGCGTGGCCCCACCGACGGATAGTAATAGGCCCAGAAGAAGCACATTTCATCGTTGGCCGATTCGCCAAACTTCACCCGGGTTGAGCCGGTGTTGTTGTACGTGCACTCAAAATCGAAGCCGCCACCGGCTGGAATCTTGAATGCTGGCGTGGCGAACGCAGTTTCTGGCTCGTCCCAGTTAAAGATGGCTGGCTTGTATGCTGGCATCATGGGGCCGGCTTGCGGGCCGTACGACACTTGCATATCGGTGCCGTATTTGTGGGTATGGCCGGTGATGGCAAAAATGTTGGCTTGCGATAGCACCGATGGCATCGACAAAAAGCGACGAACAGTTTCGGTTGCACCTGGCGCGAGGTTGATGTCAGGCGTGCCCATGAACAAAAAGTCGGCTTCGTTTTTTACGTCTGCCGCCGGCATCGTCACGAACTCCGACGTCGCGGTGATATCGATGGCAGCGTCGGTGGTGTTGATGAAGTGCATCTCAAGCCGCATGAACTGATTGGCTTTGAACGTGTATGCAACGCCATCGGGCAAGGCCAACGAGTCGTCTTTCTTTTGGGTAACCATGATTGGCGTAACCCCAGATGCGGCACCTTTTAGCGTACCGGCAAATGGCTGACATGGGGTAGGCGTCAGGTTTTCAGCGGTTGCACCGTTGTCGCGGTAAACGATCAAGTGATGTGAGCCATTGGTCAGCTTGTTCGTAATGGTGTGGACTTTGATCGCCTCGGCGTTTTTGACATTTACTGTCACGCAGCGAGTGTCTTCGAGGCCGGCCGGAACGCTGAGGGGACCCCAGGTCACTTTGAAGGTAGAGCCAGGCGGGGCATCGACCGCAGTTGGCGGTGCATCAGTAGTGCTTGCAGGCGAATCGTTGCCACACGCAGTGGCCAGTAATAGCGACGAGCCCAGCGCAACGGCTGCAGCAATAGGGCGAATTCCTAGTGACATGAGTCCTCCACGGATAGTTGTACTGCAGTTTGCCACCGGCGGGAATAGGAACCTTAGGCGGGAAAGCTATTGCATAGCGCGAGGCGCCAGGGGGACGTGTGGTGGAAGGTTTGGTGACCGCCTCAAGCACCACGTACATGTGCGTTACGGCGCGTTTTCATCACTCGGAATTTCGATGCGAATACGATCGTTGCCAACAAAACCAGCGTCGATCTCCACAACGTCACCAGGCCGCAAAAAGCCGGCGCCATCGACGTACATTTTGATTGCCGCATCAAGCTTGCCAAACCGGTCGTTGCCTAAACCAGCCAAGCGCCGCCGCCATTGTGGGACTTTGAGGGCAAGGCCGGCTGGGGTACCGCACAAAATGTAATCGCCTGGCGCGATGTCGCGGCCGAGCAACTCGGTTGCCGCCGTTAGTATTTGGCTTGGCGTCACCAACATTTGCGAAGCTTCGGTGTCTTGCCGAATGTCACCGTTGACCCACGTGCGCAGGCGTACCGGTGGCACCATGTCGACAGGCTCGGCCGGTACCCACATCTGCCGGCTCATTGGCAAAAAGCCGGGAAAGCTTTTAGCAGTGGACCAAAATTGCATGCGGTTGGCTTGGCCTTCGCCGAGAAACTGGCAGGCGCGCGACGACAAATCGTTGCCTAACGCCCAGCCTACGGCCGGGGCTTTGCCAGCGCGCAGCTCGGCTGTTGTCATTGGCGCAAGTGCGATCATGACGAGTTCGACTTCGTAATCGAGCAACAGCGGCAGATACGGATAACGTTCAGCCAGTACGCTGGCGAGTTCTGGTTCACATGCCGTGAGCGCCGCGCGCAACGCTGCTTGGGTTGGCACAATGACGCGTTGCTCGTTTGCATGGTTGCCGCTTAGCGGTTGTTGCAGCGCGTCTGGGCCTTTGTGAAACATGTAGATGCCAGCGTCGGTGGCCGTCTCGCGGAACGTGGTGCCCGCACCGATTACCGTGGTGGCCGGCGGCAGTGGCTGCATCGTACCGTTGGGCGCCATCGGAGTTTCGCGCCGTACGAGTTCCGGTAGCGCTGGCACTTCGGAATCATTCCAGCCTACATAGCTGAGGCCTTCGATGGGATTAACGCCATGGAGTTCCAATGCGCTGCGGTGCTTGGTGCTGACGATGGCTTTGGGATGCCATGGCGCAAACGGGTGCCGCCGCTCAAAACTCTCGACGACGCACGACGCAATGTCGCTTTGTGCGACATATAAATCATTGCCCGATGGGTTGCGGTACGCCCAGGCTGCAAATGTTTCAAGCGGTGCATAACTGCGCACCCGAATCGCGCGCCGCACGCTGGTGTGGGCGACATCGAGGATGCCAGGCCCGGCATGTGTCACGGTTGGCCGCATGGCGTCAGGAAACTGGGTTAAGTCGTCGACTTCGTCTTGATGTCGGAAAAACAACGATGTCATGCGCGGCGACGCAAAAGGCCGCAAGCTAAAGCCGTTTTTGCTGCGTGCCGATACCACTTCGACGGTGGCGGTCGGGGCCTCGGGGCGATCGATTAACGAAGGCGCCCACACCCACGACAAATCGTCGAGTCGACGCGTGCCATGCAAGTGCATTTGCACCGCGGTGCCATGAGTAACATCGTAGCGAGTGCCGTTAACTTCGATGAAGCCGATGCACGGTGCATCGCTGCAGGCATGCACGGCTTCGGTGGCGAGGCGCACTTGTTCCAGCACCGCTGGGGTGCGGCGCACCGGCACGCTGCCCATTTTGTAGTCGAACTGCCAAGCGATATTCGAATGACTGGTAGCTACGTTGCCCGAGCAATGGCCTTGCCGAATCGTGGCATCGCCAATGGTCACCGAGAAATGATCGGTGGTGGCGTGATAGTCGCTGATTGGATGATTGGCTTTTGCCCAGATGGTTGGCGGCGTGCGGGTTGCGTCAAAATCGGCGGCCCACACAGTGCATTGGGGCGCACCGCCTTCGCTTGGCGAAAACGTGGTGTAGCGCACCCACGATGCGCGATCGCGTTCAGTGTCAAAGACGACAACGAACCAAATCTCGTAGTGGCCGGCTTCGCCATGCCAAGCAGGTAGATTTACTCGTTCGCTCGCGTCCATGCGCCGACGAGTATGCCTGAGTTACAACGCGCTTTGCACGTTGCATCCACGTTAATTCTGGAGCACTCGTCATGGTGCGTAGCGCGCCGATTTGCCGTATGGTAACGCCGATGCGATTACGGCGAAGCTTGTGCGGGCTCATGGTTGCCATGGTGGCCGCTGGGTGCGGCAAGCGCGCCGTTTCGGACACCAATAGCGAGGGCGTGGGTGGTAGTGGCGCCGTTGCTGCGGCAACCGTGCCCAAGGTGCGCATCGAACACCTAAAACTGCTGTCCTCGGAGTTGCAATTCACCGCGCAAACCACGGTGGCTGGCATGGATGCTTACGTGAAAAGCGTCAAGCGCGAAGCCGACCAAACGTTTGCCACGGTTGCAAGTACGTTTTCGCTGTTGCTGGCGTTTACGTGCAGCCCAACTAGTGTGGAGTTGAAGGTTGCAATCGACGGTGAAGCGCCGTCGGCGTTGCTCAAGCAGTTTCACGATCGCGTGGTGCAACTGCCAAGGTTGCCGGTGCAAAATGCGCCGGTTTCTTTTGAGTTGCAGCTCGATATTACCGAATGAAGGCAAGCGCACGCGGTTGTGGTAGAAACCGCCATGGCTATTGCACCGCGCACGCCTCCGGGCGTGATGGAACTTCTACCGCAACAACAAATCGCGTTTCAACGCATGCTCGACACCGTGCGGCGCGGCTTCGAACGCTTTGGTTACCTGCCGGTTGAAACGCCGGTGTTTGAAATGACCGACGTGCTGTTGACCAAATCCGGCGGCGAAACTGAGAAACAAGTGTACTTCGTGCAATCAACCGGCGCGCTCAAGCAAGGTGATGCGCCTGACATGGCGATGCGGTTTGACCTCACGGTGCCGTTGGCGCGTTATGTTGCGCAACGGGAAAATCAGCTCAATTTTCCGTTCCGTCGGTATCAGATTCAGCGGGTCTACCGAGGCGAGCGCAACCAAAAGGGCCGCTACCGCGAGTTCTATCAATGCGATATCGATGTCATTGGCAAAGACACCTTGCCACTGGCGTACGATGTCGAGTTGCCGGCGGTGATCTACGGAATTTTTCGCGAACTCGGCTTTGGCGCATTTACGATCTATCTCAACAACCGCAAGCTGCTGCGTGGTTTGCTCGACGGTTTCGGCATTATCGGTTCCGATGCTCAAGCCGCGGTGCTGCACGAAGTTGATCGATTAGGCAAAATGGATCGGGCCGAAGTGCAAGCACGCTTATGTGGCGAAGGCGTCGGCCTTGCCGCTGACGTCGCGGAGAAATTGATCAATATTATGACGGCCCACGTCGGCGATTCGATGGGCACCTTGGCTGCGCTTGATGCATTTGAAGGCCGTAATCCGGTGTTCGACGAAGGCCTCGCCGAGTTGCGCCGCGTCTACGAAGGCACGTTGGCGCTTGGTGTGCCAGCGGCTGCGCTGCGCTTGAATCTTTCGATTGTGCGTGGCCTCGATTATTACACCGGCACTGTGTACGAAACGTTTCTCGACGAGCATCCGAAGCTCGGCAGCATTTGCTCGGGTGGACGCTACGAAAATCTGGCGGGCCACTACACCAAGTCCAAATTGCCAGGCGTTGGTATTTCGATCGGCGCAACCCGGCTGTTCTCGCAATTGCTGGAGATGGGCGTCATCAAAGCCGACGAGGCTTCGATTGCGCACGTGTTGGTGCTCAATGTCGAAGCTGGCCTTGCTGGCGAGTACGCTGCGATGGCAACCGAGCTGCGCGCAGCGGGCATCAACACCGAAGTCTATGGTGGCGACGACAAGCTCGGCAAACAAATGAAGTACGCCGACCGAGCCAAAGTGCCACTGGCGATTTTGGTTGGCGGTCGTGAACAAGCCGAAGGCGTCGTGAAGGTGAAAAATCTCAAAGTTGCCGTCGGTACCGCCGACAACGAAACTAGCGTGCCGCGCAGCGAGCTGGTGGCGCGAGTCAAAGCGCTGCTGGGCGTGTAGCTGCCGCATGTTCGCGTGACGCCATGCGGCTTTGACGAGCGATGCTTTGCAACGGCTTGCGGCTCGTTGCCGGGCATGGGAAATTCTAGGAATGAAGAAGGCGAAGCTGGCTGCAGCACCGAATGCCAAAACGACGAAAGCGACGAAAGCCGCGCCGTCGACCGAAGCGGATGCCGCCATGGCAAAGCTATTGGTTAAGCTCGACGGAAAGTTGAAGACATATGCACCAACTCGGCATCGCGCGATACGCGGTGCGACCAGCTTCGCGGTGCTGGAGAAAGTTGCAACTGTTGGACCACGGTTGCGCGCATTGTGGGCGTGGCTCGACGGCGGCCCGGCAGGTGAAGCGCTATGGCAAATCGAGCCCGATGTCGATGCTGCGTGGGAATCAATGCTATCGGTGCAAGAAGCTGCTGCTGCGACGCAGCAATTACGCAAACAAGCGCAGTTTCCGCGCGACCTAGTACCTTTTGCCACCGATGGCGGCGGCAACTTCCTGGTCGCCAACGAGCAAGGTGTTGTGTTTGATTGGGATCACGAGACTTGCAAACCTACCGAATACGGGCCGCTAAGCGCGATCGTGCACGTTGCACTCAAGGCCATCGCTGCCGGTGAACTGTTCGGCGGTCCCGAGCAAACAACACCGGCGGCCGAGTCGGCCAAAGAGCGCACGCTCATCAACGCGCTAACGAAAGCTGCGCAACCGCAACGCGCGTTGGAAAAACTGGTTGAGTTTACGCGAGGCCTGCCTGACGCCGCCGGTGTGGCAATTCTGCTTCGGCCAGAAGTCCAAAACGCGATCGCCAATGAGCGCCCACATGAACGCCATGCCTGGGCGCGCGCCCTCGCTGAACGCTGTGCGAAGCTGCAGCGTTGGGATGATGTCATTACCTACGGCTCCATGGGCACAGCCATGGTCTGGAGTGAACTCGGCACGTTAGCGTGGCAGCAACCCAACCTCGAAGCAGCACTGCGCTGTTACGAAGCAGGGAGTTCCAGCGAAGTGCGCGGTCCCGTCGGCATGAACGAATGTTTCGTCGGTGCTGCTTGTGCAGCCGCAAAACTGCGCACAAAGTCCGCAGCGGCGCTGCTGACCAAAGCCTGCAAAACAGTCGACAAACAGCTCAAAGAGGCAGCTGCAACGTGGGCCAAGGTAAGCACTTGGACGCCAGCCGTCGCTGCACAAAAGGGCTATCTTCCGGTGCATATCGATCGCGCTGCACAAGTGGTAGCCGAGCTGCGCTTGTTACGGGCAACCCTGGCGGTCGTCGCCAACGAAAAACCGCTTGCCAAACAATTGCTGCGCGAGCGTGACGCGTTGCCGCCCAACGCGTGCAAGCGTCACGACCGGATTGCTCACGTCATCGACAGTACGCTGGCGACGTTGTAGCTGCATCCTGCAAAGTTGCAGGACTAGCGTGCGTTGCCGCAGCGGCCCCTCGAGCAACGGCCACCTTTGCAATCAGCGTCGCTGCCACAAGCGCCGCACATGCCGCTGGAGCAAAGCCGACGAAGCTTCGATTGCGCACGAGTTGGTGCTCAATGTCGAAGCCGGCCTTGCTGGCGAGTACGCTGCGATGGCAACCGAGCTGCGGCCAGCGGGTATCAACACGACAACGAAACTAGCGTGCCGCGCAGCGAACTGGTGGCGCGCGTTAAAGCGCAGCTGGCGTAAGCGCTAACTAGTTGCAACTATTGCTGCGAGTGGCATCTGAAAATCGTCAAATGGGCGTTTAACCAATTGTGCTGCGTTGGGTCGAATGGAACCATGAGAGACATGCGCAACCTGCTGTGTTGGTTTGGCTTGGCAATTGGCTCGACCGTCGGCTGTGGCGGTGGTGGCAAAGCTGACTCGCCCGATGCGCCAGGCAGTGCAGTTGATGCAACGCCAAGCACGGTTGGTTGCATCGATCCGGCGTCAGTGACGGTGAGTGACACGTACGAAAAACACACCGTTGTGAATGCCGCCGCGCGCAATGCGATCTGCAACGACGGGTCGCCTGCCATTTATTACGTTCGACGCGGCGCTGGGTGTGGCGCTAGGCGCTGGTTGGTGGCGTTTGAAGGAGGTGGTTCTTGTTCGACGATCGAAGAATGCCGCCTGCGGCCAACCAAATTTAAGTCCTCTGTCGGCGCTGACTCAACCAGCAAGTTTGCTGGCATGTTGTCGAATGACGCAGCGCTGAATCCCGACTTTTTTTCAGCGAATACGGTGTTTGTTAATTATTGCAGCTCGGACTACTGGATGGGAACGCAGCCGGCTTCGGCTGCAACCGACAACCTGGCGTTCCGTGGTCACGATATTGTGAAGGCGGTGATGGAAGACCTCAACACCGAGGGTGTTACTGGAGCGCCGGTCCTCAGCAGTGCCGACGACATCGTGATCGCCGGCAGTTCGGCAGGCGGGCTCGGCGTGTTGGGCAATATTGATGCGATCGCCGCTGCTTTGCCAGGCAAACGGGTGCGGGCCGTGGTGGATGCCGGCTGGATTGCTGACATCAAGGCGTTTGCGCCGGAGGGCGAAAACGGCATTTCGACTGCTGATGCATTCGATCTGGCGTTTACCTACTGGAAGGCGACGCCCGACGAATCTTGCGCAGCGGCAGCAGGTGGTGCGGCAGGCAAGTGTGGCATCGGTGCATTGCTGTTCCCTACCTTGTCGGTGCCACTCTTTGTGCATCAAGATCTCAAAGACCCAGTGCAACTCAAACAGTTGGTGATTGGCGCAACGGCAGCTCAAGCATCTGCGTATCGCACCATGTTCGCCGCTAATCTGCGCGCGGCGTTAGGCGTTTTATCGGGCGTATTTGCACCCGCCGTTGGTGATCACGGGATCATCTTTAAAGATGAGTTTGCTACCCGCACGCTTGCCGGCACCAGCTTTCGCGAAACCCTCGGCAACTGGTACTTCGAACGTGCAGGTGTGAAGCAAGCTATCGCGCCGTAGCGCACGTTGCGCCACGATACGAAACTTAGCGTGCGTTGCCGCAGCGGCCACCGGAGCAACGGCCGCCTTTGCAGTCGGAGTCGCTGCCGCACGAGCCACACTTGCCCGACGAGCATTTGCCGATCGAACAATCGGAGTCGCTGCCGCACGAGCCGCATTTGCCCGACGAGCATTTGCCGTTGCCTTTGCAATCGGAGTCGCTACCGCACGAGCCACACTTGCCACCGGAACATTTGCCCGACGAGCAATCGGAGTCGCTGCCACAAGCGCCGCACATGCCGCTGGAGCATTTGCCGTTACCTTTGCAATCGGAGTCGCTGCCGCACGCGCCGCATTTGCCGTTCGAGCATTTGCCGTAACCTGCGCAGTCGGAATCGCTGCCGCACGCTGCCGCGGCAACGGCTTCGCAGCTGCCATCGCTGTGCGGAGCCAGTGCACGATAGATGCTTGGGTCAACCGGCGCAGGCGCGGCCGGCGCAACAGCCGCTACATTCGACTGCGCAGCTGCAGACGGCGTTAGATCGCGTGAACAACCACTGGCGAAAGCAAGCGCTGCAAGCGCAGCCACAACAATCCAACGTCCTACCGAAACTTGTTTTTGCATGGTGCGAGCGTAACACGCTACGGCCAGTCAAGTGCTGCTGGAATCGATTGCAACCCAATGAAAACGCCCAGCCCCAGGGTCGATGTCGGCACGCACGGTTTGCAGGGCAGCGTAGTCAGCATCAGCAAAGTCACTCGCTCGCGAGACTTCAATGGTGCTCGCCC
>JAKQOD010000553.1 GCA_029565465.1 Deltaproteobacteria bacterium
GAGCCGAGCCGAGCCGAGCCGAGCCGAGCCGAGCCGAGCCGAGCCGAGCCGAGCCGAAAACTTTTTTCACGATGCCACCCACACGTCAACCACTACATGAGGTCATGTTGATCGCGCAATACGCATCAGCACTTCATGGCAACATTCCGGCGAATGGGATGCAACGCATGCGAACAATTCCGATCGCGATTCTTCTATTGTGGAATTTTACAGCCCCACTGGAATTTCCGACGACAAACCGTCGCAGGTGAGAATCACGCGCAGCAGACTGCGACAGTCTTCGATCACACACCCACTACAGCGTCATCGACTCGCAGATCTTTTCGATCTGGATCATGACGGCGTCGCGGAATTTGCTGCCGTCTTTGTAGGCGGAGCCGCCGCAGATGAGAAACTTGCCACCGTAGCGGACTTGGTACCGAAACATGGGGGCGCCGTCGGGCGATTTGCCTTCGAGGAACCAAGCCGCGCCGCGTTGCCGATCGCGAGTGACGGTCATGATCTTTTCTGCTGCAAGCCAGGTTTTGTAGGCTTCGCGATCTTTGGGCGCGCCGGATTTTTCGATGCTGTAGTGAAAGACATATTCGGCGTCGGTGCCGAGGCCTTTGGCAGCGAGGCCGAGGAACACCGAGACCGTGCCGGCTTCGCCGAGGTCGCGCGCCCAGCCGGGTGCCAAGGTAAACTTGATAGCAGCGAGGTCGGCCGGCGGTGCGACGGCGGTTTTGCCTGGCGATGGCGCGATGACGCCGGTGGTCTCGAGCAAATTCTCGGTTGGCGTTTGGGCAACTGTCGCACTGCCTGCAGCTGGCGGCGGTGCAGCGCTGCCTGCAGCCGGCGGCGGGGCGGCGCTACCTACGACCGGCGGCGGGGCGGCACTGCTACCGCTACCTGCAACCGGCGGTGGCGGGCTGGCGCTTCCAACGTTTTCATCCGGCTTGCCGCCGGGTTTCGCTGCCACAGCGCCATTGCTGCCAGAACCTTGCTCACGATTCGTCTTGGCCATATCCGCGCTCAGCCCAGCCGAGAAATTGCTTTTGTCAGAGCCGCCGCCGGCAAAAAAGTCGCCTTCGGTCGTTACTTCTTTCGATCCACAAGCGGCTGCCGTGGTTGCAAGTAGGATAAGCGCAAGGGTCGTTCGCACCGCGATAGCCTAGCACGCCACGCAAACTGGCGCCGCCGCTAACACTTTGGCGCTCATCCCTGTAAGGTTCGCGGGTATGTCGAATCGTCCTTCGTCGCCGTCGTCGCGCGGCCCGCGCCCAGCTCCGGCTGGCAAACAACGTCGTGCCCTTTCGATGCCACGTGCGCCGGGGCGCATTGACGCCGATGGCGACCGCCGCGTCGCCGAAGGCCTAGTTACCGCGCTGCGCGCTGCAGCGCTGGACGACGTTGTCGCCGATAGCTTGACCCATCCAGTGCACAGCTACCCGGCGCGCATGCACCCCGCAACGGTGCGCGTGTTGGTCGAAATCGTTGCTGATGCCATGCCGCGCGACAGCGTGCTGGTTGATCCGTTCTGCGGCTCGGGCACCACGCTGGTCGAAGCACGCGCTGCGGGCCTACGTACGATGGGCATCGATTTGAACCCGTTGGCTGTCCTGCTCGCCCGCGCCAAAACCTGGATCGTGCCAAGCAAATCGCGCGCCCGCTTGCGCCTTGCTGGCCGCAGCATCGGTGGCGAAGCCCTGATGGCAGGCAAAGAAGCCCGCCGCTCCGGTGGCGCTGCGACGACGAAGCGCGCGCCTGCAGGCTTTGACCCTAACGCTCGCGATCGCCGCATCGGCAAATGGTTTGCGCCGCATGTGCGCCGCGAACTTGAAGACCTGGCCATGCGCATCGACGAAGTTCGGCAAAAAGACCCGGAACTCGCCGACGTTTTGATGGTGCCGCTGTCGTCGATTTTGTACAAAGTTTCGTCGCGCACCTCTGACACCAACCCTGAGTGGGTCGCACGCAACATTGGGCGCGGTCAATGCGCGCGCTTGTTCAGCGAACGCGTCGAAATGCTTTCGGCTGGCCTCGACGATTTATACAAAGCGTTTGGCCGCGCTACCGTGCGTGGTGCAGGTGGGCCGCCCGATGTGCATCTCGCCGACGCACGCCGCCTCACCGAGTTCATTCCAGCCGGGCGCACTGGTGGCATCGTGACCTCGCCGCCGTACGCTGGCACGTATGATTACGCCGAACACCAACGTTTGCGCTTCGACTTTCTTGGCTTGCGCCATCGTGAATTCGACGACGGCGAAATCGGTTCACGCCGCTCCTTTGCCACCGGCACCACCGGTGAACGTAAGTGGCGAACGGCGTTGGCCGAAACCCTCGACAGTTTTGCCTTGGCGCTGGCGCCAGGCGCACGCGCTGCGATCGTCATCGGCGATTCCTTCGCTGGTGGTCGTGCCACCTACGCGCTCGACGACGTGCGCGGCGCGCTGTCCGATGCGTTTTACATCGAAGCTTGGGCATCGCAAGAGCGCCCGATGCTTGGCGCAGGTGAACGCAAAGCCTTCGGTGAGCGGCCGAAAGCTGAACACGCCATCGTGTTGCGCCGCCGCGACACCGCGGTGACAACAGGCGCCAATCCTACCACTGGTCCTACCGGACCGACGCCACCGCCACGGCGCGAGCCGGCACCGCCTCGTCGTCACGAAGCATCCGATGCGCCTACGACGCCACGGGCTCGGCCGGCGGGCCCACGTCGACGGTCGTAACCGCTGCTGCAGCACGCGACGCAAGTCGCTTGGCCACGGTGTCGACGATTTGCGCATACAGCGCATGCGCTTCGAAGCCTTGTGGCCCTCGGCCCCAGCCGATTTGCGCCAAGTGATCGACTTCCAAATCGGCGATTTCTTCGCCCCAGCGCTGTGACTCAAGCGGCACCACGCCATCGTTGGGGCCCGAGCGAGCCAAATACCAATGCGCCGGCCGTAAGAGGCGCGACATCGGCGCCAGCGGATCGCGTTTGCCGCAAATCACACAACCGTAGTACACGCTCGGCACGTTTTTGATCGCTTCGTTGAAGCGCAGCGCACCTTTGGTCGAAAGCCAGGTCAGCGCACCGACGGGAAACCGCAAAAAACGCAACAACCGATACGGCCACCGCAGCACGCCGCCGTCGAAGATATCCGCCAGCGGCGTGCCTAAATGCGGAGTGCCAACGGTAACCACAGCGACGATTTGCTTGCCGACGGCTGTGCGCGCTGCAACATAACGCGCGTCGAGGCCGCCGAGGCTGTGACCGATCACGACCACAGGCCCCGTGATCGTACGCTCAATCATCTCGGCCAATTTCTGCGCTCGGGTTTTGACGCTATGGCCCGTGGGTAAGCGCACGGTGTAAACCGACACCCCGAGTTCGGCCAAATGGGTTGCCGCTCGACGGAAATAACGAATTGCAGTTCGGCGCGGGCCAATGCGATCAAAGCCCCAAAAACCGTGGACCAGCACAACCGGCAGGTCAATCGGCGGTGCCCCAGTGATCGCCGCCGGCGCAAAATGCTCAATGCGTGCGTGCGCCCAATACCAACGCAAGAACAGCGCTACGCCAACCAGGGCAGCGACGGCAAGCAGCGTGATCATCCACCAACGCATCGGTGCGGCTCACGGACAATAGGTGAGCTTAAGATTTGGTGCAGTTACGGGTTTGCCGCAAACCTGCTCATCCTTATCGGCGAAAGCAAAAAACGTCCCAGCATCCGCGCTGATACGCAGCGACAATTCGTTGTCGCCCGACACCGCAGACCAAATCTTGGCGCTCTGGCTAGGATCGACCGC
Source organism: Deltaproteobacteria bacterium (assembly GCA_029565465.1). Lineage (GTDB taxonomy): Bacteria > Myxococcota_A > Polyangia > Haliangiales > Haliangiaceae > JABFXX01. The sequence goes on from JAKQOD010000553.1 coordinate 3,772, forward strand.
AAACGTGATGAGGCCACTGCTGATCACTGACTGGGCGGTTGCCAGCGTGCCGAGATTGTCAGGGGCGCGCGCAGCACCGGGAGAGGACCAACGCACCCCGGCGTAACGCAACGCCCAGGTTGCTTCTTTTTCGTCCCAATCGCTGTCGTTCAACAAGTCGAGCTGGACCGTGCCTTTGCTTTGCTCACATACATCGTTACAACTCGCAGGCTCCGAGCACACCGTTGCCGGCACCACTGGTACGGTCAGTTCAACACTCTGAAACGTTGGTTTTTTCGCCAACACACCGGATGCGATGTTCAACTTGAATTCAAGCAGCGCCACGGTGCTTGCGCCATTGACGTGCATCGGCTGCCGGTCAAAGTTCATGTTGAGCGTGTCGCTAAGATACGTATCTTGATTCAATGCCGCCGTAATTGTCTGCGGGTTCGCACACAGCGCAGCGTCAGGCCGGTCAGTGCTGAGCGCATCGACACCACTGGTGCCAGCATCGGTACCATCGCCAAACACAAGTTCACAACCAGCGCTGGCACACACCAACCCAAGGCAAACTGCGCCTCGTTGGATCGTGTACAACTTCATTGCACCAGGCTACCACGTCAACCGCGAAGTGCCTACGGTTCGACGCCGCGGTTGATTTTCTACGCCGCTTACCCTAGCTTCAACGGATGACCGAGGCTTGGCGAAGGACCGCTCGTCGCGCATGACGCAGCTCGGTCTTTTTGGCGACGCGCTGCTTGACGGTGCACCAGCTGGCGCACGCGGCGCGGTCATCCCCGCAAGCGTCTCGTCCGAAACCCGGACCATTGCTTCCCAGCTGCCACCTACATGGCGCTTCGGTACGTCGTCGTGGTCGTTTCCAGGTTGGCGCGGCAGTGTCTGGGGCGACAACGATGCGCCCAAGGGTCCGCTCTACAGCGAACAAATGCTCGCCAAAAAAGGCTTGCCTGCATACGCGGCCAATCCACTGCACCGCACCGTTGGCGTTGATCGCACCCATTATGCGCCGGTCGCGGCGGCCGTGCTTGCAGAGTACGCGCAGGCCGTGCCGCCGGATTTTCGCTTTCTGGTCAAAGCCCATGAAGCTTGCACGCTAGCCATGTTTCCAACCCATCCGCGCTACGGCGAACTGCGTGGCCAAGCGTCGCCGCATTTTCTCGACGCTGGCTATGCACGCGACATGGTGGTTGCACCATTCATTGATGGGCTCGGTGCCAAAGGCGGCACCCTGTTGTTTCAATTTGCAGCTCAGCCGATGGAACAGCTGGGCGGCTCACCGCGCAAATTTGCCGAGCAGTTATTTCGCTTTTTGCGCGACTTACCCACGCTGCCAGTCGACGAACACGGCCATGGCCCACGCTACGCCGTCGAAGT
>JAKQOD010000555.1 GCA_029565465.1 Deltaproteobacteria bacterium
AGGTGCGATAGCCGTCGCCATTGCCTGTACCAATGCAGCGGCACCGTGCGGCGCCAGCGTTACCCACAGCGCTGCATGCAATTCGATGCACGGCTTGCCGTCGAGCGTATCGCCCAACAGCGCTGCGTGCATGCCGACGTCGCGCCACACGATCGGCGTCGCACTTGCGATGTTGGCGTACAACGGCGCCAGGCCGTCGGGCGCGTCGTCAGCCAACAGCTCCGCAAGCGCAGCCCGCAACGGTGGCGGCAATTCGCGGCCAAGCACTTGTTGAGCAAGCGTGCTGTCCAGTGGCGGCAGCGGCAAAGGGCCCGACAGCAGCGCGCCGTCAACGGCAAATGTCGCAACGGTTGTCCACACGGCGTCGCCGAAACACAGTTGCGCAGCATAACCGGTGTCGTTCGCCACCAAGCGCCGCGGCGTTTGGTTGGGCGCAAAACTAAGCCCGTCGATAAACGCGCATTGTAAGGCCTGCCTCGGCCCACCTTGGGTCGCAACGCGTAAGGTTTGTTGCAACCGAACAAACGGCGCTGGCACAAAATCGATCGGCACTTCGACCGCGACGCCTTGCAACGCGGTTTGCCAACCGCCCGCAGTAAACTCAGCTTCGGTGGCCTCGCATGCAAAACAAGGTTGCAGCGATGCAAACAACGCGGCGGTTGGATACGCGCCACGATAGCGCAACGCTGCAACCCCAGCGCGTTGTGCAAGTTCCGCGATTGTATTGAGCAACAAACCGCCGCACATCGTAGGCAAGCGGTGCGGCTCAATGATCGCCGGAATCGTCGACGGCGCGCTCCAATCAATCGCGGCCATATACGTTTCCGCGCCAGTGCTTGCAACGATGCGATGCGCCGCGCCAAGCAACGGATGATCGTCGATCGCGCAATGGACGTCGATCCAGGCAGTGGTATGGCCAGGCACGCGGACGCGTTGCGCACCGTTGGGCTCGCGGTGAAAGCTTGCTTGTAAACAAGTGAGGCGTTGCACCATCACGAACGTTCGCGTGGCGGGCGCTTGAGCGCACGCTTGGTTTTAGGTTCAGGCGTTGGCGTAAACATACGTTGGCGTGAACCTTTACGATTGTAGCGAACGGCATACAGGGCGCCAACGATGCCAGACGCTGGCAGCGCGACCATCAAAACAGGCATCACCAGAATCCAAGGCAAAATCTTCAAGATCATGGCCAGCGCCAGCCAGCCAGCAGCGGCTGGAATCGCTTCCCACCACGCGCCCGCGTACAACCACCCAAACGGTCCGAGCGCCGTCGACAACAAGCCAGATTTGACCCACGATTTTTCACCAGCCTTGCGTGGTGCCGCGAGTTCATCGCGTGCATCGGCGGCGCGCCCGGCGAGCTTGAGCAAGCCTCCCATGCCGCGATCGCCAGCGGCGTCATTGTGGTCGTCATCGGCATCATCGTCGTCTGCGGGCAGGCGCTTGGTCAACGCTGTGTTTTTCCCCACCAGTTCCGCTTGTCGATTGCGCAGCGCCTGCTGTTCATTGAGTTGAGCTTGGCGTTTGGCACGCGCAGCCGCTAGCGCTTGTTCTTTGCGTGCTTGGTCGCGCGCGGTGTCAGCTTTAACTTCGGCCTCCAGTTTTGCCAACCGGGCCAACAATTGCGCATCATCGTCGTCAGACGCCACCCGCCAACTATGGCATGATTACCGCACCAATGGAGTCCATGATGAGCGCTCGCCGGTTGATCGTTGCAAGTTTGCTGTCGTTTGGGTTGGCGCTAGGGCTGTCAACGACCGCATGTAGCGGCCCTGAAATCGACCCGAAAGAGCCGCAAACTGCGGCTGCACGCGCGCGCAAAGAAGCGGAAGAAAACGGCGAGCTGCCACCCAAAGGCAAAAACTGGGGCGGATGGCGCTATCAAGGCGATCGCAAAGAATGCTTCTACGTTTTCGGCCGCAAGTGTTTTAAAACCGAAGCCGAGGCCTGTGCGGCAGCGAAATGCAGCAAAGGGTCCAAGTGCATCAGCAATGGCGGTGGCCCAGCGACGGTCGAGTGCCGCTAGCTGCTAACTGCTGTGGGCAGGTGGCAATTTATTGCGCATTGGTAAAGGACGGCACAGCCGCGCAACCGCGCAGCCGCCGTTTGTCTTGCAACAATTCGTAACATTTGAGTGGCACGTAGATTGCTTAGTCAGCGTCCACATGAACTCTCGTCAACTGAAGTCGTTTCTCATTGTGGCGCTGCTCGCATGTGTCGCACCGTTCGTCGGCGCAACCGATGCGTCGGCCGATAGCCTTAAAGTTACGGTTACGACCACGCCGAAAGGCGCGCGTTACGCACCTAAAAACGTGGTTGCTATCTGGGTCGAAAGTGCCGACGGTAAATTTCAAAAAACGATTCAGCGCTGGGGCAGTCGTCGAATTTCGCACCTCGTCGGTTGGCGAGCCAAAGCCGGCACCACCGACGCCGACGCGGTTAGCGGCGCAACCCGCGGGTCGCACGCAACCCCGCTCACGATGACGTGGGACCTGAAGAACAAAGCAGGCACAGTGGTGCCGGATGGCATGTACACCATTCGCATGGAACTTGCTGATGGCGATTCGGTTACGGCTACCCAGAACAATCAAGGCTCGTTTACCTTTAACAAAAACGGCACATCGTCGATGACGACCGGTGGCAGCAATGGTGGTTTCACCAACGTTGCCATCGCGTACACCGCTGGCAACGTGACGGCGGTCTGCAACAACGGCACCTTGGATGCAGGCGAAATCTGCGACGGCAATTGCCCAACCTCGTGCGCCGCGCCAACTGACACCTGCTCGACAGTGAAGCTGGTTGGTTCGGCAGCAACCTGCAACGCAATCTGCGAAGAAACCATCGTGATCAGCGCGTGCAAAGACGACGACGGCTGCTGCGGCGAAGGCTGCAACATGGATACCGACTCGGACTGTGACAATGGCGGCACTGGCAACACTGGCGGCAGCGGTGGCGGTTGCGCCACCACTGCGCCATCAAGCGCTTGGTTCATGGTTGCCTTTGGCGCCATCATGCTAGCCGCCCGCCGCCGTCGCCGCGCATAAGCCGTCGCTTATGTACATAAATTGCACAACATGAGAGATGTTGTCGCACTTGTAGGAATCCACACACCGGCACCGCGCTTTGAAAGGCGCGGTTTTTGCCATGGAAGCACCGCCATTCAACGTGAGGACTGGAAGCGGAGCGCCCAACGTGGCCGCGATGGATCGGGCCTTGCACATGGAAGCACCGCCATTCGCCGTGAGGACTGGAAGCGGAGCGCCCAACGTGGCCGCGATGGATCGGGCCTTCCACGTCAAGGCAGCGATTACTTCGCTACAACTTTAGGAATCCGTACGCGAGGTCCAACATGGAACGAGATGCGCTTCACATTGCGATAGTACTCACCATCGATGATCGGCGCCATCAGCTCATCACCGGTGGCTTCCAACGTCATTTCGCGACACGGCCGATCGAGGATATCGCGGCCAACCATTTCGCTGCCACGCGCCATCCGCGGCAAGTTGCGGACAATTGCCCACGGGCTTGGGGTACCAACGATGGCGTTCATCAAACCAGCTTCATCGGCTTTGCCAAAGAACTTCACCACGTTGCCGAGATTGATCGACATTGACGCAATGTGCACGCCAGTGAATTCGTCGCCGGGCAACTGCATGCCGTCGAGCATTACGCGGCATTTGGTTGGCGCAAACATATCCGACGCGTAGTGCGACAACTGCCCAAGCGGCAACTTGCGCAGCGGCGACAACGCCACTGGCATCGATGCCATGGTGTTGGCAATCACTTTGAGAATTGTGCGTGGATTGGGGTCTTTTTCAGCGTAGTACTTCGAGTAAAAGCGCTGGCCGATGCCACCTGCTGCCGACGCAAAGCCGTAGGTGCGAAACGGAATTTCTTCACCGTCGGCGCCGATTTCGATGCCATCAATGGCCATCGAATCAACTTCCATTTCTTCGATAGCCACGCCGCGTTCCACATCGCCGCGCAGGGTCGCCAAAATGCTTTCCGCATTGCCTTCGATGCCGACATTATTGGCAACGAAGTCGATAGTGCCGCCTTTGGTTGGCAGCGTCAGCGGCATCGAAAACGACGAGCCAGCAAATTCTTCTTCTTGCAGCACTTCGAGGCCCGAACGCAGCATCCAATGCAATGCGCCATCGCCGCCATCGGCAACCCAAAACCGCGCCCGCTTG
>JAKQOD010000594.1 GCA_029565465.1 Deltaproteobacteria bacterium
GGGAACGCGGCCGCATGTTCGGCAACACGTTCGAGTAGATGCCGCAGCTGCGCTTGGCTTTGTGTGGTTGGCGCAATAATCTCGATGTGGGCAGCGATGCGCCACGCTAACGGATCGTGATTGCGTCGCAAGGTTTCGAGCTGTGCCCGCGTTTCCTCGTCGAATTCAGGAAACGTAACTACCGCGTGGGTGGTGGGATGCTGGTTGAACGTTTGGTGCAAATACGCTCGTTGCATTGGCGCACTTTGCCATCGATTGCGTTCACGTCAGCCCAATACAATCGGCCAAGCGAAGCCGGATTGGCGCACGCGGTGGCTAACTTCTTCGCACATACTCAGTAACCGCGGCGATTATGGTTGCAACGTCCGCCGCATAGAAACGCGCTGCGCTAAAACAGTTGGCTTCAACCACGCCAATGGTATCGCCACTACGCGCGAGATCGAGAGCATAGACCGGTGCCGGATTCCAGCGTTCGATGGCGGCCGCCGCTATCTCCATCACGCGCAATGGTGCATCGGGGTGAAACGATGGCTGACCATTGCGGCGATATTCCGACGCTGCAACGATGTCACCGGCGACCACGAAACAACGCCATTCGGCATCGATTGCGCGATTCTGTGCGACCACGACGGTTTCGTTGGCAGGTGCGAATAGCGCCTGCAGCGCTGCGGCGTCGAACAACCCGCCATCGAAACTTTTGCTGTCAGCATCCGGTCGAACGAAACAGGTCTCGCCAGTCGACGCCAAAACGTCGTTGGCTTCGGCTAACGGCATGGCGCGACCATCTGCCGCAAACATCAAGTCGCGCCAGTGCTGCTGCATCACTGACCAGCGAAACGTGGCTTCATCGAAGAAGCTGCCAGGCTGCCACACCCCATGGCGCGCTACCCGCGGCACGAAACTTGGGCCGTAACAAACTACCGGCCGCCCGTCGGTGGCCACGGGCAGGGCTGGCAATTCCGGCACAAACGGTTGCACTGGCACCGAGCAAAACTCGGTGCCGCTTGCCGTCAAGCACGCTTGCAGCTCGGCCAACAGCGCGCGGTCGCGCAGGTTGGCTTGCAAGATCCAAAGTGGCGCCGCCACGCGCGGCCCTTACTCGGCGCTGTCGTCGCCAGCTTCGTCATCGCCAGCGTCATCATCGTCTTCTTCTTCGATGATGTCGCCTTCGGCTTCGACTGGCACAGTGTCGCTTTCGTCCATCGCTTCGATTGGCGCGGCTTCAGCGATGCCGGTTTCTTCGCCGGGATCAGCCAAGCGTTCGATTGCGGCCACGATTTCACCATCATCCAAACGCATGATGCGCACGCCTTGGGTAGCGCGGCTCAAGGTTGGGATGTCTTTGACGCGGATGCGGATCAACTTGCCTTTGTCGGAAATCAGGATCAAGTGATCCTCTTCCGCCACGATGCGGACCGCCGTCAAATTGCCGTTGCGCGTCGTGGTTTTGATGCCGATGACGCCTTTGCCACCGCGGTTTTTGGTTGGGTAATCGCTCAGCGGGCTGCGCTTGCCATAGCCACGTTCGCACATGGTGACCAGCGTCGCTGCCGAGTCGCGGGCAAACGTACACATGCCAACCAACCGGTCGCCTTCGCGCAGGTTGATGCCACGCACGCCGCGTGCGTCACGGCCCATTTGCCGAACTTTTTCGTCCGAGAACCGGACTGCCAAGCCTTTGGCGGAGGTCAACAAGACGTCGTCGTTCTTGGTGGTTAGCGCTGCGCCAACCAACTTGTCGCCTTCATCAATGGTGATGGCTTTGATGCCGGTCGAGCGAATTTTTTCAAAAGCCGTCAGGCTGGTCTTTTTGACGGTGCCCGATTCGGTTGCCAAGAACACGAACTTGTCGTCGGCAAATTCACGCAGCGGCAACATCGCCACCACTTGTTCGCCTTCTTGCATTTCGAGCACGTTCACCATTGGGCGGCCTTTGGCGGTGCGGTTGCCTTCTGGTAATTCGAAGACTTTCTTCGAAAAGACCCGGCCCTTGTCGGTGAACATCAACAAGTGATCGTGGGTCGACGATGCAAACATGTCGACCACGAAGTCGCCGTCCGACGACCCCGCGCCTTGCACGCCGCGGCCACCACGGCCTTGCGCTGAGTATTCTTTGGCGCCAGTGCGTTTGATGTAACCCAAGCGGGTGCGGGTGACGACCACATCTTCTTCGTCGATGAGGTCTTCGGTCATGATCTCCGCGCCACCATCGATGATCTTGGTGCGGCGCTCGTCCGCGAAGTCTTCGCGGATTTGCTTGAGCTCGGCGACGATGGCAGCCATCATCTTGGCAGGGTCGGCCAACAAACCTTCAAGGTAGTCGGTCAAATCCCACAGTTCTTTGTATTCGGCTTCGAGTTTTTCGCGTTCCAACCCAGTCAAGCGACCCAAGCGCATGTCCAGGATGGCTTGTGCTTGGCGGCCACTGAGCTGCACAAAGCCGCGCGCGTTGGCGCCATCGACTTCTTCTTTAGGGCGACCAGCGCGTTCCAAAAACTCGCCCATGCCCAACAGCTTTTCCGCCATCAAGCGGTCTTTGGCGATGTCGGTGTCTTTCGAACCGCGGATGATTTCGATCACGCGGTCGATGTTCATCACGGCGAGGCCCAAGCCTTCGACGATTTCGCGGCGCGAACGGGCTTCGCGTAGATCGTAGAGGGTCCGGCGCGTCACGACATCGCGGCGGTGCTCGATGAAAACGTGCAACGCTTTTTTGAGGGTCAACAGGACCGGGCGACCCTCGACGATGGCCAACATGTTGACCGAGAACGAGGTTTGCAGCTGGGTTTGTTTGTAGAGGTTGGCCAGCACCACTTGGTCTGCGGCGTCGCGCTTGAGTTCAAACACCACGCGGATGCCGGTGCGGTCCGACTCGTCGCGAATGTCCGAGATGCCTTCGAGCTTTTTGTCGCGCACCATGTCGGCGCAGGTTTCGATCCAGCGCGCTTTGTTCATCATGTACGGCAGTTCCGTCACGATGATGGCGTTGCGGTCTTTGCGCACTTCTTCCATGTGGGCAACGCCGCGCATCTGCACCGAGCCACGCCCGGTTTTGAGTGCGGAAATTGCGCCAACGCGGCCTAAAATCGTGCCGCCAGTCGGGAAGTCTGGCCCTGGCACGATGCGAATCAGTTCATCGTCGGTGACATTCGGATTGGCGATGATCGCCAACGTGGCATCGATGATTTCGCCCAAGTTGTGCGGCGGAATGTTGGTTGCCATCCCGACCGCAATCCCGGAAGCGCCGTTGATGAGCAGATTGGGAACCTTGGCCGGCATGACCGTTGGTTCCATTTCTTTGTCATCGTAGTTGGGTTGCCAATCGACGGTTTCTTTGTCGATATCAGCCAACAACTCGCCAGCCAATTTGGCCATGCGACATTCGGTGTAACGCATGGCAGCTGGTGGATCGCCGTCGATCGAGCCAAAGTTCCCTTGGCCGTCGACCAGCATGTAGCGCATGGAAAAATCCTGCGCCATCCGCACCAACGCGTCGTATACGGCCGAGTCGCCG
>JAKQOD010000600.1 GCA_029565465.1 Deltaproteobacteria bacterium
ACATCATCGTTGCCGGCCGAATCAGCCCCTGCCGAATACAAAGGGCCAGCGTCCCCGGCCGCGTACATTGATGTAACGGTGTTTCCATTGGCGATTGGTCACAAACGCCATGGCATCACCAAAGATATCGGCCTCACGATCGGCTTCGACCGCGTCCTCAAGTTGCAGTCGTCGGTAGACTTCATGGACGGCAATGCCAACAAGACCGCCAAGGTTGCGACCACCTCGCAACGCTTTACGATTGGCGCCGTGTTCCGCCATTCTTTCGGCAAAAGCGAAACCGCGCCGATGGTCGTGGCAGGCGTCCGCTACAGTAGCAAGAAGTTTGAACTATCGAGTAGCGGCTTGCCCGACAAGGCAATTGACCTGCCAAACGTCGCGTACAGCAGCGTCGATCCATCGCTCAACATCGTCTATCCGATCAACGCGAAGATCGCGATCAATGTCGGCGGCGACATCATGCTGATCAGCAAGACTGGCCAAATTCAGAACAATGATCAATTCGGGCCAGCGACGGTCTTGGGCATCGAAGCTGAAGCCGGTATCGATTACCGGGTAACACCCAAAATCTTCGTCCATGCCGGCTTTATGTTCTCGAGCATTAGCTTCAAGTTTAAAGGCCAAGGCGAAAAAACCACCATGCGCGACATGGACCCGGATGTGGATGTCACGGCAGCCAAAGATACCTACCTCGGTGGCATCGCCACCGCCGGCTTCGTTTACTAGGTCATTGTAATCAACGTCGAGCTCTGGGGTTAACCCCATGAATGTGCTAGCTTCCGGCGGCAATGAAGGCCGCCGACGTACGTAAAGCTTTTCTCGAATTTTTTGCTGCCCAACGCCACGAAGTGGTGAGTTCAAGTGCATTGGTGCCGGCCAATGACCCAACCCTGCTGTTCACAAACGCAGGCATGGTGCAGTTCAAAGATGTTTTCACGGGTGCTGAAAAGCGTGGCTATAAGCGGGCCACCACATCGCAAAAATGCGTACGCGCCGGTGGCAAGCACAACGACTTGGACGAAGTCGGTAAAACCCCTCGACATCACACCTTCTTTGAAATGCTCGGCAACTTCTCGTTCGGCGATTACTTCAAAGAAGATGCAGTCGCTTGGGCATGGAAACTGTTGACCGAAGTCTACGGCATCGACAAAGATCGGTTGTGCATCACTGTCTTTGGCGGCGACAAAAGCCTCGGCGTTGGGCCAGACGACGAAGCTCGCAACATTTGGAAAAATGTCACGGGCTTTGGGGATGACCGCATCATCGGACTCGGCGTCAAAGATAACTTTTGGATGATGGGTGACACTGGCCCTATGGGGCCATGCACCGAGATCCATTATTTCGTTGATAGCAAACCTGGTGAAAAACCGCGGCCACCAACGAGCGACCCTGCAACCTGGCCAGGCTGGTTGGAAATTTGGAACCTGGTTTTCATGCAGTTCGAACGGCGGACGGCGGGCGGCGAATTGTTCACCCTGCCCGCTCCGTCGATCGACACCGGCGCGGGCCTTGAGCGCGTTACCGCCGTGATGAACGGCAAAAAATCGAACTATGAAACGGACTTGTTTGTGCCGTTGCTGCAAACCGCAGCTGCACTCGCCAAAAAAACGTATGGCGATCACGCCGAGTCGGATACGTCGATGCGGGTTATCGCGGACCACGCACGCTGTGCATCATTCTTGATTGCCGACGGTGTGTTCCCTGACAAGACGGGTCGCGAATACGTATTGCGCCGCATCTTCCGCCGCGCAGTGCGCCACGGCAAGTTGCTTGGCATCACCGAGCCGTTCATGCATCGCGTCTGCGCCAAAGTGGTCGAAGAAATGTCGGGGCAATATCCCGAACTCGCCGAGCGCAGCAGCATCATCACCGAAGTTGCACTGGAAGAAGAAAAGCGTTTCCGCGCCACGCTCGATCGCGGCTTGGCGATGCTCGACCACGAATTCGCTGAACTCGACAAAGCCGGCACCAAAAAGCTGCCTGGCCAAACCGTGTTTACGCTTTATGACACCTTTGGATTTCCCGATGATTTGACTGAAATCGTTGCCGGCGAGCGCGGCTTCACCATCGACAAGGGCGCCTTCGACGACGCGATGGCCAAAGCCAAAGAACTGAGCAAATTCGGCGGCAGCGATCAAGAAGCCGTCTCGGGCATCTACAAATCGCTTGCCAACGAACTGTCAACGACGTTTACCGGTTACGAATCGCTTGGTGGCGAAGGCAAGCTCACCGCGGTGATCGTCGACGGCGAACGCGCAGAACACGCAAGCGTCGGAGCCACCGTTGCGCTGGTATTTGATCAGACATCGTTTTACGCCGAATCCGGTGGCCAGACCGGTGACGCAGGCGTGGTCACCGCGGTGGATGGCAGCTGTGAAATCGAGATCACCGATACCAAGAAACCTGCCGGCTCGATGCATGTGTTGTTTGGCACGGTCAAACGTGGCACGGTTTCGTTGCGTGCGGGCACTTCGCCAACGTATCGATTTGCCGTCGACGGCGTGCGCCGCGATCGCATCCGCGCCAATCACTCGGCAACTCACCTGCTGCATCTCGCGCTCAAAAAATACTGCGGCGATCATGTCGCCCAAAAAGGTTCGTTGGTCAGCGCCGACCGCTTGCGATTCGACTTTGCGCATTTTTCGCCGATGACGCATGAGCAACGGCGCAACGTTGAAGACTTCGTGAATGCTGAAATTCGCAACAACCGCGATTCGCAGATCGAAGTGTTGCCGATTGAGGCGGCAAAACAAAAAGGTGCCGTCGCCATGTTCGGCGAAAAATACGGCGACACGGTACGTGTCGTGTCGATCGGCAATGAATCGTTGGAATTCTGCGGCGGCACTCACGTGCGACGCGCAGGCGATATTGGATTATTTAAGCTCGTCTCGGAAAGCGGCGTCGCCCAAGGTGTTCGTCGGATTGAAGCGGTTACCGGCATCAGTGCCCTTGAATACGTACGACGCGTCGAAGACGAACTAGCCGCGATCGGCGACAAGCTCAAAAGCAATCCGCTGGAATCGGCCGCGCGAGTTGAAAAACTTCTGGCCGATGCCAAGCTGCTTGAAAAAGAAATCGAAAAGCTCAAAGGCAAGATTGCCTCGGGTGGCGGCGGCCGCGACCTGATGGCCGAAACCGTCACGATCAAAGACATCAAAGTCTTAGCGGTCGCGGTCGAAGTTGATGACCTCAAAGTGCTACGCGACACCGGCGATCAGCTGCGTGACAAGCTGGGCTCAGGCGTGTTGGTGCTCGCGGGGACGAGCGCGACCGGCGACATCAAGCTGATCGCGATGGTCACCAAGGACCTGACCGCTCGTGTCAACGCTGGCAAACTGCTCGCTGCCGTCGCCGAAAAGCTCGGCGGTCGAGCCGGGGGCAAACCAGATATGGCGCAAGGCGGCGGCAAAGATGTAGCGGCCCTGCCAGCGGCGCTCGAAACCGCCCGTGCCTGGGTGCAAGAAAACGCCTAGGCGCCAGCCGCCCGCACACGAGCACCGTCGTTTTACGACGACAAAACGCGCATTTCCGTAGCGTGGCACGGTACAATTATTGAGTGGAGCCCGGCCCCGTCATTGTCCGCATCAAACTGCGCTATGACACGATTGATCTTTTCGTTGAAAAATACGCAGTCAACGTGGGGCGGACGGCCGTTTTTTTGCCTACCAAAAGCACCCGTGATGTGGGCCATGAGGTGCGTTTTGAACTGCGCATCGCCAATGACAAACCTGCGTTGGTAGGCGTCGGCAAGGTGCTCGCGGTTCGGCCATTTGATCCACAAAAACCTAGCGTCACGTTTGGCATGGTGGTGGAGCTCACGCGCATCACCAAAGAGAGCCGCAGCATCGTGCAGCGCATGCTCGATATTCGCAAACTGCGGGGCCTGCAAGACTCTGCGCTGCCAATTCCAGTGAGTGCCGATGCGGCGCAACGGCCCGTTGTTGAATCAACTGGCGTGGTCGAAACCCCGCTACCCGGCCAAGACTCTGGCGCTAACCAAGCCATGTTTGACCAAGTTCCAATTGCGGCACCGGTCGCCATCATCAAGCCACGCCCTGCCATGGCCGGCGTGCTTCAGGCTGCGGCATCCCTCGCGGCAACGACCGATCGCTTCTTCAGCAATGAAGAAAACGAGCTGATGCAAATGCAGGTTGATTTGCCGTCGACGATGGCAATGGCACGCAAACTGATGTCGGCGACGGCGCTTGACGCCGACTTGCAAGCATTACAAGAAGCGGCCGCGGCCCCCGTGGCAGTCGACGTAGACGAAGCGTCCGCTCAATTGGCGCAGGTACTTGGCGGCGTGGCGGTTCGGCGTAACTCGCGCAGTGCTGAACGCAGTGCAGGCTGGGCAACGCCACCTCGGGTCATCGGTGCCAACGTTGACGTGGCAAGGCCCGAAGCCAACGCCGCAAGCACGCCTGCACCGACGCTGGTGGCCACTATTGCAGCTGCCGTAACGGCGCCCCCTGCCGCCACGTCACAGCGCGAATCAACCCAGGCCGTCGCTGCTGCACC
>JAKQOD010000606.1 GCA_029565465.1 Deltaproteobacteria bacterium
ACCTCGGCTGGCCCCGATGGCAAGGTGGCAACATAAGGACCATACGCCAGCGCACCCGCGCCATCGCGCGGCGCCATGGCAATCCAATCACCGCCACTCGCCTGCCCAGTTTGATGCATGAGGTCGTTTTCGGCCTCATAGGTTGCCAGCACAGTGCCCGCTGCCGCTGCCGGCGCAAGCTTAAAGCGCCGCACGCTGCTAGTGTCCGACGTTGTCGTCACCACCATGATTCGATTGCCGATGACTTGCCACGCTGGCATATCGTTGCCGCAACTGCCGTCGGTATCGGTGAGCACCGCATTGTACGGCCACATCTCCCAATGGATCAAATCAAGCGAGCGGGCCAAGCCCCAGCCATATTGGGTGCTCGCCAAACATAGCGCTGAGCCACGCGTGCCTTCGAGGACCATGTAAAAATAGGGTCCCTCTTGCACAATGTCACCGCGGCCGATGCCAACGTCGGTCCAGCTATCGGCTTGCCCCGTGAGCACGGGCGCCGTGTTTGCAACCAGCGCGTTGACGCTGGGGCCGGCCGCATAACCCCGAGCTAACGCACCGGTGCCATCACTGCCTCGAAAGCCATGGTAAAAAACGTAGGTGGTGCCAGCCACCCGCAGAATCGACGGCGTGCCAGTGTTGCCCCGCTCCCAGCTGCGATTGCTGCCTGGCACGACGGCGCCAAGCTTGGTCCAATGAATGCCATCAGTGCTGGTGGCCGCTGCGATCAGCTGCTTGCCCGATGCAGGCAGCGCTTCGTACACGGCAGTGAGCGTGGTGCCGTCGCTCATAACCGCAGGGGCAATAGCATAACCATCGTCGACTCCGCCAGGCGCACCGCCTCGTCCGATAACCGGACGTCCGCCGTCGTAGGCAGTCCAGGTGTCGCCATCGACGCTGGTCGCAAGCGCAATCGCAGGCTTGTCGCCGGGTTGATCGACAAACGTTCGATACAGCATCAAGTGTTGGCCCCCGTGGGTCACGGTGGCGGTTTCGACATGGCCGCGCAGTTCGGTAGGCGGCGCAAACGCTGGATCCGGCACGAAACGTTGCCGGCCCGCCCACAGGTCAGCGAGCGGCCCCATGGCGGGCATCGCAGCGTCAAACTTGCTGTCGCTGGGCGCACCGTCGAGCACGCCAGGGTTCGGAGCATCATGCGGCTGAATCCGCGCAGGATCAGAACAACTCGCACCAACGACAAGCATCACCGCTACTCGTTTCATCCCCCCACGGTATCGCAAGCCGCCAACGTGCACAGCAGGTTGTAGCCAACATCATTGGTACAAGGATCGTATCTACACGATGCCGTCGAGCGAGCCTTGGCCTTCGCGAATCACCACGATTTCGTCGGCCAGGCATTCAAGCACGGTTGATGGCTCGCTATTGGTTTGTTCAGTGTCGATCACAACGTCGATGTGCTTGCCAAAGACTTCCAGAATTTCCTCGGCGTCGCGGCATACTTCGCCGGTCTCCGGCGAAATTGCGCTGGACGTCAGCAACGGCCGGCCCAACGCTTGGGTCAAGGCTGCCGCAATCGGGTGTGCCGTGATGCGAATCCCAACGGTGCGGCGCTTGGCTTCGGTGAGCGTCTTGGGCACTTCACGGGTGGCGGGCACCACCAACGTGTAAGGCCCGGGGAAGATCCGCTGCGCCAAGCGAAACGCGGTTTGCGAGAACATGCCGTAATGCGATGCCGACGACAAATCGGGACAGATCAACGCCAACCGCCGATGCTTGGCCATGCCACGTGCGCGAAAGATACGTTCGATAGCGTCTTTCGATTCGATTGCACACCCCAATGCGTAGATCGAATCGGTAGGGTACGCGCAGACGCCGCCGTTGTGCAGGATCTCGACGGCTTGTTGGATCTTGCGTGCGGGCGGCGTGCCCCACGCATCAATGACTAAACGCAGCGGCGGCTTCATGACCGAGCCTTCTTTTTGGTTTTGGCTGCCGTTGGCTTCGCGGGCTTCGCTTTAGGTTTGGCCGCAAGCTTTACGTTACGTTTGGCTGCGGGAGGCTTCGCCTTCGGGGCGGCTTTGACCTTGGCTGGCGGCGCGGCCCTGCCCGTCGCAACCGGCGCGACAACGGGTGCCGCCGTTACCGTCGACGATGGCAATTCACTGCGCACCGGCGATGGTGTTGCAGCGCCGCGGCCCAACGCACCTGAAGCACTCTGCGTGATCGCGGCTGGTGCACGGGTTGCGCTACGAAAACCAGCGCCAACCACAAACTGTTCAATGGAAATCTTGCGACTCGAATCAGGCTTGGCCGCTTTACCGACGGAAAAGCCAGCGCGCACGCGGTCGATCAAGCGCTTGAATTCGGGCCCTTGAAAGATCTTGCCAACGAAATTGCCACCGGGCGACAAGGTTTGCTCAGCGATTTCGAGTGCCCGCTCAAACAATGCCTCGGAGCGCGCTTGGTCCATGCTGCGAATCCCACTGGTGTCTGGCGCCATATCCGAAAGCACAACATCAAAGCCATCGAGCTCGCCGAGCAATTCGCTCACTGGAATCGTCAGCACATCGCCAACCAGCAAGCGTGCGCCAGGTACGCCGGGCCGCAATTCGGTGCGATCGATGCCGACCAACACGCCACGTTCGCCGATGCGCGTACGTGCGTATTGCAACCACGAGCCAGGCGAACAGCCAAGATCGAGCACGCGCGCGCCCGGCTTGAACAGATTAAATTGTTCGTCGATTTCCTGCAGCTTAAAAACCGCACGCGCGCGAAAGCCTTCGCGCTTGGCTTGCTGATGAAAACGATCGTGCCGCACGTTGCGGTCGCCGAGACGGTTGCGATTACTCACGGTAGTGCCTGACTCATACGCCGAAAACGATAAACCCGCCAGATCCAGCGCCATGTGCCGAAAATGGAAAAGCCTCGTTACATCGCCGACAGATTCTGCCGAAAATGGAAAACCCGCCGAACCGGCGGGCGACAAAACCCAAAGAGCGCGACAGCCTCGCTCTTGCAGTGCGGTGATTAACCGCGACCTGCAGCGGCTTTTTTCGAAGCCTTGAGTGGGTTCTTCGAACGTACTTCTTCTTTGCCTTCGCCCTTGCGTTTGTATTTCAAACGGGTAGCAGCGACGGTAACAACAACGTATTGGTTGATGCCACCTGGCACGCCACCGCGCACAAGGATGCAGTTCTCTTCTTCCATAATGCGGAAGAGTTGGAGATTTTGAACCGTGGTCTTCACATCACCCATGTGACCACCCATGCGTTTGCCCTTATGGACGCGCTGCGGGGTCAAGCGGCAACCAATCGAACCACCGTGACGGAAGTATTCGTGGGTACCGTGGGTGGCTGGCTTACCAACCATGTTGTGGCGCTTCATGACGCCTTGGAAGCCTTTACCTTTGGAGAAGCCTTCGACGTCAATCGGCATGTTCTGTTGGAACACGTCTTTTGGACCGATGGCTTGGCCAACTTGGTATTTTTCAACTTCCGCTTGGTCTAAGCGTAATTCGCGTACGAAGCGTTGTGGCTTCATGTTGCCTTCTTTGAGGGCGCCCATCGTTGCCTTGTTGGCGAGACGGACTGGCTTTTCATCAAAGCCCAACACGAGCGCGGAGTAGCCGTCGCGATCCACGGTGCGCTTCGCAAGAACGAAGCATGGTCCGGTTTGGATCACGGTGACAGGTACCGATTCGCCGTCTTCGGCGAACACTTGCGTCATACCAATTTTTTTGCCGAGGAGGCCGATCTTCTGTGCCATGGCTGCTAACTCCGTTACATCAAACGAAAACTGGGGGCCGTATATACGCTTGCCTGCTAGCAGGCGTCAAGGTGAAGCATGCGCCGATGATCGCGGGATGCGAAAAGCGCTGTAAGTATTTGAAAATGTTAACTCGGCGAGCTGATCCACCGTCACTTTTGCGGCTTGCGCGACCACTTCGCCGGTATGAATTACGAATCCTGGCTCATTTCGACGCCCTCTTTTTGGGTTCGGCGCCAAGTATGGACAGTCGGTTTCTACCAAGATCCGATTGAGCGGCACTTCGGCCACCGCATCACGAATAGGCTGCGCCGTCTTATATGTAATGATGCCAGAAAACGAGATGTAGCAACCCAATGCTGCATACTGCGCAGCTTCGGCTGGGGTGCCGGTGAAGCAATGAATGATGACGCCCAGCTCGGCAGCATTGGTTTCGCGCAGCACCGCCAACGCATCATCGTGCGCATCGCGGATGTGGCACATCACCGGCTTGCCGACACGGCGGGCTAAGTCGATGAATTTCACAAAGCACTCGCGCTGCAACTGCCGCGGTGAGTGGTCGTAATAATAGTCGAGCCCGGTTTCGCCAATCGCAACGACCCGTGGATGTACGGCCAGCTGCTCGTGACTAGCCCACCACGCTGGGGTCATCTTTTCGACATCGTGCGGATGGGTGGCCACTGTCGCCCAAATGTTCGGATCAGCATCCGCCATCGCAACCGCCCGGGTCGCAGACGACGGATCGCCAACCGCACCAATGACGATCATATGCGACACGCCGGCGGCGCGCGCACGCTGCAACACTTCACTGCGGTCCTGGTCGAACTCGGGGCCGTCGACATGAGCGTGACTATCAAACCATTGCGGCATCGCGGTGCGCGTATAGCGTACTTTGCGGCGGTGGTCCAACGGCAAAACGGCGTTACGCTTGATTGCTTGCCAAGGTTTCGTCGATGACGTCAATGAAAGCGCGGCCTTTGCGCGTCAAGCGGAACTGGCTGAGCGTTGCACGCGCCCATTCATCACCGACGGCGCGCAACTGCTCAACGGCGATGCCACGCAAGTGTTCTTTGCGCGACTGCAGCGCCGCAACCAACGCAGCTTGGGCAGCACTGGTGCGAGCATCGCGCAAACGCAACAACGCACCAGCGGCGGCGGCTTTGACTTCGTCGACAACGCTGCGGCGTGTTAAGGCGGCCGCCAATGCATCGCAGTCAGCTGGCTGCGCCAATAGCGTCAACGCTACCACCGCATCCCAGCCGCGTTCGCGATCATCAAGTGCTGCCGCCAACACCTGCCGCCCTCGCCCATCGCCCAACTGTGCCATCGCGTACGCAGCGTCGAACCGCACATTGGCATTGGAGTGCTCCAGTACTGGCGCCAACCGCGCGACGGCAGCGCCGTCACCGATCGCACCAAGCCCGAGTGCGGCGGCGCCGACAACTTCGTCGTCACGGTCGGCGAGCGCATCAACCAACAAGGGATAGGCCTGGGCACCACCAATTTCAACCATGCTCGTCACCGCTTGAAAGCGCACATCGGCACTGCCCGTAGCCAAGGCTTCGGCCAACGGCGCATAGCCCGCCGGATCGCCAATGGTGCCCAGCGCAATCGCAGCGTTCTGCCGCACTGCTGGATCGCCATCGGTCAAGCGTTTGCAAATCGCAGCCAAAATATCCGCCGGTAGCGTGACCGATGATTCCCGTGCTTCGGTAGAACGCGCAGCGCCTTCGCCGGCACGACCAGCGCCACCGCCCGACCACAGCTGCGCCAATGATGAAACCGCTTCAGCGCGGACAACGGGATGCAGATCGTCGAGAGCTGCGACCAACGCTTGATTGACGGTTGCCAGGTCGTCGCTGACTTCACCCAAAGCATGCGCCGCCGTGGCCCGTGCGCGATCCGATCCGGTTTTGATGTCGCGCAACGCCGCTGCGAGTGTGATGGTCTGACTTGTGAAGTACGACATGTTCAGGGTCCTCGATAGCGTTGGCCTGCCAAGGCGCCAACCAAGTCGCGTGCCGACTCATCGCTGTAGCCCGCTGCCAACATGCGCTCGCGGGCAACCCGTGCGCGCTGTTTGCCAGCTTCATCCAAGCTCGAACTGTCGCCGGCCAATTCGCGCACCAACTCGGTCACGCCTTTGCGAATTTGGTCTTTATGGCGTGCAAAATACGCATCGCGCAGCTTGTTGAGTAGGTCGGCGAAAATCTTGGTAACGTCAGGCTTTTCGCCTTTGTGATCGATCGACCACGCGCCGATCTTGGCAATCATGCCGCTGCGAAACTCAGCGGCTGCCGCAGGCGCAATGCCTAACGTGGTCTCAACATCGCCCATCAGGGCAGCATCGGGTTCGTCGAGCCGCCCGGTCTGAGGGTTGCGAACTTTTTCTTTGCGAATGGCATGCATAACATGGGTTACGTAGCGTTCGAACACGCGGGTGTATTCGCCTTCGTCGACCAGGCCCACCGCACGCCGCACATC
>JAKQOD010000632.1 GCA_029565465.1 Deltaproteobacteria bacterium
GATCACGCCAGCACGTAAACCAAGGTACCAAGCGGTAAGTGCTCCAACGATGAGCGCAGGGATCATACAACTAGCGTAGCATGCAGTGCAGCACGGTTCCATCATGTACCGACGCCGCTTGCCCGCAGTGCCACACGCTACAGGTCGTCAGCTACGCCAGCACGCAAATATGCCACCGTGTCGGCCAGCGTCAGGCCGGGGTCACGAGCGCTAAAGCCGAGTTCGCTTTGCGCTTTGCTGGCGTCGATCCACCAATAATGCTCCGCCATTTCAACCGAAATGCGGTCGGTTGGCGGCTCTTTGCCACGGTGCCGATACACTTCTTCGATGAGGCCGGCGCCCCAACGGCTGACCTTCGAAGGCAACCGCAGCCGCGGCGCAGCCACCTTCGATACGCGCGACAACCGACCAAAGAATTCTTTCATGGTCCAGTTCGGGCCGCCCATCAAGTAACGCTCCCCTGCTCGACCGCGCTCCATCGCTGCCACGGTCGCTTCCGCAACGTCGCGCACATCGACAAAGTTCATGCCGCCATCAGGCACGATCGGGATTTGCTTTTTGAGGAACTTGCGGACATCACCAGTCGAAGACAACCGGCGATCGCCTGGGCCTAGCAGCAGCGACGGATTCACTGCGATAACCTCGATGCCCAGCTTGGCACCGAGATCAAACGCCAAACGCTCTTGGTACACCTTCGAAGCGTAATATGGCCAACCCGCCACCAGCTCCATCGGATAGTCATTGCGCTCATCGAGCACGGCTTCGGTTTTCGATACTGCGATGGTGCCCGAGGTCGAGGCTAACACCATCTTTTTGATACCGGCTTCGGCCATCGCTTCGAGTACCCGACGCGTGCCGTCCACATGCAAACGCATCATGCGTTGCGCGTCATCAGGGTCGCGCGAGACGGCGCCTGCCAAATGAAACACGCACGAGGTGCCTTCGATGGCGCGGGCCAGTTCCGGTCCGCCCAGCACGTCGCCACGCACATGCTCGACGCCGAGGTCCGCTAACAGGCCCGAGCGCGAGCGCGACAAGCCACGCACGATGTGGCCCTGCTCGACCAATACGCGACACACATGTTCGCCCAAAAATCCGGTAGCACCGGTGACTGCAACTGCACTCATTGGTTGTTCTCCGAAGCATCGGTCGACTCGGCCGCTACCGACGAACCAATCGACGCTAAGTATTCATTCATCGGCATAGTGCCAGCGTCGCCGAGCGTCCATTGGTCAGCGCGTGGCGCGAGCCGCCGCACGGTTGATTCAACATGTGCGGTAATCGCACCGTATTGTTCCGAACGCGACGGCGCCGATTTGGCCAACGCTTGCACTTGTTCGTAGCTAACAAACGGCCCGACGTGCGCAGCCACTTCGCCGCCACGTTTTGGCAAGTACTTGCCTTTTGGCATCGCGCCATGCGTGCCCGACAAATACATCGGCAAGATGCCGCACTTGTTGGTCATCGCCAAGTAACCCAGCGACGGCTTAAAGTCGGTCATCACGCCGGTATCCGAGCGCGTACCTTCAGGGAAGATCAGCAAAATGTAGCCTTGGCGAATCACATCGCCAGCCAAGCGCAGCGATTCACGCAGCGAGCCATGGCGCTCCATCGGCACCAAGTTGGTGAAGTTTTCAAAGTACATGCGGCGCACTGGATCTTCGAAGAAATAATCCTTCGCAGCCAAGGCCACCATGACGTCGCCTTGTTCGCCGAGCGCAAACTTCACCAAACCAGTATCGAGGTGGCTAGCGTGGTTCGCGGCCACAATGAAACCACCGGTCGGCGGCACTTGAGTTGTACCGTACACCCGTGTCGACAAATACTTGTCGTACAGCGAGAACATGCCTTCGCTCAACACCCGCCGACCAGCCCGCACCAACGGCTGCGGCACGTTGATATCGTCGGAGGCTGGCTCCACTTTTTTGCGGGTCAGCGTGCGTTTGCGCGCTTCGGCCGAGGCTACGCCCAAGCGAGTCACCAAGGCTTCAACGTCGGCGACGGTTTCCAAAGCAATAAGCTCGCTTGGGTCAGGCAACGTCACGCCCGCGGCTTCGAGGGCAACCGCGAGTTCGTTGAACATCAATGAGTCAAAGCCCAATTGATCAAGGCGGGTTTCGCCGTTGACGCTGGTCTTTGGCTTCTGGCTGACTTCGGCCACCACGTTCCACACCCACGAACCTGCGTCGGCTGGCGTGGTCGCAACGCCATCGGCGCCGTGCGACAAACGCTTGGCTTCAGCTCCACCACGTGCGGCTTTTTCAAGTTTCTGCAGCTCTTTGACAATCTCGCGGCGTTTAACTTTGCGCGTCGAGGTTTTCGGCAAATCAAAATCCCACAAGTGCACAGTTTTGAGCCGCTTGTACAGCGGCTGCGCTTTGCCAACTTTGCGAATGTGTTCGCGCACATTTTCGCGCACTTGTTCGCGGCTGAGATTTTCGTCGTGCTCGTAATCTGGCACCACCAAGGCAGCCACGGTTTCCAAGCCGGCTTCGCCTGGCAACCCAACCACCGAGATTTCTTTGATGAACGGCGAATCGCCAAACAACTCTTCGAGTTCATCGGGGTAGACGTTTTCGCCTGATGGGCCGAGGATCATTTCCTTTTTGCGGCCGACAATATAGAGATTGCCTTCTTCGTCGATGCGGCCCAAGTCGCCGGTGTGCAACCAGCCGTTTTGCAGGGTTGCGTCCGTGGCTTCTTGGTTTTCGAAGTAGCCCGACATGACGTTCGGGCCTTTGGCAATCACTTCGCCGATGCCATTAACATCCGGTTGATCGATCTTCACGTCGATGCCAGGCAACGGCCGACCGACCGAACCAGGAATGACTTTGTCGCCAGGCCGCGTGACGGTCAGCACCGGCGCGGCTTCGGTCATGCCGTAGCCTTCGAACAGATCGAACCCTAAACCGCGGAACGATTTCATGGTTTCCGGCGGCAACGCTGAACCACCCGAGATTAATAAGCGCATGCGTCCGCCCAACTTGCGGTGGACGGGGAAAAATAGCGCTTTGCCAGCGCCGATATCCCACGGCAGCTTGTCGCGCAGATTGCGATTGGCGTCGATGACTGCATCGAACGCTTTTTCAACCAGCGGCCCGGCATCGGCGACGTTTTTGTAAATCTTGCGCTCAAGCAATTGCCATAACGCTGGCACACCGACCATGCCGGTGATGCCTTCGTCTTTGAGCGCGGCAGCCAGCGACTCGGCTTCGACTTCTTCGAGGTAATCGATGCAGGCACCGTGCGCCAGCGGCATCAAAAAGCCCGCCGAGAATTCAAACGTGTGATGCATTGGCAACACGCTGAGCAACCGGTCGTGTTTGTACAACTGGAACAGCGACGACAGCTTCGACGCCATCGCCGTGAAGTTCTTGTGCGACAACATCACGCCCTTGGGCTGACCGGTGGTGCCTGACGTGAAGATCAACGATGCGGTTGAATCACCTTTGACGGCGGCGGCAACCACGCCGGCCTTCGGAGCGTCCGCGTTCCACAGCAATTCGTCGTATGCCAAAACTTGCGCGTTGGCTTCGCCGAGCACGCGTTCGAAGTATTGTTCAAGCGCTGGATGCGCTGGTGACCACACATGAAACAGCGGGTTGCTGTCGTGGCTGTGTTCTGGCGCTGGCACTGCGAGCCCCGCATCGGCCGCCAAGCGTTCTGCCACCCGGCGCGACAACACGATGGCCTTCGCTCGCGACACCCGAATGAGATTTTCAACTTCGGGCAACGTCAGCTGCGAATCAAGCGGCACCGAAATCGCGCCAGCAAGCATCGTTGCAAAGTAGGTAATGCCCCACTCTGGCCGATTCTCCGACATGATCATGACTTTGTCGCCAGCGGTTACCCCAATGCTTTGCAGCACACCTGCACCGCGGTGGGCGAGCTCGCCCATCTGGCCATAGGTAACTGCGATGGCTTCCCGACGAGCCGGTGGCGCCCACGGGCTGAGTTTTTTGCGGCGCACATCCGCGTCGTCATCGCTTTCGCTTTCGACCTTGGGCACCAAGCGCAGCGCCACCCGATTGCGATGCAACTTGACCGTCGATTCAAACAGTTCGACCAGTTCTTTGTAGGTGTAGACCGAGCGCGGCTTGGCACCGAACTCTTCATCCATCGCTTTGAACGTCCACTTCTTGAGGCCTTCGAAGTGCACATCGATCCAGTAGTGGCGCCAGTTCATCAAGTGCGGCGCCCACAGCAACTTGTCTTGATCGGCGAGGGTTGTGCGCGCCCACAACGCGCGAATATTATCGGCGCGGAACGCAATGTCGTGATCGTAATTAAACGGTTGGAACAGTTCGACCAAGTCGTTCACTTGGCCAGTAAACCGTGTGACGTTGGCCAGTTCGGCGCGAGCCCGTTCGGCAAACGCGTCCCAACGCGGCGCACCCCACTTCGGTGATTTCTCATCGAGCAGTTTGGTTAGCCGTTCCGCGACCTTTTTGACAATCGGAGTGCTGCGGTTGTGAAATTGTTCGATGGTGACGGGGCGACCTTCGAGCCGCCGACGAATCTGCGAACGCAGGGTGTCTTCGCCTGCATCGATTTTCTTTTTGTAATGGCCACGCACTGCCAATGCCGTGAGTTCCACCAAACGCGCCGACGACACCCGATTGGAGTCGCTGCTGCCAAGCTGATAGACGGTTTCGTGGCTGCCATCGAGAATGGCCGCGGTTGCTAGCAACATGCCGGCCGCAATGAAGTCGACCGGAATCGCATCAAACGCAATGTCGGCGCCGGGCACGCTGCGGTGGCCTTTGAGCATCAAGTACACCAGCGGCGCGGTGGTGTTGAAGCCTTCGTTCCAGCCTGCAAACGGAAAACGAATGGAGCTTTCCACCACGGCTGGCCGGACGATCGTCGACACCACCGACTTGTCGCCGAGAATGATCTGCTCGCCGAGGCTCTTGGTGTAGGTGTAGGTGTTGGTCCAGCCCCAATGTTCGGAGCGTTCCATGCCCAACTTGGTGAGCACTTCGTTCATCCAAATTTTGCGTTCGCGGGCGACGCCCAGTTTCAAGTCGCCGTCATCGTCAGGATCACGCTTTTGGTCGCGCAGCGACTTTGCGGCTTTTTCACGAAACTCAGAGATGTGGGCGCGATCATTCGAGCGTTCACGCGCTTGATCAATGATGCGTTGGCAATCGGCAATTTCGGCAGCTGGATCAAAATCGCGATCGACCAAATCGTCTTTGCGTGGAAAGTAGCCAACGATTTCTTCGTCTTCCCACACATCGCCATCGCGCCGGCCGGCCACATAGCAGGTCGACACATGCACCAACTTGGCGCCTAATTTTCGAGCGGTATCGAGCACGTTTTTGGCGCCCAATGCATTGATGCGCAACGCGCTTTCCAGCGATGGCATAAACGACACCAAGCCAGCGCTGTTGAGCACCACGTGGATGCCACCGGCAGCGTCGAACTCGGCGAACTGCTCATCCGTAAAGTTGCAGAGCGGCCGACCGATATCGCCAGCGATCGCA
This sequence comes from Deltaproteobacteria bacterium, assembly GCA_029565465.1. GTDB lineage: Bacteria > Myxococcota_A > Polyangia > Haliangiales > Haliangiaceae > JABFXX01. The sequence continues at coordinate 5,490 of JAKQOD010000632.1, forward strand.
ACGATCTTGGTGCGCAAAAAGGCTTCGTAATTGTCGCCATGTACAGCACGTAACGGGTCGAAAGCCTCCGACGACGCGACCTTGCGGTAGAAGCGCTGTTCGGCGGTATTGCCAGCGCCCGGGCGAACCAAACAATAGATGCGACCAACCTGTGGATACCGATGCAACAACATCGACAGCGCCACTTTGCCGACGAAGCCAGTCGTACCGATGAGCAAGATCGTTTTGCCAGCAAACGTCGCACCAACGTCCAGGCGGGGCTCGCTCGGGTTCATCGGTTTGCGCAGCTTGGGCAACGGCGCCGAACGCGCGCCGTCCCACGGCAACCGGGTGGCGTTGCCACCGAACACTTCTTCGGTATCGGCCCAATAGCCCAATTCGGTCGTCCCCACGCCGAGCGTTCGCTCCGAGCTGTCGCTCGTACGCTCGCTGCCTGCGGTCAAGGGATTATGATTCGAAGTTTCGTTGCTCATGGTTGGCTCACAAAAGGTATCTAGCAAAACAAGCACAACTGCATCGCGCGGGCTTACCGGCGACACATCACAGCGCGGTGCAGCGCTTACACAACATCAGCAATCACGATCGGCGGATGGTGCATCATCGTAATTTGCGCGCTGCGCCCCATCGTACCTTGCGCCATCGCAATGGCTTCGGCCATCGAGCCGGCGGTTTCCCAACCGAGCAGCGCTGGCACGGTGGCGTTGTCGGCACCGACGACGATCACGCGCGACAATTTTTCGCGACCGCGTTGGCCCCAGTACCACATATAGAACGGGTGCGCGCCGTGGTACGCGTTGCCGCGGCGGTACATCTCGACGTAGCTTGGGTTGTACGCAAACTCGTCTTGGTACTTTTTCTCCATCGTGTACGAATCGCGGGTCTCCGGCAGGATGCGATTGAAGAACTCGATGTAGCTCGGGTGATGCACCGGATCGAATTTGTCCGAGCACGGGTGGGTGATGATCATGACGCCGCCATCACGCACCAGCGGCTGGCCACGGTACATGTGATAGTAGTAGCCTTGCGCCATCACTTGCACGAGCAACGGATTGAGCGCTTTGCTGTTCACGTTGTACGGTGAGATGTAAGGAATGCCGGTAATCAAGATGTCGCATTGGCCGTCGACTTCGACCGAATACTGCTCGTAGCTCTTCGCCAAGGTTTTTTCGTGCACCGGTTCGCACGCACCCGCCCAGCAACCAATCAGCTCATAGGCCGCCGGCGTGCGCATGAAGATTTCACGGCGCGCAGCAAACGGCATCTTGTCGAGCGCCCACTTCATGCCTTGAAACTTCAAGCGATCGGATTCGGTGAAATCGTCTTCGTTCTTCATCAAAAACGACAACGGGCCATCGAACGTGCGGTTGTTGAGCACGGTTTCGATGTGAAACACTTTGAGGTGCTGTTCGATCAGCGAGCCTTGGCGCCCAAACGAATGCGACAAGTGCGACTTCGGCGGATCCATAAACGAGTTCGAGTCGACGATGCCCTTCGGCGTATGATGCGCTTTGAGGCTTTCGTAGCCGCACAAGCCAACGCCCATGGACTTATGGCCGCCGTTCATCGGCACAAAGTTCAAGTTGCAGTAGATCACCAAGTCGCTTTCGGCAGCGCGCTTGTTCACTTCGACGAGTTCACCGTGCCGGGTGCGGCCCAGCACCACCATGCCATCGGGGTCGCAGGCGTCGTGGTTGTACAAACGATCCGGCGCAAACTCGTTCCAGATCTTGGTGCCGACCATGCGTTTGATTTCGGCATCGGTCATGCGGCGATGCAGCGCCAACGCGATAATCAAGTGCACG
>JAKQOD010000654.1 GCA_029565465.1 Deltaproteobacteria bacterium
ACGGCCATCGTGCGGCTGACCACAGGCATCGGCACCAGCAAAGTGCGTTTCGTGTTGCACAAAGACGAAGCCGGCTGGCGCGTCGACTATGAAGCATCGTGGCAGCCCGTCGACGAACCAGCGGCAACAGCCGCTCCGGTCACCACCCCTTAGCCATTGGCGTGGCGCATCCGGCCACGGAGCCTCGCCAATGAGCGCGGCTCAACCGCCGTGCGGTTTGATCGTTGCAGCGAGCGCAGCGCCGTTGCGATAGGCAGCTGGGGTGGGCACGGCAATCTCCTCGATGCCCGCGGCACTTGACGGTACGCTGCCGATACCAGCACCGGCCATGCGTGCAAGCAACACATCGGCAAGGCCGTGGCCCGCGTTGCCAAGTACTACATCCGGCACCAGTTTCACCCGCGCATCGCCGAGGATCGAGGCAAGTTGGATTGCCGTGAAGCTGGTGTCGCCGAGCGCCAAGATGCCAGCTTGGTAGCTTTGCGCAACCGCATTACCACGTGCACATTCTGCAGCCGCGTTGGCATCACCGCGCAAGCGAATCGAGTCAGCGTCGGCAGCTGCAGCAATGCGTTCCGCTTCGGCGGCTGCGGCAGCTGTGATGCGCCGCATGTCGGCTTCCATTTGCGAGCGCACGCGCGTCGACTCGGCTTCACCGCGCGCTTGGGCCAATTGCGATGCTGCGTTTTGTTCATGAATGCGTACCATTTGTTCACTCCTGACAACTTCGGCTTGCATGTTGGCAGCCGCGGTTTCGCGTTCGAGCGCTTGGCGCCGTACTTGGGCTTCGCGTTGCACGTCGTACGTGCGTTGTAATTCGTCGGCGATCTTACGATCGGTTTGAGTTTTCATCAGTTCAGGCGGCGCCGTGATATCGCCAATCAAGGTGTCAATACATTCAACGTCGTAGGCTGCGATGGCAGCGCGAATGTGCAAATACGCTTCGCGTTGCCGTTGGCTGCGTGCACCTAAAAACTCCAACACAGTGGATTGTTGCGCTGAGTTACGGAAGTAGTTACCGACGGTAGGTTGCAGTACATGGTCAACCAGATTTTGCATCGAACCGACGCGCGAAATGACGCGTGGAGCGTTCTTCACGCTGATGTGAATAATCGCCGAGACATCGAGCTTGAACGAGAAGCCGTCGAGGGACCGCACCGTGATCGCCGAAAGTGATTGGTCGTAATGATGCAACTCGGCACGATCAGCCCAGTTCAAAACGATGTTCGTGGTCGGTACCAGTTCGATCTTCATGACCTCCGTGTTCAAAGGATGTTTACCTGGCAAGAGGGGTTCAACCCAAACGCCTTTGCGGCCGCGTTCAACCAGGTCGCCGTGGGTAAATGCGTCACCGGACACATCGAGATGTTCGGCTCCAACATAGCTAACAATGACGCCGACGTACCCGATTGGGATTTCGGTTAGATCGATAAGTTCGACGGTGGCAAACCACGGATTGAGATTCCATGCACCGGACAACAACACTTGCTCTTGCAGACCACGGCTACCGCCAGCGTCGACAAACGCTTGGCCGTGTTGAAAGCTGTCATGATGTGGCACGAGGGGGCCCGCGAGGTCGCCTGAGCGAATCGGGGCACCGTCGAGGCAGGTGACGATGCCAACTTTGTCCGAAGGCACGCTAAAAACACTGAGTTGATGCGCATGCAAACCGTACGCGTGCGCCCGCCGTGCGGTTACGACGTCGAACAACGCCGGATTGATCCGGTAGCGGCCAGCCGTGAGGATCGCAAGCTGGCGACCTTTTTCGCCACCAGCACGCAGAAACGCTACGGCATCTTGGAAATTGTCGCAGTCAACATCGCGTGCCAAAACGCGTTCTGACGGAATCGGAGCGCCATCGTTGGCAACCACGAGCGCAATTTGCCCGGCGGGCACATCGACGAGTGGAACTTTGTTTACTTTGTATTTCCACCGCCACATGCCGAAGTGCCAACCTGGTGACAACAGCACGGCTTGCACGCCGGCTTCACCATTGACGGCAATCTGGCGCCCTGGCGGTAATTCGGAGCCGAAGCGTTTGATGACGATTCCGCTTTCGTTCTCGGTGATTACCACCGTAGAAAGCAAGATCAGCACCACCGCCGCAAAGCTCACGCCTGCGGCAAGTAGTGGGAGATGATGGAATAGAGTGTTCAGCATAAAAGGCCACCTTTCGCGTGCTAACGAAAGCAAGTGGCGAGCCAGGCCAACCCCGCACGTAAGCAATTGAAAAGACGAGCGGCCTGACAAAATTATCTGTAATATATTTCGCTTTCCGTATTTAATTACGTTTGGTTCTAGAGCCGCTATACTTGCTACATGGCGTTGGCGATTGAAACGACGGGCGGCACGTTGAGCCCAACAGAACGGCGGTTGTTGCAACAACATGACTGCGCAGTGATCGAAAAAGGGCCCGCAGTGCCGATTGTGGTACTGCAACTCGGTGACGCCAAGCCGCCGCGAGACGATCGTGCGCCATGGCTTTGGCTGCCAGCCGCCACGCCTACGGCTGAACGCGAGGCGCACGCGGTGCTTGCTGGTGCAATCGCAGTGGTGCCGCGCAGCGAAGCCAATTGGGTAAATGTAGTGGCAGCGCATGCCAACCTGCTGGTCAATGACGTAACCGCGACCTGGCGCAGAACCATTGGGCCCCTCATGATCGCCAACGCACCTGCAGCCAAACGCGCGCTTGCTGAGCTGCATCGGGCGTCGCAGACATCGATGGCCGTGTTACTCGTCGGCGAAACCGGAACTGGCAAAGACGTGTCAGCGCAGCAGCTGCATCGCTGGTCGAAACGCGCGAAGGCGCCTTTCGTCGCGCTCAATTGTTCGGCAATTCCGAACGACTTGATCGAAGGCGAACTATTCGGCTACGTGCGCGGCGCGTTCTCGGGTGCAGTTGCAAACTACGACGGCCAACTGCGCGCAGCCGCGGGTGGCTCGGTATTTCTCGACGAAGTAGACGACACCCCCCCAACGCTACAACACAAGCTGCTGCGTGTGCTCGAAGACCGCACCGTGAGTCGGCTTGGAGAAAACGTTTGGCGCCCGCTCGATTTCCGCATCATTGCAGCCACCAACCGCGATCTGCCAGCGCTGGTTGCACGCGGAGAATTCGGCGGCGATTTGTATCAGCGCTTAGCGATTTTGCAGATCAGGCTACCTGCGCTACGCGAACGACGTGAGGACATTGCGCCGATCAGCGAACATCTAATCGAACGCTTCTATCAAGAAGAGCCCAACGCGGCACATCGGGTCAGCCGCTTGCACCGCCACGCCGCGGCGGCATTGTGCGCCTATCCGTGGCCAGGCAATATTCGCGAGCTGCGCAATGTGATCTTCTCGTCGTTGGTGGCCAAGCGCGTCGGCGACGAATTGATGCTTGCCGATTTGCCGGAGCATATCGTGCGTTGCGTTGCCGCCAGCACAGCGACGCCAAATGGGCCTGCGAGCGAGGCCAGCAGTACGGCTATCTTGGAAGATAACCTGCTGCTTAGCGAGGTTGCGGCGGGGCGTTTCAACTTGCGTGCGCGCGTCGAGCAACTTGAAGCCGCAGCGCTGCGTGCGGCGTGGCAATTGTCTGGCAAAAGTGCAACGCGAGCCGCGAGATTATTGGGCGAAGTTGGCCGCGGCAAAGCACGCGATCCGAGTGGCACCGTGCGCGCGATGTTGAAACGATATGGGATTGAGGCGTAGGGAGACGGGCACGATATGGGCACGGACACGGTATGGGCACGCACGGGCTCGGACGGACACGGAAACTGAACGATCCCTCAGAAGTTGAGCAACGGGCGAAGGCAAGAGGCCGCTGGGTGAACGATCACCTCCCAGATGCTTTAGATGGCGCGAGGTGGCGCTTCGCACGAGCGCTCTCGCGGTTGGCAGCGCTGCCGGCAAGCACGGGACGCACCGGGAGCACGGCAGTAACGCAAGGACGGCTGCGCAACACCACCGCAGTAATACGGACGCAGATCCCAGCACGGCAGCAGCTCGGCAGCGCTGCAACGGAGGACCGCCGCAAGCGTGCGGTGGTGCTTCCGTACCGTTGGGCGCTAGCGTTGTCGCCGCGCCAAGTACCGTTCAGCTTTCACAGCTGCGTCGTCGGACAAAGTCCAGCTACGGCCGGTTGGCCACGCGACGCCTTTGCGCCGCAGCCACGCCGACGAATACGGATCGATCCAGTGCTTGGCTTCGAGGATCTGCCGCGCAACGTCGAGGTGTTTCGGCGTAACGGCGATCCATGCCGCTTGCGGCTGCATGCATTCAGTTTCCAACCGCTCCGGTAAATGCTTGCGATAGTTGTTCAAAATGTAGCGGCGCGACACCAGCACTTCCGTCGGAGAACGCAGCAACCGCGCGTGATAGCGGTCGTTGAATACGCGGCCTTTGCGGCCCCAGAATTTATTAATTGCCCGTGCCACGCGAATCGAGACGCCGCGCACCGCGCTCGTTAGCGCTTGGCTGTTCGCAGCATCGACCAACATGTGCACGTGGTCACCTTGCACGGAAAAATCACAGATCGGCGCATCGGCGCGCGTTGCGGCTTGACGCAAACAATCCTCAATCTTTCGATACACATCGCGCCGACGCAGATTCTTGATATCCGGCTTCATCTTTAACGTGACTTGCACGGGGCAGCGCTTGGTGAACTTTTCCCGTTCTCGATGCGGCTGCTCATTCGTGCTGCGCTTGCGCCCTGCGCCAACCCGCGCACCGCCATGTTTCATCGCTGGTGGCGGCAGCGACAACCCTAACTGAACCATCCCCCGTTTTTTCTTCGCCACGCTCATTTTGATTGGGCCAATATATAAACTACGGAGCCAAAGGTCAACCAATTTTTTTAAAAATTGTGGTTGCCCCGTAGCCTCGGCACGGCGACCTACCTCGACACGGCGACCTACCTCGACACGGCGACCTGCCCTCGATACGGACACCTGCCCTCGACACAGAACCTAGCCCGCTTCGATAGGTCAAGCCCACCCATAGCAAAGGAGCGCGCCGCCAATGGAATCAGAATTATCGGCGGGCGGCGCAGCAGATTCTTGCCCGGCAGGGCGTCCGCGGCTGCGCTGCCAACAGCAGCGCGCTCGTGCGAAGCGCCACCTCGCTCCTTCTAAAGCATCTGGGTAGGTGATCGTTCAACACGGGGCCACGCATCAACACGGGGCCACGGCCACACGGACGAACACCAAGTGCCTCAGGGCACCTTGCTAAAGGTCGCGCTCAACCAAATGGCGAGGCTGCGGGACGGAGCCCGCCGCCGCTGCAGTTACTTCGCTTTCTTCACAACCCGACGCTGCGGCTGCACCCAGGCTTTGATGCCTTCGTCGCAGGTCACAGTGGCGCGCAGATACCCTGACGCTGGCAACGCGCGACTTGCGGCTGCACCCTGCACCGTTTCGACGACGGTGCCGTTTTCGATAAACGCAACGCTGCAATTTGTTAACGCAGGCTGCATAGTTGCGACTTCGAGCGTCAACACATCATTGTTCACGTCGAGCTTCGACAGCAGCACACCAGTTGACGCATAGAACTTGCCGGCGCGCAACGCAGCTAGGATCTCGGCCGGTTTGCGGCGCGCGTTGACGACGACAAAGCCACCGCCGGCAGGATATTTGCCAGCACCATCGTAGTCGTGGGCGTCGTCGGACGCGACGCCCCACAGCGCCACGCCTTGCTGCAGCACACTGTCCCACAAGGCTTCCATCGACGGATGACTAGCATCACCAGCATTCCACGCAGCGAATTGAACGTTGGCGATTTCTACCAACGCTGCGCCGTTTTGTGCGGTTTCGCGCAACACAGCATCAGTCATGCCCCAATGCCATTGCGGATGATTGAGCTGCACCAACGCTTTGGCGCCGAGCTTGCGCGTGGTGGCAATCGCTTTGGCGTACATCGCGACCCGCTCGGGCTTTTTGCGTTCCGCCCATTCAATTTTTTTGTTGGGCCGCGCAGTTACGCCGATCGCGTTCACATGAATCCGGCACTTTGGGTCGTCGGCCGGCGGCGGCGGATCGCAGCTGCCTGGATTGTGGGTAAGCTCGACGCCAGCCAGCACAATCAAACCTTTGTCCGGATTCCGGACATACGGCTTGCCGCTTGTCTGGGCGCCCTTTTTGACTTCCGACACCCGGTTATGATCCGTCAGTGCGATGAAGGCATAGCCGTGTTGCTCGTACCAAGCAATGACGGCGGGTACCGGCGTCGTGCTATCGCCCGACGGAGCCGCATGCACATGCGTCGAGCCTTTGAGCCAAGGCAACGCGTTGATCGCTTTGCGTGGCGTAAGCTTGGGAACCGGCAATGGCGCTGGCGACGATGCTGGCAATGGTTCCGGCGCTGGCGCCTGGGCTGGCGGAGGCACATCGGCTTGCGCAACGCCTGCCAGCACGCCCCACATACTGCAACTCGCCAGCCACCGCGCCCGCATTGTTATCGCCAGCCCGAATCCAATGAACCCGCAGCGTCGAGCGCAGCTGCGCCTTCCGCGGTCAGGTTCGTCACGACACCCCAATGCGATTTTTTCCACGATGTGCGCGTTGCCAAAAACATGGCGAGCGCATCGGTGAGCATACGCCGTTCAAACGGCCGCTCGCGGGCAAAATCCTTGAGCTCGGTTGGGTCCTCTTTGAAGTCATGCACAAACGGCTCGCCAACTCGCGGCACGCGAATCTTCCACCGGCCCAAGCGCATGGTATGCGCGTATTCGTACATCGATGTGTACGACGGCCGAACCCAGCCGCGGCCAACGCCGTTCGCTAACGGTAACAACGACATGCCTTGGGCATTTTCGAACAAAGGTTTCCCCAGCGCGTCGAGCATCGTCGGCAGAATATCTACGCCATCGGCGCCTTCATCGACCGCGCCGCCTGGAATCATCGCAGGATAATGAATCAGCAACGGCACCCGAGTAAGCGTGTCGCGCAACGAGCCGCCGTGGCCGCAGCGGCGGTCTTCAAACAATTCTTCGCCGTGGTCAGCCGTGACGATCAACATGGTTTCGTCCCAGATGCCCCAGGTCTTGAGCTGAGTCACAAACCGGCCCAGCTGATTGTCGATGTAGCTGATCGCGCTGTCGTAAATGGCACGCAAGCGTTCAACGTCTTGTGGCGGCGGAATGATGGCACAGCCCATTGAGCCGGGGCGAAAGCCTAAGTCTTTCGCGGTGCCAAATTCTTGAAACGGTCCATGGTACGGCCCAGGCGAGTAGATGTCGATCCACGGTTTGCGCGCGATCCACGGGCCATGGGTGTCGATGGTGCCCAAAAACAAAAACGTTGGATCTTTGCGTAAGGCATCGAGTCGCTTCAAGGCAACGTCGACGATCTGTTCACCATAAATGATGCCATTGATGATGCCCTTTTCGCGCATCATGTTGCGGAACTCAGTAAAGCCGCGGGTGTAACCACCGTCGGCGTTGACGAACCCGTTGCCCGTTGTGCCTGACGCGACCAATCCCGCGCCGGTCAGTTCAGCACCGAGAATATTGAAACGTTTGTCGATCTTATACGTCCCGCCGACGCCAGCCATGCGCACGTTGTGGACAGCGGGATACAACGAGGTCCACACGCTCGAATGCGACGTTTGTGATTCGTTGCCTTGCACGTAGTATTGCCGGAACGCTGCGCCAGTTTTCGACAGCTCGTCGAAGTTTGGGGTTTGCGCACGTGCACCAGGCGTGAAAGCAGGAATGCGATCCGCACGCATCGCGTCCATTACCCACAACACAATGTATTTCGGAGGTGCGCTTTTCGCCGTTTGCGGCTCCGCGCCATGCAGCGTCACCGCCGCGTGGCTCAGCGTCACAGCTTCGCACTCACGTGCAGTTACCGTGAGGCGCACGACTTGGCCGGCGTACTTCGTGAGATCGAGGCGGGCTTGTTTGCCTTGCAGGTTGCCGCCGACAAACGAACCGTCAGCAACCGTGGCACGCACTTCGGCCGCGCACTCAGGTTTGGCGCCGCTCACATCGGCGACGAGGTTCGCGCCTTCGGGCACGCTCACAAACCATGCAACGCCTGCACCAGCTCGGCGCAGTTCGAGCGAATTCGCAGCGCCGTCCCATTTGACCAAGCCCGCTGGCTCATTGTCGGCGACTTTTTCCGCCGAGAAGCGCAGCCAATCGATCGCGAATGCTGGCGGTGCGATGACCGCTGGAGCCTCGCTGTTTTTGTCTTTGCGCGCCTTGCGCGGTGTTGCCGCAGCTCGCGTCTCTACCACAAGTTGGTTTTCACCAAGCTGCAACCGCCCCGCCGGAACTGGCAACGTAAACGTCTGAAAGCCTTCCACCATGATCGCCTTCGCGATTGGTTGCCCCGCGAGCTTAAACGTTACCGACGTACCGGCAGTGCCGACGGCGCGGATCGTCAACGAGTTGGCATTGAGTTGATCGCCGCTAAGCGGAATCGACAAACTTGCACCAGCAGCAGGCACAGCCACGGCCACACCGTCGACGATACGGCCCAATTTCCAGCGGCGCAGCGGCAAGCCAAAGCCAGCGTACCGAACGAAGCTTGGATCGCTTGCACTGATGACCAAGTCACCGTCTACGATTCGATGCGCAAGCGCTCGATTGTCGACGAGATTCCACACCGGATGTTCAACCCGCGCAGTTGTTGGCGCCGCAGCGTCGACCGCCGGCGCCACCTGCCCCGTTACGCCCGCAGCGTCGGCCGTCGTAGCGACAGCGCTTGCATCAACGACGCGCGCGTCTTTGGCTTTGGTTGACTCGGAATTTTGATGCCCTTTGCATGCGGTGAGCCCCGCAAGCGGCCCGAGCGCGGCAAGCGCTACAACCACTGTTAACCGTAGTCGCATTACTTTTGTTTGTCGCCCTTCACCAATGCGGCAAACGGATTGTTCACGAAGCCTGAAATGCCGAAGCCTGGTGGCTCAGCGCGTGGCGCATCGGTGCGTGGGCCGCGGTCATCCCGACGCGGACCGCGATCGTCACGACGGTCATCGCGCCGAGGGCCATCGTTGCGTGGGCCGCGGAATTGCCCGCCGTTGCCACCGCCGCCACCGTCTGGGCGCGGCCCGCGATTGCCGCCGCCACCGCCGCCACCGTCTGGACGTGGCCCGCGGAATTGCCCGCCGTTGCCGCCACCACCGCTGCCACCGTCTGGGCGTGGCCCGTCATTGCGTGGCCCGCGGAATTGCCCGCCGTTGCCACCTTCTGGGCGTGGGCCGCGATTGCCGCCGCCACCGCCGTCGGTGCGTGGCCCGCGGAACTGACCACCATTGCCGCCACCGTCTTGCCGTGGCCCACGTGGGCCGCGATTGCCGCCGCCATCTTGGCGTGGCGCGCGCGGCGCACCTTCCGCCGCCGCACCATCGACGCGTGGCGCCCCGTCGGCCTGCTGTGCGGCTGGCGCGCCTTCGATGCGTGGACCGCGTGGCCCACGTGGACCGCGTGGCCCACGATTGCCATTGCCGCCACCGTCTGGGCGTGGCCCGCGATTCTGTCCGCCGTCCGGACGAGGGCCGCGGTCGTTGCGTTCATTACGCTCGCCACCTTGCGGCCGCATCGTCAACGCAATGCGACGGCGCGGTAGATCAATTTCGAGCACGCGCACCGTGACCTTTTGGCCAACCTTGAGCACTTCGCTTGGGTCTTTGACGAACTTCGTGCCCAATTGCGACACATGCACAAGGCCATCGTTGTGCACGCCGAGGTCAACGAATGCACCGAACGCAGTGACGTTGCTGACCAAACCTTCGAGCACCATGCCGGGCTTGAGGTCGTCGATGGTCGTGACGTCTTCACGGAACTTAGGTGGATCAAACGAAGCGCGTGGGTCGCGGCCCGGTTTGCTCAATTCCGCCGCGATATCGCGCAGCGTGGCTTCACCCACGCCGCCGCTCGCATCAACGTATTTTGCCAAATCGATCTTATCGACCAGCTCTTGATTACCAACCAACGCCGATACTTCGACGCCGAGTTCGCTCGCCATCTTTTCAACAATCGCGTAGCGCTCTGGGTGCACTGCCGACGCATCCAACGGATTAGCACCGCCGCGAATCCGCAAAAAGCCTGCCGCTTGCTCAAACGCTTTAGGACCCAAGCCAGCAACAGTTAACAATTGGCTACGCGTTGCAAACGAGCCATTGGCATCGCGATGCGCAATGATCTTTTTCGCTAACGCTTTGCCAATGCCAGCGACGTATTGCAACAACTGCGCGCTTGCCGTGTTGATTTCAACGCCTACATGGTTCACGCAGCTTTCAACGACGTCTCCCAGTTTTTTGCTCAGCATCGGCTGGTGTACATCGTGTTGATATTGGCCAACACCGATCGCTTTTGGCTCGATCTTCACTAACTCCGCCAACGGATCCTGCAACCGGCGCGCAATCGAAATCGCGCCACGAATCGTGAGGTCCAACTCCGGGAATTCTTCGCGTGCGAGGTCCGATGCGCTGTACACACTTGCGCCAGCTTCGTTCACCGAAACCACGGCCGCAGGCTCAGGCAACGCTGCTTCGGCGACGACGCGACGCACGAACGCTTCAGCTTCGCGACCACCGGTGCCGTTGCCGACGGCGATCGCTTGCGGCCCGTGCTTGCGCACAAACGCCATCAAGTCGTCTTTGGCTTTGGCCAACTGCGCATCGCCTTGGCTGATGTAAATCGTGATGGTATCGAGGAACTTACCGTTGCTGTCGATCGCCGCGCATTTGCAACCGGTGCGAATGCCTGGGTCTACGCCCATCACTGGGCGTGCGCCGAGTGGCGCACTAAGCAACAAGTTGCGCAGGTTTTGCGCAAACACATCGGCCGCGCCGATATCGGAACTAACTTTGAGTTCAGCCCGCACATCGTTTTCAATCGACGGCGCCAACAACCGTTTGTAGGCATCGCCGACCGCATCGCGCAGCGCTTGCGCCCATGGCGACTCCGGCGCTTGTTTCATCATGCGGGTCAAACCTTCGACGACGCGATCGGTATCGACGGCAACATGGGCACGCAACACACCTTCGGCTTCGCCGCGGCGAATGGCCAAAAAGCGATGTGATGGAATTTGCCGCACCGATTCGCGGTGGCCGTAGTACTGCTCGAACTTGGTTGGCTCGTCGGCTTTGCCTGCCACCACGTCGGCGACCAACTCACCTTCGCTGCCAAATACGCGGCGCACGTACGCACGGTTTTCCGCAGCGTCGGCAACCATTTCCGAAACGATATCGCGAGCGCCAGCCAAGGCGTCCACTGCCGTTGCAACTTCGCGCTCAGCTGAAACGAACGCCGCCGCTTCGCTCAACGGATTGCCATCGCTCGGCTGCGCCAAAATGCGCAGCGCCAACGGTTCCAAGCCGCGTTCGCGTGCGACCGACGCCCGCGTTTTGCGGCGCGGCCGATACGGCGCATACAAGTCTTCGAGTTGCGCTTTGCTGTCGGCCTTGGCCAAACGCTGCGCCAACTCCGGCGTCATTTTGCCTTGTTCAGTAATCGACGCGATAATGGTGCGGCGCCGATCTTCGAGATCGAGCAAGTACGTGCGCGCTTCTTCGATGTTGCGAATTTGCACTTCATCGAGGCCACCGGTGCGCTCTTTGCGATAACGCGCAATGAACGGCACCGTATTGCCTTCGGCCAGCATCGCAACCACCGCAGCAACACCTGCCGCAGGCAAATTGAGTTGGGCAGCAATCGCAGGCACAGCGTCAAAATCAGCTACAGCGGCAGGCGCAGCAGCACTGGTTGGTGTCGTCGATAATTCGGTCATGGCAGACGGTGAACCTAGCCGCGGACTTGTCCACTTTCAACGATCTGATCCACGATCATGGCCAGGATCAGCCGGTTAACGCCACCATGGCCCCACAAGTTCAAGTTCCGATAGCTGCGCGGGCTGTTCGGTGTCGTCTGGATCAGCCACAAGATAGGCTCGATCAGGCTTTGCCACGTCGATATAGAGGCCTTCGGGCTTCACGCTAGCGCTTGGGCCCATCAAATCTCGCGGCAAATCAGCTAGCCGCACACCATTCCAACGGCCGTTGGCATCGGCGTCGAGCACGCCCATGCAAGCGCCCAAGACTGCGCCGTCGTCGACCGCATTCCCGCTATTTTCGGCCGCACATAGCACCACCACGTGGCCGTTTGGCCCAACCGCAGCGTCGGTAATGCCAAGGGGCACGCCCTGAACAGCGCCAAGCGCAAATGTGCAAACAGCAATAAACCCTGGCGCGGCAGCCGCACCGCGCACCCACGCTTGGACCTGCGGCCATGGCCAACCGTACGCACAACAGCCACGATCCGTAGTGCCCGTATTGCCACGATGAAATAACCACAGCACGTCAGCGCGCACACACGCGCCTTCAATATTCGGCAAATGTCCCAAATCGTCGACGATTTGCTGGTGCAGCGTGGTTGCATCGTAAACCACGACGGTCGCTGCGGCCGGATCAATGACGGCAATGTTACGGCGCCGCGCCGTCGAACCAGATCCAACTACCCAAAGCTGTGGCGCGCCAGTTGCTGCATCGAACACCGTGAAACATGCTTCAAAATCAGGTTTGGCCGCCTTATTGCCAAGCGCCGCCGAAAACTGCTGCCGAACGCCTGCCCCTGGCACATTGATGGGCAGCGCCGCGACGGTGCCCGCATCAACCATCGCAAGAAACGCAGTATCATCTTGCACGATATACCAGCGTTCCGCCAAGCGGGTGATGGCGCTCGCCGCTCGCACATGTGCAGGTCGGTCACCGTCGGTATCGGCCTCCGTATAACGCAACGTCCGCTGGCTTTGCAGCGTTACCTGCAAGCGTGCATCGCTCTGCGCGTTGACCTGCCAACGCGCAATCATGGACCACTCGTCGGCAATGAAAGCAAAAACTCAGCCCCACCATTGGGCAAGCTGCTTGCCGAAATCGTGCTGTTGAAAATCGCCAAGGTGTCTCGCACCGTTGACAACCCGATACCCGTGCCACCTTCCCGCGTCGAGTATCCGAGTTCAAAAATACGCAGCAGCGCTGCCGGTGGAATGCCACGACCGTTGTCACGGACCCGCAACCAAACCTCGCCAGTAGCCTGCGGTTCGACGGCAATTGAGATCTCGCCAATGGCCCCGATGGCGCTGATCGCTTCACGCGCATTGAGCACCAAGTTCAACAACGCCTGTTCGATGGCGCCTGGCGACACGGCGATCCACGCCGTCGCCGGCGCGACCACAAGCTGCAGTTGCGCCGTGCCACGCACCATCAGCTCCAGCATCGGGCGTAGCCGGCCAATAACTGCGACCAAGTCGCAACGCGACGCCTCCATGTTGGGCCGTTGTGCAAACAGATCGAGTTGGGATGTCAAAAACTGACCTAGGCCCAAACTCGACTTCAGCATGGGCGCCATCTCGTGCTGCGAGGCTTCCAACTTCTGCGCAATCAAGCCAAGCGCCGTGAACACGTTGCGAAAGTCATGGGCAACCGCCGCCGCCATCCGCGTAACAACGTCGAGTCGCTCACTTTCGCGTGCAGCCACCAACCGCGTGCGCAGTTCTTTTTCGACGGCCAGCCGCTCGGTATGCTCAGCCATAGAAGCCACCAAGTCGGCGACGGTGGCTGCAAAATCGATATCAGGTTGTGACCATTTACGCACGTCGCCCACGTGTTCGTGGCACACCACCCCCACCACTTCCCCACCTCGAAAAATGGGCGCGTCCAACAATGACGCCACACCCAATGGCACCAAATAGCTCTCGGTTAATTCGCGCGTCCGTGGGTCATTGCGCGCATCATCGGCGACCAGGGCACGGGTATCGCGCAAGCTGCGCCAATACATGGGTGCAGCTGCGTGTTGCAACACATCACCACCAACCACGGTGTTGGTAGAGCGCTGAAACAAGCTGCGGCACACCAAGCGATCGTTGGGAAAATCAAAAAACCAAACGCCTACGCGTTCCACGCCCAACGCCGATGCCGCAATTCGCATGGCAGTTGCAAACCCAGCGTCCGGCTGTTCTGCC
This sequence comes from Deltaproteobacteria bacterium, assembly GCA_029565465.1. Taxonomy (GTDB): domain Bacteria; phylum Myxococcota_A; class Polyangia; order Haliangiales; family Haliangiaceae; genus JABFXX01. Next base: position 13,953 of record JAKQOD010000654.1, read on the forward strand.
TGAAGTTTGGCAAGTTGTAACCGTGCCGTTTCAAAGGCTGCCCGCTTCTGCTCCACCATGCGCTACAGTATAAGTGCAATGCTGAGTCGCAAGCCGCAAAACGGCTGCGATTTTGGCCGTTTTTTCTATGAATATCGGCTAATTGCGTAAAAAACGTACGATCTGCACAGATCGCAAATCCACCCTCAATTTGAGATCCAAGTTTTATGAGAAACCGAGTAGAGTGCGCGCTTATGAAGCAACGTCTTAGCCTAGTTGGCGTCCTCGGATTGTTCGTGGCTGGCGGCGCATGCGGTCCGGAAGCACGGACCGTGGTAGACGGCCGACCGATCGATGCTCCCAAAGCGGTGGATTCGCCTGACGGCTCGACCGTGCTCGATAGCTTGGTGTACGCGCACACCGGCAATCATTTGTACCGCATCGACACGGTAACGAATCTGCCGGTCGACATCGGGCCGATCACTGGCTTGGCTGCCAATGAAAGTGTCACCGATCTAGCCGTCGACAAGACTGGCAAGATCGTTGGCATTGGCTTCAAGAATCTCTACAGCATTAATAAGGACACCGGCGCAGCAACGTTGATCAAAACGCTGCCAGTGTCGTCGCAAGGCTTCACCAGCTTGTCGTATGTGCCAACCAACCTGCAAGACATGAACTCGACGGAGCGTTTGGTTGCAGCCAACAACGACGGCGACGTGTTCTCGATCGACCCTGCGACGGGCGATGCGACGCCCATCGGCGCGTATGGCGTCGATCCAGGCTCAGGCAAAAAGATCGGTTCGAGTGGCGACATCGTCGCGGTGTACGGTGCGGGCATTTATGCCACCGTGAATATTGGCACCAGCAACACCGACCGCGACAAGCCAGATTACCTTGCAAAGATCAATCCGGCCACCTGGGCCGCGACCATGCCTAACGCAGACACTGGCCTCGACCACATCTTCGGTTTGGCCTATTGGAAAGGCAAAGTCTACGGCTTCGTCGACGTGCCCGACACCGGCGCTGGCCGCACTGGCAAATTTGTCCAGCTCGACCCAAATACCGGCGCAGCAACCGAACTCAAAAACGGCCCCGAAGCTTGGTTCGGCGCTGGAGTAACGACGCTTGCGCCAATCGTCGAATAGGCTCGCAGCCACGGCGTTTACGGTTGTGCTAGGTGCCGCAAGTGGCGGATGCCGTGATCAAGCAGCGAAGTGTGCAGCCGGCGCAGCGTCGATGCCTGCGCGTTATCCCGTGGGCAGCGAAGAAGCTAAAGCGTTCGTCGCGAAATGTGCCAAGGAAGAATGGACCGACAAGCAGATAACCTGCGTCCTGCGCGCTGGTGACGGCATGCTCAGCGCTTTCTGTTTTGATCGATAACCTTGCCCAACGTCATTCGTCGTCGGTAACCGTCGCGTAAGACCAACAATCCACGTCAATGCCGCCGCGTTCGCTGGCAGCCGCAAAGGTATCGGCGTGATGCGTTGCTAAGCCGACATACGTGTCGCCGGCTGCGATCGCAACGCCATCGGCGACCAGCCAGGCACGCAGCCCGTCGGAAACGAAGTCCGGAGCTGCGTCGCTGTCCCAGCCAAGCTCGTCGGCAGCTTTGTGCATCGCGCCAACAAACGGCAAGCCACCTTGCACCGCTTGCCAAGCGCCTTGCGCGCACATGAATTCGGCAACTGAGGCAAACTCCGAGTGAAACGCCCAACCGCCCGGCATTGTGGCATCTTCGTAACCTTGCGCCACCGGCAGATCATCGACGGGCGCACCTGATGCAAGCGCCGCTTTGGCGACGCCCCATACAACGACACCTTGGTTCTCTTCGTAAAACACCACATACTCACCAGCAACATCGATTTGCGCCAGTGGCAATAGTCGATTGTGCCGCTGATGCAGCGCTTCGACCTGGCCCGTCTCGACGTACAACGCGCGCAGCGTCGCAGGCAACGTGATGCCAAGCCGCGCTTCGGCTGCAGCGATCGCGGCCATCGTTGCGCGCCGTGTCTCGTCGGTGGCAAGCGTGAACGCAGCGCCGTACACTGTCGTTAGAAACTGCAGGGCGTCGGTGAACGTCATGGCAACACTTCAAGTTTGCCGTTGAGGAAATCCATCAGAGCGATGTTACGTCGTCGGCATGCATTGTTCCACGTGGTAGCCGCATTGATTCCGCAGATGTCGAGACAACCCATGTGCGCGACCTTATCAAAACCTCGCGTTGCAAAACGGCAATACGTGTCGCGTTGCGCTTCTTCCGTCAACGCGGGGCCGCTACATCCAGGCAGCGTAGAACTCAGCTGCGTAGTGGTTCTGGCTCGCCAGCATCGGGTACTGCGACCGGCGCCACCGGCGCAATTGCCGTCGGAGCAACCGGCGCGCCTACCACTGCACTGCCCGTCGGCGCCTGGCGCCTGCCGTTCGGTCCACACCCATCGACAACACAACAGCCGCCGCCACACCAACGGCCCCCGCGTGCGATCTCCGCACTCCCCCGATCATGCCCGAGTGACTAAATTCAATCACTCGTTCGTTCAAAATTTGTCGTGTCACTCGCGTCGAAGCACGCAGACGCGTCGCAGCGCGGGCGCGCCGCTGGCCCCAGGGTTGCAGTCTGTAGCACACAACGATGCCACGCCTTTCGTTTGAGTCACCGCGGCGCCTGCTGCGGTTCGTCACCACATTGGCCACAACCACGTTGGTCACAACCGCGGCTTGCGCTGGCGAAGGTGGCGACGCTTGTGACGTTCGCGATAGCGGATATCACACGTACCCCATCGGTGCGCCAGCGTGGTCCGACGACGGTACCGAGATTGCCGCACTGACCGGCGCCTATACGCTCGATTGTTACGACGACTCGTGGTTAACGGATTATGCAAGTTCGCACTACAGCGATGCAACAACATCGCTGTTCACGATTGATCCAACCACGTTTGTGCGAACCCAGCTTGGCCCTCCGTTGGAAGGCTTCCCACGCGATGTTTTTGATATGCGTCGCAGTGGCTACCTGCTGGTTTCGACGTTCAAAAGCCCAGACGACGTAATCCTCACGCTGCGACGAGTCAGCCGTGATGGCACTAGCGCCGTCATCGCAACGCCTGATGGCGCGGAGGTTCGCAGCGCGATTCCTGCGCCCGACGGTAAAACCATCGCGGTGTTGCTTAGGACCAGCCACTCCGAAACATCGGTGTTGTTATCGCAAGTGTTGTTCATCGACGCGGCAACCTTAACGCCACTGGGGCCGCCCATCGTGGTCGCATCGCAGTTCAGGGTTGCAACCTGGACGCCAACAGGCGAATTCATCGTCGATGCGCGGAACGGCGCAGGTGTCGGCCCCACGTTTCGTGTCGAGCTCGACGGCACGCTGGTAGAAGTGCCGCCCCCGGGCTGCTTTGAGCCACCCACGACAAGCAGCGCGATCCGCAGCGATGGTACCCGTGTGGTCGCAACCGGCGGCGAACTATCGCTAGTGCGCACCGAAAAGCTGCCATCGATCTTCGGCTGCCAATAACCACGCGCCGTAACCGTCAGCCGACACCACTCCCGCGGTCACACGCGCCCCGCCGCGCCAGTCCTCCACGCACGCCTCCGCGGCGCCGCCGCGCCAGGCCCACGCAGCGGCGTCAACCGCCGTGACCGGCCATCATGCGCCAAGGTTGGCCGCAGCCATCGCAGTTGTCCACACTGCCACTCACACCTTTCAACCGCTTAGCGAACTTGCGCATGAAGCCGCCCGCCGCAAAGCCGACCTCACCGTGCTCGGCATGGACGCTGTGCGCAAGCAGCGCCACACCGCCACGCCTTCGAAGCGCCACCACATGTTCGGTATGCGCCCCACTATCGCCTGCTGCAGCGAGTGGCCTCGCGTCGAAGCCATGCAGCGCAACACCCAATTCTGCGCTGACCACGCCGAAGCTCGCGCCCGCTTACTCAACGGCGAGCCACCCCATTTCCCGTGCGGCACCACCGCCATGTGGCACTTGATTCATCCGAAGCACCGCTACACCAAGCCGCCCAAGGTCGACCTCAACCAACGCGACGAGCACGGCCACTTGGTCTTCGACTAGCGCCCGTCGCCCGTTACGCAACTGCTCTGCATCTCGCTGCTTACTAACTCCACCATAGATTGCACACCAGGCCGGACTCCGGCCTCGACGCGTTTTCGGCGCGCGCATCACCGCAGTGCCAGCGATCGCATTTTGGCTCGGCGTATCGACCGACTTTTCGGCCTTCGCCGCTCCGCCGAAATATCCCTCGGTCGGGTTCCTTCCGCCGTCGAAGCGCCATGTCATGTTCGGTATGCGCCCCACCATGCCTGCCGCAGCGAGTAGCAGCGCGTCGAAGCCTTGCAGCGCAACACCCAATTCTGCGCCGACCACGCCCACACCGGCTTCGAGCGCAACGCGCTGTTCAACGGAACGTATCTTGCGGTAGAGTCACAACATGGCGGCGAGTGGGCGGCAACAGGACAACACAAGCGACACAACGGCAGCGGCGCAATCAGCGCAGCCAGCGACACAAGATCCACTTCACGGACTAGTTGCGGCAGAGACTGCTGAGCGGATCGCCGCGATGATTGATGCCGCGCCGACCATGGGCCACAGGCTGATGCAGGTCGTAGTATCGCTTCGAGGCAATTCATTTGCTCAACAAGTTTTGAATATCGCAAAGGCAAAGACGCCACCAGAAGGTCAGCGGGCAGCGCCTCGTGCTCAAAAACCGACAGCAGCAACAGGCGCGGCGCCAAAGCCATATCAACCAGACGATGTTCAACGAAAAGCTGGCTGGGAACAGATTGCCCGTGCACCCACGCGAGCAGATCGGGCACCTTCCGAAGTGATGCTGCCTGACTCAGTCGAAAAAGCACTTGAAAAAGCGTGGCAGGACTCCATCGCAGGCGGGCAAACGACGGAGCAAGGCGGCAACTTAGTGCGGACGTACGGGGGTCGGTATGAACTGCGACGGCAAGCCGTTGATGCTAAGCCCGGCTATACCGAAGGAACGTTTGATCCGGATGAGCGCGACATTGGATGGTGGGATACGCTCACGGCAATTGTACATACCCATCCGTACAACGAGCCGGATTCCAAAACCAATGGAATTGACCACGGCACGTTTAGTGGTCAGGACCTCGCATCTATTATCGACGAAGAGCAACCGCTCAACCTGTTGCGATCAGGCCCGTACACCTATGCTATCTCGCGCACCAAAGAGTTTAACGCATTGGTGAAGTTTCATGAAAACGCCGACACTAAAGACCAGCTCAATAACGCCATGCTAAAGACTTTCGACGAGGCCTTTGCTCTCGATGCGGGCGACTTTGCTGCTAAGCTTGAAGCTGGGGTCGTCGCGGTTTGCAAGAAGTTTCATCTCAACTACTATCGCGGCCAAGGGCGCAATTTGAAACTGGTTGGCAGCAAATGAAACAAAAGCTGATGCCGGCGAGCGCTAGTATGGCGACTGCGTTGGTCGCAATTGCCGCAATGGTTAGTTGCAGCGGTGCTACAGCCACGCTACGCCCCGATAAGCGCGGCCAAGCGCCGAATGCAAACGTGGTAGCAATGGGCGCCGATGTCGTCGTGCGGGCCACGCAAGGCGAAGGCGCATCCGTCGGTGAAGCTGAAGTGTGGGTGCGCAATCAACCGGCATCCGCAGTGGAATCGTCGTCGATTCCGTATGTTGCCGTTGGCCTCGCCGCGCAACGCCACGCTGAAGCAACAACCGATGCAACGACACGCTACAACATCTGTGTCAGCGCCATCGACGAGCTCGGCCTCGCCTACCTTCTCGATCGGCGCTTTCACATCAAAGACGATTCCAGCTTTCCCTTGTACATGGCCCACGACAGCCTCAAGACCGGCGACACCGAAGGCGCCGCGCGCGGAGCTTGCAAGACCCTCGGCATGCGCTTGCTGATCTATCAGCGCTACTTCGCAAAAATCGGCGTCGTGATTCAAGTGAAGTAAGTTTCGGCAGCGACGACATGCTCGGCAACCGCACCACGGTGTGCGGGGCCCGCGGGGCCCGACCGGCGGGGCCCGACCGAGGCATATTTTGGCGGCCGCCGACGGCCTTTAGTCCCGGCGACTAAGGTGTGCGGGGCCCGCGGGGCCCGGCGGGGCCCGACCGGGGCCCGGCGGGGCCCGACCGAGGCATATTTTGGCGGCCGCCGACGGCCTTTAGTCCCGGCGACTAAAGACCTCACTGTCCGTCACTCGGACAAAGCACGAAACGCGTCTACACCTTTCAACCGCTTAGCGTTGGCACGCGGTACGCAATAGCGCAGCCGCATGAAACCGCGCTTCACGCTCCCGGGCATGTACTACTTCCTGACGCGCCGCTGCTCGATGCGGCAGTTCTTGCTCAAAGCCGACAAGGAAACGATCACGCTGTTCCTGTATGCGTTGGCGAACGCAGCGACGTTCAGTGGGGTGAAGGTAATCGGCTTCGTGGTGATGTCGAATCACTATCACATCATCGTGTACGACCCGCACGGGCGCATCGCGGACTTCACGCATCATCTCAACACGCATCTGGCGCGCAGCTACAATGCGTATTGGAAGCGCGGCGAAAACATGTTCACGCCCGGCGCGCTGTGCCAAATCGAACTCATCACGCGCGACGATGTCGTCGACAAACTCGCGTACACGTTGGTCAACCCGGTCGCGGCCGGGCTGGTCGGCACTGCCAGTGCCTGGGGCGGCCCGTCGAGTTGGCGCGCGATGAAGCTCGACGAAACGTTTCACACCCCGCGGCCCGATTTCTTCTATCGCAAGTGCCGGCCCAAGTTTGGCGACCTCGCGTTGCACCTCGGCGACGACGACATGCTCGGCGACCGCACCAAGTTTGTCGCCGATGTCATCGCCAAAGTGCGC
>JAKQOD010000664.1 GCA_029565465.1 Deltaproteobacteria bacterium
CAGTTCATCCGACATCTTGTAAGTCCTCCAATGCGGCAAGATCAGGTAGGCGTTCACGCAACTCGTGGCGGGCGCGGGCTAAGCGCGAACGCACGGTACCAACGGCAATTTCTTCAATGGCAGCAATTTCTTCGTAGTCCATGCCGGCCCATTCATGCAGCGCGATGACTGCGCGTTTGTCAGCATCAAGTTCAAGCACCGCAGCACGCACGCGCGCTGCGGCACGCGCTGACGCCAACTGTGCGGCCGGCCCAGGTGCGGTTGTCATCGCGTCGGCATCACTATCCAACACCAGCGGGCGACGCGCGCGGCCACGAGCGTGATCGCGACACAACCGACGCGCAATCGTTAGCAACCAGGTCAGGAACGAAGCCCGGCCACCGACGACAAATCGAGGCAGCGCAGCAAATGCGCGCATGTATGTTTCTTGCGTGAGGTCTTCGGCTTCGTTGCCGCTGAGCGCTACGCAAAGGGCATAGACCGCTTGTTGGGTTTGCTGTATGAGCCGCAATTGAGCGCCAGCGTCGCCACGACACGCGCTGGCTAGCGTCAGGTCAGAGATGGGGTCACGCTGAGCCACAGTGACGACATACACGCCACGCCAAACCGAAAGTTCCCAAGTTTGTTATTTTTGTTTGCGAGTGCCGACCGTCGCCGGTGTGCGAAGTTCATGGCTGTGGCCAAGTTCACGTTCACGGGCGCAAACCGGATTGGTACGTGCACACGCGATGCGTACGTCGGCGGCAGCATCTGGTGTGCGGAAACGTTCAAACGCCGCGAGCGCGGCTTGAGCTTCAGGGCGACCTAGGCCCGCCAGCGCAACCGCTTGGCTACGCAACAAATCGGGGTCCCGTGGTGCGATTGTTAATCCGCGCACTGCAGCGTCGAGCGCACCAGCGTTGTCGCCCACCGAGCCCAGCACGCGGCTGTACATCACCCAGGCCATGGTGTTCAGCGGTGCGGCCTCTGTGAATGCTCGCGCCGGTGCAACGGCCTCCGGCCAATGCCACACCCGCGCTAACGCGTCGGCTGCAATGAACGACAATACCGGCGGCTCGGGCCATTTGTTGGCTTGCACTACCGCACGCACCGCTTGCACCAACGCCAGCGCATCATCAACGCGGCCTTGTTTTGCGGCCACCCAGGCGAGCTGCACGTCGATCATCGCGCGCGGGCGAGCCCCGGCCTCCCCTGCTGGCGCCAACAAGCGCGCGGCCGCCAACACCACGCGCGCTTCGTCGAGGCGTTCGGACACTACCGCCGTAAGCGCCATGCCGTGCTCATATCCGCGTTCCCACGCGGGCCGCGCATTCGCCAACGCAGTGCCTAAGCGAATTTCATGCCGCGCAATCTCAGTAATCGGCTGCACTGCGCACGCATCGATGCTCACCATGCGCGCACCTTGGGCACCGTGAATAAACGCCGCACCAACCTTGCTGCGTACGGCCTTGCAGATACCGGCCTGTTCCACCAAAGAACGCGAACGGTGTCGCAAGATGGCCGTCACGGTAACGCCGCCGGCTGGTAATTCCGCAGGCGTTACCCAACCGTAGCGCACCACCGCGCTATCGCGTGGCCCGATTGTATGATTACCGATCAATGCACGAAACGAAGGAATTTCGTGTTCTAGCAACAATTGCCCATCGTCGTCGGCAATATACGATTTCAACACATGCGCATCGGTGTCGTTCGGGTCTGCGGCGTGCGCTTGGCCTGACTGGGCCAGCACCTTGCCTTGTGCATCGCGCACGGCCAATTCGATCCACGTGTCATGCATGTCCATCACCCCACCTGGGAAGCGATGACCTACCAGCAAGTTGCGCATCACCACGTCAAATTCGATGCGCTGATTCGCGCGCAACACGGTGGTTTCAGCCGGCGTCGCCCAGGTGCCGTCGGCGTAGCGGGCTGCTGCAACATCGATCGACGCTGCACCGATCAGCTTGGCTTGCGTCTTTTGTAAGTGTTCAACATCCCCCCGCATCGCGGCCATCCACGTGTGCGCTCCGACGAAGCGATGCGACGCGAATTTGCCATCGTGCGCCCCAAGTTCGTCTTTTGACGCAGGCTCTTTGGCCATGTGACAACTGATGCAGGTTTGTTGTTCAACCTTGTCCATCCGCATGGCGCCATTGCCGGTATAGGCCGAGCTGCGCCACGCGGTTGGCTCATCAATGCCTAACAAGTGCGCAGGCATGCCCATATCGGGGCTCAGGAAGCCGCGATGACAACTGATGCACATGTCGTCACCTAGCTTGCGCACGCTGGCTGCGGCCTTATGCTTCGCCACCGAGGCGGGGTCGGTCAAGACCGGCGCATCGAGGTCTTTGGCGTTCCATACATAGGATGCATTGCCATCGTTGGTCGCGCTGCTCATGCCATGGCACAAGCGACACGTGACGCCGGAATGCGCACGTAAATCGGCCGCCGGCACGGGACTCGCAGCCGTCAAAAAACCGTCGACGACCAACGGCATATCGTGACAGCCGCCGCAATGACGGCTGGCGGCTTTGCCGAGTTTGGTGCGTGCCAACTCGATGTTGGCGCGATAAATTGGGTTGCCGAAGGAAGCAAAAGAATGCGCGCTTGCGCCCCACTGCGCCGCAGCGTCGGCATGGCAGGCGCTGCACGACTCCGAGTCGCTCAACAATTCGCCGCGGGTCTGCGCCGCATCCGGTCCGCTAGCTTTAGCTTGCGCCCCAGTGACCACGACCAAACTCGGCGCGAATTCGCCGGGGGCACTGGGTAACCGCGCGGGGATTACGACATTCGATGGCGTCGGCGGGGGCGCAGGTGCGGTGCGTTTGGGTTGGCTGTCGGCGCTGGTCGCGTTGCACGCTGTGGCCAATGCAAGCGCGAAAGCAGATAACCAACCACGCACGGTTAACCTACTTTCGAACTAGCCGAGCGCCGGGCATAGCGTTGGGCTGCACCAAGGCCAAGCAACGCCATCAACACGCCCAACCCAATCGCCATGGGCTTTTTCGTTGGGGTCGGTGCCTTTTCTACCGACGGCGTTGGCGTGACAACCTTGGGCGCGGGCTTCCATTGCCGCACGCCGATCTCAGGCAAGTCACGCTTGATCAACATCGATAGGCTGGCTTTGCCGCGCGGCGCAAATGCGACCTTGCGCGCCATGATCATGTTTTGATCCTGTTCTTCGTAGCGCCATGGCCCACCCCACACGCCGCGGCGCGGATTTTTGCACGTAATGGCGCCAGTCCACCAATGCCGCATGGCGTAGCGCGCTTGGAAGTTGTTGACGGAACTCTTCGACGAACCATATTCAAGTTTGCCGTTGTCGTTACGAAATTCCCGACCACCCACAATCGGCGTAGCTTCGCGGAAGCGCAAGTCGTCTTTCATGTCGTTTTTGCCATAACGCGCATGCATGCGGGTTAGCACAAAGGCGCCTTGCGCGATGTTGCCACCCACCACGTCGCCACCGAGCAACGCAAGGTCCGCGGGGGTCACTAGCGTCGATTCCGGAGGACAAGGGTCACACATGCCGCCAGGCGTTGCCGCCCATGAATATTCGGTGATCACCGCGCCTGGATTGCGTTGCACGGTCTTATCGAAGAGCGCAGCGTAGAATTCACCGAAGCGCGACTTCACGCCATCCTTCACGTCGAAGTTGGTTGGAATCGTGACGTTCTTGTAGTTCGCGACTTCGAAACGTTTATCTGCTGCAATGACGTTAACGACTAAGTCTTGCGTGCCCGATGAATTGGCCATCCCCAACCGAATCGGCAAGGAAAACTCTTCGCTGTCATAGCTAAAGCGCAGTGGCGACAACGCCGCGCGATTGCCATCGAACGCGACCTTTTTGGGGTCAACTTTGGCAACGAAGAACTTCGAACCAGCTTCGATATACGGCCGCAACAACGGCGCTGCATCTTTAGGAATTTGATATTTGTTGTCGCGCAACCAAGTTTCGAGCCCGGTGGCTTCGGTCGCTGACAAGATCAAGATTTGATATTCACCGACCGCAAATTTCGCTTCAATCTTCACCGTCGACGCCCGATCGACCGATTTTTCTTCCTCGGCCATGTCGTCGGCAACTGCCATTGCGCTCCGTGCCATTTTCTTACGCTTGTAGCCATATTCGCACGGATCTTGTTCCCAATACTCAACGAGCCGTGGCGCCCCCAACGAGTCAACGTGGTCAAACACCGACTTGGGCAACGTCTTGACGTCGGCTTCTTTGAGCACCACCGGCACCGGCACTACCATCGCAAAATCGCCGATCGGGCCGTTGTAGTCATTTTGCATCGACAACACGGTTCGTGTGCCTTCGCGCATCAAGACGACTTGGGTCGCATCATTGAACATCTTGGCGCCACCGCCAGAGACGTAAAAGCCGCAAAACGCTTCAGCGCGCGGTGCGACAACGGTAGTAGCGAGCAGTGCCGCAGCACCCGCCACCATCAGGCGAATTTTGGAATTGTTCATCGTTCCCTCTTCAACGCTAGGTTGCCCCAATTCGGTCTAAAGCAACGGTCAATATTCGTTGGTTCCCCGCAGACCGTGGGGCAAGCTTACCGCGGCAGCACGCCGATTACCGGCGACGGCGACGCAACAATGCAAGACCGACCAATAGCGCTGCGGCACCCGCGGGTACGCCGCCAGCATCACTTTGGCAGCCACAGCCCTTCTTTTTGGCTGGCGCGGTTGGAGCGCCGCCTTGCGTAGCTGAACCGCTTGCCGAGCCCGCCGAGCCAGAGCCAGAGCCAGAGCCAGAACCCGCAGGCGGCGTCACCGCTGCACTGCCATCGGCCTTGATCGCAATTTCCGGGACATCCTGCGCAACCACGGTTGGCAGGGCCATCGCACCACGCGGCGCGAATGCGAGGTTGGTTGCCGCCTTCGGCCCACCGTCCGCGATCTGCGTGCGAATGCTTTCCCACGGTCCGCCCCAGCGCCCACGGACCGGATTAGTACAACTAATCGCACCTTCCCACGGATGCCGAATGGCATAGCGGCCTTGGAAATTATTGTACGAGTCGGTGCGTGCGCCTTCTTCGAGCTTGGCTCCGTCGCGCAAAAATTCACGGCCGCCAACAATGGCGCTGGCTTCTTTGAATACCAAGTCGTCTTTGATCTCTTTGCCATAGCGTGCGTGCAAGCGGGTTAGCACCATGCTGCCCATCGGCGCACCGAAGTTATCGTCGACATTCGCTGCGCCAGCGAGCACATCGCCGCCAAGGGTCGCTAAGTCGTTACCGTCGAGCATCGGGCCAGGACATGGATCGCACCCCATCGCTTGCCACGCGTATTCGGTGACCACCGCGCCCGGATTTTTCGCGATTGTTGCGTCGTACAGCGCCGCATAGAATTCGCCGAAGCGATCGCGCACTGTTGCTTTCACGTTGATGTTGGTCGGAATCGTGACGTTTTTATAGTTCGCAACTTCGTAGCGTTTCGCTGGCGCCAAGATATTCACGATCAAGTCTTGGGTGCCTTGCGAATTGGCCAAACCCAAGCGAATTGGCAACGCAAAATCTTCGGTGTCGTAGAAAAAACGCAGCGGCGATAACATCGCTTTGTTGCCGTCGAATTTCACTTTGGTTGGATCAACCTTGGCGACAAAAAACTTCATTCCGGCAGCCACGTAGGGCTTGAGCAAATCGGCTGCGCCCGACGGAATGGAATACTTCTCTTGGCGCAACCAGGTTTCAAGGCCCGTCGAGTCTTTCGCTGACAAGATCAGAATATTGTATTCACCGACGGTAAACTTAGCTTCGATTTTGACACCGTGAGCGCCGCCGCTTGGCGCTGGCATGACTGCGCCGCTGCCAGAAGCGGACCGTGCCACCGCCATGTCCGCCATCGGCGGCTCGACGTAACAAGGATCTTGCTCCCAGTATTCTACCAACCGCGGCGCGCCCATCGTTTCAACTTTGGCAAACACCTCGTTCGGCAGCGTTTTCACGTCGCCTTCTTTGAGCACGGTGGGCACCGGCACCACCATGGCAAAGGCTTCGAGCGGTCCTTCGTAATGGTTTTGCATCGAAAGCACGGTGCGCGTGCCTTGGCGCATCAACACCACTTGGGTAGCGTCGTTAAACATTTTGGCGTCGCTACCAGCAACATAGAAGCCGCAGAATGCTTCGGCGCGATGCGCAGACAGCGCCACGACGGCAGTCGACATGACGAGCGTTGAACAGACCAATAACCTTGAAGCAAGCTTTCGCATGATTTCTCCCTACCCGCGTTGGGCAATGTGGAGAGTAGGACAAGTGCGAACGCGCCTGGCTTGGCGAAACAGGCAAACTTTCTTGTAGCTAAGCGTCAACCAAGTGTAACCATTTCATGACCAAGTCGTGTGATTTCGGCGGGCCGGCCTTTCCGAAAATGCAAAACGCCGCTGATGCAGCGGCGTTTACGTTTACGAAAGTTGCGTTGTGCGAGTTAGTCCGAGTTTGGCGGTGGAGCGGTGAGCGTAAATGATGGGTTACCACCAACCGCGGCGCCTGCGAGGGTGTATGTAATGGACGTCCCGTCACAGTCAAGGTCGCCGACGGCAGTTGCCGTGTAGCTAACGCCCGTGGCGACGCCAGTGTACGCATATTGAAAGTAGAACGGATCATCGATTTGGAAATCGATCGACTGCCAACCTGCCGTGGCCCAATCGGCTGCAACTGGCGCACACTTTTTCTTCGAACCGAAGTTTTGCGTGCAGCATGCGACGGCTGGCGTCGCCGCCATCGTCTGCGTCGAGTACGACGAGTCGGTGTTGTAGGCCGTCTTCGAGTTCTTCAGAATCTTATTGAGTTGCAGCTGCGCTTCGGTTTGCTTGCCCTTCTTCATGTAGTCCATGAATGCTGGGATGGCGACTGCAGCCAGAATCCCGATGATCGCAACCACGATCATGAGCTCAATCAGGGTGAAACCTCGCTGCGCTTTGCTTTTCAAAATTCGATTCATATGATCCTTCGGTGTTTGGTAAGCCAACGACAACGCTTCGTCGGGTG
>JAKQOD010000682.1 GCA_029565465.1 Deltaproteobacteria bacterium
TGTGCAATCGGGCGTGGTTGTGCACACTAAGCCGTCGCTGCGATGGTTGATCGTGCAACGCGCGTTGCTGAGCACCATTACGCCAAAGAGCAAGACGCCCAGCAATGCCTTCATCACAGCCCTCCTATGGTTAACGTCAGCCCTGCACCATGCGGCATCACCATCGGAAGTAACGCAATCTTATTGTGGGTCGGTCGGCGCAGCTCCTTCACCAAATAGTATGTTGCGATGCTACCGACGGCTAAACCACTCACAAACATGATGTTACCCCATCTACTTGATGAATCCGCACGATTTTCAAGATCCTGCAACGCTTGGATGTCGGCCGCGGTCCGCACTGGTGCGCTATCGATTTGATCTTGCAAGCCCGAAGCATGACTCCAAAGGCTGATGCCAACTAGCATGAACACGCCGCCACCAACGACACCGGTGATCAACAATGGCTTACGATGGTTGCGCGCCGGTTCAACCATGGGCGGCGGCGCCACCACTAAGGTTGGGTCAGCGGCTGCAATCACCGCGTTGCCACCGTAAAGTTCGGGCAGCATTTGGTCGACGGCGGAATCGCTTGGGTGCCCCGCAGCCACCACCGTTTGGCGGTGCGTGACGAGACCGTGAGCGTCGACGCGATACAGGTCAATTGTCGTTGGCCCACGTCCGGTAGCGGTCCCCCAAACGATGGCATCAACGCCCAACGTGGAGCGGACCGCTTCAGCACACGCAGCGTCGGGCAGCGTGCAACCAAGCGCTGAAGCTGCATCGCTCATCGAGGTTGCTGCGGTTGATGCTGTGTCGCCATGCTCGTTGGCGTAGGTAAGCAACGCAGCGGTGACGGCGTCGCGCACCGGCGTCGGCGCATCACCTTCCATCGGGGCAACTGAAACGGTGCCCGCTACGGCGCTTTGGATTTGCATTTGCAACATGACTGCCGCAGCCAGAGTTGTGCGTAGCTTCATTTGAGTTGCTCCAGGCGGGCCTTTATTTGCGCGGCGTCGGTGGCGGTGGGCGTCAACGCTAGGTACTTCTTGAGCGCTTTGGCAGCGTCGGCTTTGCTGCCGTTCTTTGCGAGTGCAAGCCCCAGGCCCCGCCATGCAGTTGCGTAGGATGCATCAGCCTGCACAATGCGGCGAAACGCTGCGACCGCAGCGCTGTCGCCACGCAAGAACTGCTGCAACGCCGCTTTATACTGAGCGTCCAATTCAGCGCGGGTTGGTTTCGGAGCCTTGACCGGTTCTTTCACGGGTTCTTTGACGGGTTCTTTGACCGGCGGCTTGCCGGGCGCTTTGACCACCGCGTTCACCGGCGGCACCACCGCGTTCGCCGCCGTTTCGGCCGGCGCTTTGACCACCTCGGTCATCGCGTTCACCGGCGGCTTGCCGGGCGCCGGCTCGGTCACCGGCTCCACAACTGCGGCCTCAACCGCTGGCACGACGGCGTCGAGCGGCGGCGTGGTTGCAAGCGCAGCGTCGCTGGGCTCGACCTTCGCAGCGGCATCGGGCAACGGCGTGGTTGCAACCGCAGCGTCGCTGGGCTTGACCATCGCAACGGCGCCCGCATCAGGTTCCGCTTTTTTGCCACCACCCACGAGCGCGATCGCCAACACGATGCCAGCTACTGCCAGCAGCGCCCCGCCAAGCACCCACGGCAACTTGCTGCGCGGCGGCGCTTGCCAAGGCTCAGCATCATCGAAGCGCCCTTCGGTCGCGATCAGCGTGCTTGGCCCTTCGAGAAATTCGCGTTCGATCGTCGACATCCGTGGCATTGCGACCACGGCAGCCGCAGGTGGCAATACCGGCGCTTGCGGCGTAACTGATTCCGGTGGTGGCGGCGTCGGCAATTCTGCGACTACGGTTACCGGCGGACCTGGTGCAACCGCAACGACCGGGTCAGGTGCTGGGACCAGCGGGCTTGGCGCCGGCGCGAGCGCAGGCGTGGGAGCAGGCGCGGCAGGCTTAGGCAAGGCAGCGAGCACGCTTGCTAGCTGTGGCGACTCGGCGGGTACAACGCCTTTGCGCACCGACGGGATTGACGGAATCAACGAACCGCTTGGACGTTTTGGCGGCGCCTCGATTACGGCTGCGCCATCCACGGCTGCGGTCGCGGCCGCGGCGCTCGCGGCCAAATTCACGCTACTTGCGCGCGCCACCGCAACGCCAACCGCAGGCGTATCCGCTAGCGGTACCAGGCGATTGAGATCCAACGCCGCGGCCACCGTGCTTTCGGTGGGCCCGCTGACCGAGCTCGCTTCGCGAATCAGTTGCTGGCGCACTTTAAGCCGGCCGGCAAACGTGTCGCGCATGAACTTGCCGATCAGTGCATTCTTGTTGTTGTAACGCGCGCCGCGCAATACCGATTCGATCGCGGCGGCCATCTCAGCAGCGCTGCTGTAGCGGTCCGCAGGCGCTTGGGCCAGGGCTTTTTGGCAAATGACGTCGAGAGCGGCGGGTACACCAGCATTGATCGATGACGGCGCTGGTGCGTCAGCTTTGAGTACCAGTTGCCGAACCGCAGCTTCAGTCTCGCCTCGATACAGCCGTCGACAGGTCAGGCTCTCCCACAACACCACACCCAAACTATAAATGTCGCATCGATGATCAAAAGGTTCGCCGCGCAGCTTTTCGGGCGCGAGATAGCCCAACTTGCCCGCTACCATCTTGCGACCTTCGGCATCGAGCATCACTTCGCTCAGCGCGTTAGCAACGCCAAAATCAACCAGCTTCACTTGCCCGCTGTACAACACCATGATGTTGCCGGGCGAAACGTCGTGATGCACCAAGCCAATGCGTTCACCCGAAAGCGAACGCAACTCGTGGGCAGCGTGTAACCCTTCGGCTGCATCGGCGATAATTCGCGCAATGCTCAGCGGGTCCAACGGATCTTGGTCACGACTTGCGCGCAAGAGCGTCAATAGCGCTTCGCCTTCGAGGTACTCCATCGCGATGTAGTACGTGCCGTCGACTTCACCTAATTCATATACATCGACCACGTTGACATGCTTAAGCAGCGCTGCCACCCGGGCTTCGCGCAACAACATGTCGACGAAATTCTTTTGCGCTGCCAAGTTGGGGTGCGCAAGCTTGAGTACCACCAACTTTTCGAAACCCATCGGGCCGCGTTGACGCGCCAAATACACATCGGCCATCCCGCCTTCACCAATGCGGGAGATCAACTCGTAGCGTCCCAGTTGTCCTTGCGGACGCCCGGCGGCGTTAGTAGACCCCATTCGCAATATCGTAGCCCAGCTTTTCGCCAAACGCTGTGCTTTATCGCCGAATTACAACGGCTCGATACAGAGCCCCGCAGCGCACGTCATCGAACCCGGGCAGGTGTTGCCAGGACCACACGGCGGCCGCTGACACAATGTGCCAGCGCACACATACGGCGCCGGACACGCGTTTTGATTGCTGCATGTACGAATTGTGCACTGGCCACTGCCGTTGCAGCGTTTGCCTGCGCTGCAGTCCGCATCAGTTGTGCAATCGCGAACACAGGCACCGAATTGGCCGCACGCGGTCCGGCTTGGACAATCGTTGTCGGAACCACAGCCATTACAGACGCCGCCTGGTGCCGTTGCAGTGCAGGTACTTTGTCCAGGACAAGTCCTACTGCCACCACAATCCACTGGCCCAAGCGTCGTCAAGCGCGCGTCGATGGCTGCATCTAGCGGCGCGTCAACAGCCGCATCGCGAGCCGCATCGGTTGGTCGGCTGTCGACCGAAGCGACCGCATCAATCACCGGCTGCTTGTTGCTATCGGAACAGGCGAGCGAGGTGAGCGTAACGAAGATGATGAACGACAGGCTTGCCCAAACGCGCATGGCGCACCATGTAACGCAGGGCAAGCGAGCGTGCAAGCAGCACGTTGGCCAGGAACTTAGCCTTTGTTGTAGAAGAAACGTTCGAACACAACCTTGCCGTTTTCCCAATGCCGAACGGCAGCTTGGTTCATTTGCACCCGCCCCATGCCTTTGAACGTGATGTCCATTTCCCATTGCGACAAGCTGATATTGGTTTCAGGGTTAAACGCCGACGCCGTAACCGCACCCGAGTGCCATTGTTCGACCGACGAGAAAAACTCGATTTCGCGTTTACGATTGGCTTCTTTGCCAACGCAAGGCGCGTCACTGTTTTCCTGCATCTTCACGCCGTCGGCGTAGAATTCTTCAAAGGCCGCCATCGCTTGGCCGGTCAACACCATTTCATTCAGTTTCTTATCGAGTGCTGCGTGGTTCATACATGCTCCTTGGTTGAGCCGTAGTAGTAGCGAAGTTCGTTCGCTTGCGCAGCCGCCGTGATTGCGACAGTCTGTTGTTACCGTGCAACAGCTCGCTTGCGGCGCACGGCGATCAACCCGCACATCAGCGCCACGGCAACGCCACCGCTCGATGAGCCGCTCGACTGACAGCCGCCTTCAACCGCTGCATTATTGGTGTCGCTGTCGTCTGAATCGATGCCTGCATCTTCGCCTTCGTCATCGGACTCATCCGGCACGGACGGGTCAGGCAATTGCAAACTTGGATCCGGTAGCTGCGAGTTGCCGCAGCTTGGACCTTTGGTAAAGCCTTCACCTGGTGAGCGCGCCAGCCGAGCAGCAGTCATTGGACCGTAATCACCGTCTTCGGCAATCTTATCCTCGGGATGGTTCTTGTTCCACAAGCGTTGAAACGCTTGCACATCCGCACCCCGAATATCAGGCGAGGAGATGTGGTCGAAGTGAACCAAGTCGCCAGCGACCGTTTGTTTCCAGCCGCGCGCTGACAGTTTCGACCGCACCGCCGAATAATTCGAGACATCAAGCGCCCGGCCACTTTCGTGATTCGAGCGGCCCGGCGCAGCGGCCGCCGTGATGCCGCAGCGGCCAAGCTGACGCCACCGGTACAACAAATATTGCTGGGCCACCGTGCGGAACCCGCTGTTCACCGTAATCGTTGTGCCAGCGGCAGCGGCCTTGAGATCTGCCAAGCCGGCTGGGTCAAGGTATGGCAATACGGCGGCGCTGGTGAATTTGATGTTCGCGGTTGGCGAAAACCGCACCAATTGGCCTGGCATCATGCAATTGACTTCATCGGCGATTTGTCGCGACAGCCCTAACACCACGGTGGTCGAACACGAGTTGCGTTCGTACGACGAAATCGACAGTTCCGAGGCGGCTTCGCCATAGTCCGGTTCGTCAGCGTTTTGGGCACAACCAACAAGTGCCAACCCCAATGTGCAGGTGGTGAAGGCAACCCGCACACGATGGTGGGCACCAAGGGTGCGCGCGGTAGGTAACGTATTGATTCGGTTACTGCGGGCGGTGGAGTTGAGCGTCATGCATTGCATAGAGAGCAACCGGCGTGCCGAAGCCGCGAGGCTGTTTTTCGTCACTGCGCGGCCAATCAGCGCCATCCACGCTTGCAGGCCACCAGCCGAACGATTTGGCATGCGCTTCGATGCGGGTTAGGCTGCGGCATGCGTATTACGGCGGTTGTACAGAGTTCGTTGATCGGCGTTTTGCTTGGTTGTGGGGGTGGGCAAACGCCGGCCCCAGCCGCGCCCACTGCTCGCGAACAGCAACTGCAACAAGAACGTGACGCTGCGATCGCCCGGGCCGATGCAGCCGAAAAGCGCATGGCGGAAATGGAAACCTCGGTGGCCCGTGCCACCGCAGAAGCGCTCAAACGCCTCGAAGGCGTCGAAGCCGGAATGGCAGCGGCCGCCGCTGCGCCAAGGCCTCCAACCGTTGCCAAACGCCCCGAGCCGAACCCCGCGGAAATTTATGCTTATCCGGTTGGCAACGGCCCGACTGTAGGCCCAAGCAATGCGCTGGTCACGGTGGTCCGGCTAACCGAATACGCATGCCCATATTGTGAACGTTCGCGTGCAACCATGGAGGGCTTACAAAAAAAATACGGCCCGCAGCTGCGCATAGTTTACAAGCCGTATGTCGTGCATCCCCGGGTGGCCACCGCGCCAGCGCTTGCGACCTGCGCAGCGCATCGCCAAGGGAAATGGAAAGCAATGGATGCTTTGGTATGGAAGAATATCTATGAGCCCCGTGCGTTCGATAAAGCCAGCGACGACGGCACCGAATGTTGGCAAAATGACACGTGTCGCAATCTTGAAACCCAAGCCCGCGCGATCAAGCTCAACATGAAAAAGTTTCGCGCCGATATGCGCAGCTGCAAGGCCGAGCTAGACACCGACATGGCGCAAGCAACGGCGTTCGGCGTGCACGCCACGCCAAGCTTTTTTATCAATGGCCGATTCATGTCGGGCGCGCAGCCACAAGAGATGTTTGAGCAGTTGATCGACGCTGAGCTCGCACGCGCCCAAGACGCGGTACGCACCGGCACGGCAGCGTCAGATTATTATCAAACGCATGTCATCGCCATCGGCTCGCCGTCGCTGCAGCCTCCGACACCGTAGCGCTCAAGCTAGTGCGCAGGTAAGCCGCGAGCCACCAGCTGTTTGCTTGCAAGAAACTCAGGGTTAAACACCTTCGACGTGTAGCGGCTACCGTGGTCGCATAACAACGTTACGATGCGTTGGCCAGAACCGCGGTGGGCCATCGCGTAGTCGTACGCAGCACGCACGTTGAGCGCGGCCGAGGTGCCAACCACCAAGCCATCTTCGGCGGCCAAGTGATAAAGCATTTCGAGCATGGCCTGGTCACCAAGGTGAACGGCATCATCGATCAGCGCCGTGGCAAAGTTGGCGGTGACGCGCATGATTCCGATGCCTTCGGTGATCGACGAGCCAGCGCACTTAAGTTCACCCGTCTTGATATACGAGTAGATGCCGCTGCCATCGGGGTCGACTGCAATCACTTTGAGCGCAGGGAATTGCGCTTTGAGATAACGGCTGACGCCAGCGATGGTGCCACCCGTGCCGACCGCACTTACCAATACATCAATGTGGCCAGCTTGCGCAGCGAGTTCCGGGCCCGTTGTGGTGAAGTGCGCAGCACTGTTGTCTACGTTTTCGAACTGATTGGCCCAATACCAACCGTGCTGCGCAGCCAACTCACGCGCTTGGTGAAAAAAGTGCTTCGGATTTGAAAACGGTACCACTGCAACTTTGCGCACATCGGCGCCCATCGCGGCAAGCAGCTCATACTTTTCACGGGCTTGATTGTCCGGCATGGTTACAACCACCTTGTAGCCTCGCTCACGGCCAAGCATCGCTAACCCGATGCCCGTGTTACCGGCCGTGCCTTCGACGATCGTGCCACCTGGCGTAAGTTCACCACGGGCTTCGGCCCCCGCAATCATGCTTTTGGCAGCGCGGTCTTTGATGCTTGCACCGGGATTCATGAACTCGGCTTTGCCAAAGATCTCGCAGCCGGTCAGTTTTGACAGCGATGCGATACGGAGCAGTGGCGTATTTCCGACGGAATCCCAAAGGGTGGAAGTGCGATTTGACGTGCGCATAACCTAACCTTGCACGCGGCGTGTGAGCCGCAAAGGGCTTACACGAATTTTTCGAATTCTACCCACGGCGCCGCGCTGAAGCGCTAGTATTGCCAGGTGCGCACTTTAATTGCTCTGGTTGGCCTTGCTGTAGCCACGCTATCTAGTTGTGGCGTTACCCAGTCACAAGGCCCTTATTTGATCTTGGATGGCAATAACCGCCAGATCGATGGCGCCAGCTCCGTTGACGCCCAACCAGCCGATGCAGCGCCGGATGCAAAGGTGTGCTCGAACGGCCGCGTCATCTTCTTGAATTTCGAAGGCGTAACGCTGACACGCGCGGCCAGCGACGCCACCATGAATCGAGCGAACTGGTTGCCAGGCGGTTCCGCGACGATTCCCCAATTTCGCGCAAACGACGGTGGCCGCGCCACGCTGATCACCAATATCACCGACTTGGCGAAAGCCAATCTCGCCCAGTTTCCAGTTACGATTGTCACTACCCGGCCGACCACGGGCCCTTACATCATGGTCGCGTTTGGCGGTGCACGCGCCATGTTCAACACCACCTATCCATCGATTACCGGGCTCAACTGTGGCGACGTGCGGCCAAGTGGCGTGGGCTGGGTCGCCGATGACGTGACGGCACAACAAGGCGCGAATCTCGTCGTGTCGGTTGCGGCAATCTCGATTGGGCTCACAGGCATCACCGAGAACAAGCCACGCGATTGTCTTTGCGGTTGGGGCGGGCCAGTGTGCGACCCCGACCAAACGCAGGCCTGCCAGCTGTCAACCAGCGTGCAACGTGAACAACGCTGCGCTGGTGAACCTGCAACGCAAAATGAAGTCACCGCGTTCAATCGCGCATTTTGCGAAATGCGCTAGTTCGTTACTCCGGCCGTGGCACGCCAGGGGTCGGCACATCCGCCACCGGCGTTACGCCGATGACCTTGCTGTGTGCGGAAACTCGCCCGGTTGCATCAACCCACGCAAGCGAAAGCTTGTTGGCGGGCTGCAACGCGACCGTGCCCTGCGCCATGCCGCCACAACTGCGGCCTTGCCAATCTAAGGTGATGGACGTGTTGCCTTCGGCTACCTTGGCCCACCGCAGCGCAACATCGGCTTTGGCTTTTTTGTCGTAGGTATAAACGATCACCGCCACCGCCTTCGCAGGCACAGCGGTGGTCAGCTTTGCGGTGTACGTGGTGGTTGAAAAACGTTGCCGATCAATTCTGACCATTTCAATCGCTTTCATCTCGGGTGCCGCAGCCCAGACCGTTGCCGCCCCGGCTTGCGCTGGCGCGCGGGTGTACGACAGCAGTTGTTTGCCGTCGCCATCAAGGAACTGTTGGACGCCGGCGCCATCGGCGTCATAGCGCACCAAGCCGGGCGCTAAGACCGCGGTAGTGACGCTCAGCTTGCGCTTGCCATGTTTAATTGACCATCCTTTATCAGTTGTGGCGACGCCATCCGACGGGTCACCAGGCACCCAACTGACCAAAACCCCACCATCGGCCGGCACCGCGGCGTCCTTCGGGGTAACGAGCTGGGCCACCGGCATGATAGGGCGGCAAGGTGCTGCGGCAACTGGGCGGGCCGCGATGCTGCTCAATCCCAATGCAACCAAAGCTGAACGTATGCGCATGCTTCATGATACGCGCAAACCCAACCTTCGATCTGACAATCAGTCGAGGTTTGGCGCCGGCGGCGGGCCTTTTCGCACCCGCAATGGCACCAGTGCAGCGCCATTTTGCCGATTCGCGAGTTGGCCGCAGGCGGCGTCAATGTCGTCACCACGTGGCGTGCGCAGATAGGTTGGCATGCCGAGCCGTTTGCATTCGTTTTGAAACGCGTTGATTGCGTTGTTGGTCGGCCGGCGATACGGCGACTCCGGATGTGGGTTCCACGGAATGATATTTACTTTGCACT
>JAKQOD010000690.1 GCA_029565465.1 Deltaproteobacteria bacterium
GCACGCCGCATCGCGTGCGCATCAATCGCAGCGGTCGCAACCGCTTGTCGCTGCCGCTGTTCTTCGACCCAAACTTCGATGTGCACATTGAGCCAATTCGCAGCGTTGAGATCGACGATGCTGCAAGCCGCTGGGACGGCGCCAGCGTGCATGCCTTTTCGGGCAGCTATGGCGACTATGTGCTTGATAAGGTTGGAAAAGTATTCCCCATGTTACGGCGCGACGTGCTTGGTAACCGCGCCTAATCGCTAGCCTCAACCGCTCGAAAATGGTACGGCTTGGGCTCATGCGCCCGTCGACAACTGCCCTGATTCAAGCACTAAGCCAACGTATCGTCGTGATTGACGGTGCAATGGGCTCGATGATCCAAACCTACACGCTGACCGAGGCAGATTTTCGCGGCACCCACTTTGTGGATCATCCGCAACCGTTGATGGGGGCCAACGACTTGCTGGTGCTCACGCGGCCCGATGTCATCGAAGAAATTCACTACCAGTTCGCCATCGCTGGCGCTGATATCCTGGAAACCAACACGTTCTCCGCCACCACGATCGCGATGGCGGACTATCATCTTGAGCGCGCTGTGCGCGACCTTAACTTGGCAGGCGCGGCGTGTGCGCGCCGAGCCGCTGAGCGTGCGACCGCAACCGACGGCAAACCGCGGTGGGTGGCAGGCTCAATCGGGCCAACCAACCGCACTGCGTCCCTGTCACCAGACGTCAACGACCCCGGCTACCGCGCTGTCACGTTTGCGCAGCTCGTGACGGCTTATCGTGAGCAAGTCGATGCGTTGCTCGATGGTGGCGTTGATATTTTGCTGCCTGAAACCAGCTTCGACACGCTCAATCTCAAAGCCGCGTTGTTCGCCATTGAAGAAGCGTTCGAAGCCCGTGGCCCACAAAGCCGCGTGCCAGTCATTGCGTCGGTCACCATTACCGATCGCTCGGGTCGCACGCTTTCGGGCCAAACGCTCGAAGCATTTTACAACTCGATTTCGAACCACGACTTGCTGGCGGTGAGCATCAACTGTGCGCTCGGCGCCGACGACATGCGGCCTTACGTCGAAGAGTTGTCGAGAATCTGCAAGTTCCGCACGATGTGTTACCCCAACGCCGGGTTGCCGAACGAGTTTGGCGGCTACGACGACACGCCTGCGAAAATGGCGAAGCTGCTCGGCGAATTTGCCCAGGAAGGTTGGCTCAACCTGGTTGGCGGTTGCTGCGGCACCCGACCGGATCACATTGCGGCCATCGCCCAGACCGTCGCAAGCATGCCACCTCGCGTGCCGTCGGTGCCAGCGCCGTATTCGCGCACGTCGGGCTTGGAACCGCTCACGATTACGCCGGAAAGCACGTTCATCATGATTGGTGAACGCACCAACGTGACGGGCTCGGCGGCGTTCCGCAAAATGATCAAAGAAGACCGCTACGAAGATGCGGTCGCCGTCGCACGGCAACAAGTAACGTCCGGCGCCAACATCCTCGACGTGTGCATGGACGAAGGCATGCTCGACGGCGTTGCTGCGATGACGCGTTTTTTGAATTTGATCGCGGCTGAGCCTGATATCGCACGCATCCCGGTGATGGTCGACAGCTCGAAGTTTTCGATCATCGAAGCCGGCTTGGCCTGCTTGCAAGGCAAGGGCGTGGTCAATTCAATTTCGCTCAAAGAAGGCGAAGCGGAATTCTTGCGCCAAGCGCGTTTGGTACGGCGCTACGGCGCTGCTGTGGTGGTGATGGCGTTCGACGAAACCGGCCAAGCCACCACAACTGAACACCGCTTGGCCATTGCTCAGCGCGCCTATAGACTGTTGACCGAAACCGTCGGCTTCCCCGCCGAAGATCTGATCTTCGACCCGAACATTCTAACCATCGGCACCGGCATCGAAGAGCACGACAACTATGCTGTCAGCTTCATCGAAGCCACCCGCTTAATCAAAGCGGCGTGTCCACGGATGAAAATCTCCGGCGGCGTTTCGAACCTGTCGTTTTCGTTTCGCACCTCGCCACGTGTGCGCGAAGCCATGCACTCGGTATTTTTGTACCACGCAATCCAAGCCGGTTTGGACATGGCCATCGTCAACGCTGGCCAGCTCGCCGTGTACGAAGATCTTGACCCAGTGCTGCGTGAACACGTCGAAGACTTGGTGCTCAACAAGCGCCCAGACGCAACCGAACGCATGTTGGTGTTAGCTGCATCGTTTGAAGGTGCAGCGGCCGGTGGCAAAAAAGAAGACGTATTGCAATGGCGGCAAAAGCCCCTCGCCGAGCGCATGGCCCATGCGTTGATTATCGGTAATGCCGATTTCATCGACGAAGATGTCGCGGCAGCGCTTCAGGTTTATCCCAAGCCACTCGCTATCATCGAAGGCCCGCTGATGGACGGCATGAACGTGGTTGGCGAGCTGTTTGGCGCTGGCAAAATGTTTTTGCCACAGGTTGTCAAAAGCGCACGCGTGATGAAAAAAGCTGTCGCGATTTTGGAGCCGCTGATGGACGCTGAAAAAGCGGCCAGCGGCATCTCGACCGCCAAGGGCAAGATGGTGATCGCGACCGTCAAAGGCGATGTGCACGACATCGGCAAAAACATCGTTGCGGTGGTGTTGCGCTGCAACGGCTACGACGTTGTCGACCTTGGCGTGATGGTGCCAACCAAAAAGATCCTCGAAACCGCGGTCGCCGAAAAAGCCAACATCATTGGGCTCTCCGGCCTCATCACGCCGTCGCTCGACGAAATGATCAACGTGGCCAAAGAGATGGAACGGCTCGGCATGAAGACGCCGTTGTTGATTGGCGGCGCAACCACGTCGTCGAAACACACGGCAGTCAAGATTGCCCCGAGCTACTCCGGCGCGACCATGCACGTCGGCGATGCATCGCTGGCGGTTGGCGTGATGGGCAAGTTGTTATCCGACAGCGCTGCGGCATTCGCTGGCGAAAACAAAGCCAAACAAGCGCAGATTCGCGAGCGTCACGCGCTGGCGCAAGAACGCCCGCTGTTGCCAATCGACGTGGCCCGCAAGCGCATCATGAGCCACAAGTTCACTGCGCGTGAATTGCCGAAGCCGGCATTCCTAGGGACCCGCAATCTCACCCTCGATATTGCCGAACTCGCCAAATGGATCGACTGGTCGCCGTTTTTTCATACGTGGGAGTTATCGGGCCGGTATCCAGCCATCCTCAACGACCCTAAAAAGGGCGACGCTGCGCGCAAGCTGTTTGCCGACGGCCAAGAGATGTTGGCCAAGATTATTGCAGGCCAACAGTTGCAAGCACGCGCGACCTACGGATTTTGGGCTGCAGGCAGCGACGGCGACGATATCGTGATTCTGTCCGATGACCGGACAACCCAGCGCGCGCGGCTGCCGATGTTGCGGCAACAAGAAGACAAAGAATACACCCTGTGCTTGGCTGACTTCTTGGCGCCGACTTACAGCAAGTGCGAAGACCATCTTGGCATGTTCGTGGTGACTGCCGGCATTGGCTGCGACGAGCTCGCCAAGAAATACGAAGCCGATCACGACGACTATTCGGCAATTTTGGTCAAAGCCTTGGCCGATCGCTTGGCGGAAGCCGGTGCCGAGTACCTACATGCACAAGCGCGGCGCGATTGGGGCTACGGTGCCACCGAAGACCTGCCGATTGCCGACATGTTGGCGGAAAAATATCGCGGCATTCGGCCCGCGCTTGGTTATCCCGCCTGCCCGGACCACAGCCCGAAGAGCAAAGTGTTTGAACTGCTTGGCAACGCGGCACATCATCAAGTGCACCTCACCGAGTCGTACGCGATGTATCCAACCGCTGCGGTTTCCGGTTTGTATTTCGCCCACCCAGCAGCGCAGTACTTTGCGGTTGGCCGGCTTGGCAAGGACCAAATCGAAGACTATGCACGGCGCATCGGCGCAACCACGGTGGATGCCGAACGCTTATTGACATCAAATTTGGCCTATTAGCGGCAAGGCAACCGATGCGGCGATTGATGGCAATGATGGCAGGGATGGTGAGCGCAGCATTGGTGAGCTGCGGCCGGGTCGATTTCCGGCAAACCAATGACGCCTCGCACGATGCTGCCAGCGATGCGGCGCGAGATGCTGCAGTCGACGCTGCGCCTGCGACCGGCTGCGCCGACGGCGTACGCGATGAATTTCGTGACACCCTTACGATTCCACGCCTCGCTGGCTGTGCCGGCGGCTGGTCGGTGCTTGGCGTATTAGCCGACCGTAGTGGCTGCCTTGTTACTGGCAACAATTCGAGCAATCCGAGTGGGCAAGGCTGCGCCGCGGCAGACCTTTGCTCGCCAGGCTGGCACATCTGCAGTGATCAAAATGACGTGGCAGCTCGGGTAACCGCACCCGACGGTTGCACAGCGCTGCTCCGCACCGGCGACGTTTTTTACGTTACCCGCCAAGGCAGCAGTGGTAACGGCCAATGCAATGGTGGTGGTACCGACGATTTGTTTGGCTGTGGCATGGCATCGGTCACTGGCGGCGCTTGTCTGCCGCTTAACGCCAGCAGCAACGACCGCTGCACCACGATGCCCCCCGGCTGGAGTTGCCCCACCACCAACAGCCGCGACGAACTCAGCACCGTCGTCCACGACGGCACCCACGGTGGGGTGCTGTGCTGCGCGCCGTAATGAGCTGATACGCCAGCGTCGATTACGCTGCACCTGTGATATCTTTAGCGTATCAATGGCTTCCACCCGTCCGCCTACGCCTACCCTGCAAAACGATTTCCGCCTTTCGGTGCGCCAGCTCGAGTGCATCGTTGCAGTAGCCGACAGCCTGAGCTTTCGGCGTGCGGCGGAAACCTTGGGCATTGCGCAGCCTGCATTATCGACGCACGTCGCCGCCGCCGAAGGCATCTTGCATGCGCAACTGTTTGAGCGCGATCGGCGCAGCGTCTTGATCACCGCGCTCGGTCGCGATGTAGTGGCCGCAGCGCGGCTAGCGCTTGCCGCGATCGACGTTGTTAGCGACACCGCGCGCGCCGGCAGCGAACCGCTGACAGGGCCATTGCGGCTCGGCGTCATCCCAACGATCGCGCCGTATTGGTTGCCAGCGTTGTTGCCAACAGTCCGGCAACAGTTTCCAAACCTCATGTTGATCTTGCGCGAAGATCAAACCCATCGTTTGCTTGAACAACTCAGCGGCGGTGAAATCGATGTTGCGTTGCTGGCGCTGCCGGTGGCTGGCGATTTCACGGCCAAGCCGATCTGCGACGAAGAATTTGTGCTTGCAGCATCGCGGACGCTGCGGCCCAACGCGCGGGTGAGGATCCACCCGGCCGACCTCGATGCGGAAACCATGTTGCTGCTCGAAGATGGCCACTGCTTGCGCGATCAAGCGCTGGCGGTATGTTCGTCGGGCGGTGCCGCGCCTTCGATGTCGGTACGCGCGACCAGCTTGCCGACGCTGATTCAAATGGTGGCCGGCAATCTCGGGTCAACGTTGTTGCCCGAAATGTCGGTGCCATCGTTAGTGCCAGGCAAAAAAGCTGCCGTCACGATCGAACGCTTCGCGCGCCCCGCGCCGACGCGGACGCTTGGGCTGCTGTGGCGCACGTCGTCGGGCCGGCTCAAAGAGTTCCGCATGCTCGGCGATGCTTTGGCCGAACGCGCAACAACTGTGCTCAAAGAACTGCGCAACGGTTAGCCACCAGCTACGGCCATTTGCGCTGCAATGCGCGTGCGCGCCTCGGCCGACCAATATTTTTCGACCAGATGCAGGCCCAGATCGATGCCGCAACAAACGCCGCCGGCCGTTACCACGCGGCCCGCATCGACGACACGTTGCGACGTCACGACGGTGCCGCACAACGGCTCGAGTTGTAAAAGCCGCTGGTGATGGGTCGTCGCTGGCAAGCTGCGTAGCCAACCACAATCGCCAAGCAGCAACGAGCCTGAACACACCGACGCGATCGGCCGGCGAGCACCCCACGTCTGCAGATACGCCATGACATCCGCATCGTGCCGCAAGGTATCTATCCCGTAGCCACCAGGGACCACCAGCAGATCAAAATCATCGAGCGGCGGTCGCACCACGTCAAAGCCCACCGCTAAGCCACTATCGTCGACGACGGCAGGATGCGTCGCGATCACTTGCCACTGCAAGCCAGCGTCGATGTCCAACGTGCGCACGCGCCGCAAGCAGTCGTACGGCCCAACAAAATCAAGCAACGTCAGGCGCGGAAAAACCAGAAAGCCGATGTTGCGAATCGAAGCCATGCCGATCAGAAGAAGCTACAGTTGATCGCGCGCGACGCTACACCTGGCATACCTGGCAAGGAGCCCGGCCCTGCTGCACCGCCGGTGCCCTGGTTGAGGGTGGTTTGTGGAATCGTTGCCGTGGTGGTGCCGAGACAAACCAACGCAACCCCAGGCCCACCACCGCCGCCGCCGTGCCCACCAATGCCGCCAGCGCCGCCCATGCCACCGGCGCCGCCGTCGCCGCCATCATCTTGTTCACCGCCACCACCGTATGGGCCACCGCCACCGGCTGAGCCACCACTGCCACCACCGCCGCCACTTCCACCGCGGCCGCCTGCACCACCGACCCCGCCGGTGATCGTCGACGATTTGATCACGACTTGCGAATCGAGAGCGATCACGGCGAATGCACCGCCACCACCTGTGCCAGCCGTTCCGTTGGTGCCACCACAGCCGCCGCCACCACCGCCGCCACCCGCGGAACCGTACGAGTCACAGTCTGCTGTACCGCCGCCACCACCACCACCGCCGCCGCCGCCATTGCCATGAGAGCCGATGGTGCCGTTGGTGCCGCTGGCCGGAATGTAGTTTAAGCCGTCGAAGACGCCGATTTCGCCGCCTGACATACCGTTGGTACCGTTACCGCCTGCTGCGCCATTGCCGCCAACGCCACCATTGCCAAGCCCGCCGCGCTGGCCACCACCCGCGCCACCCGCGCCGAATGCGGTGTTGCCAACCCCAAGGCTACCGTTGTTGCCTGCACCACCACCATTGCCTGGTTGGCCTCCAGCACCACCGTTGCGACCGCACACCGACCCGCCACCACCACCGCTCGCCGGACGCGAACAGTTGCCACAAAACACGGAGCTCGAATCTTCGCAACCTGCGGCACCGGTGCCGCCACCGAGCCCATTGGCGCCGGTCACACCGTCGGTGCCGCCGATACCGGGGCCACCGTTGCCAGCGGTTGCCGTCACGGTGCGCAGCTCAATCTGCTTGGCATTTTGCAACAGAATCGCAACCGAGCTACCGCCTGGTGCAGTGACATCATTGCTGCGCACCACCAAGGTATCGAGCGCGGTGGCGACGTTGATATCTTTGAACGTGATTACCGGCGAATCACCCGACAGCGTTGTCGCTGCGCCGGTGCGCACCCATGAATCATTGAAGCCGCCGTACACCGAGACGCCAGGCGCCATCGTTACTTGTTCGCTGTACGCACCGCCAGCGATGAATACCGCTTTGGGCGGCGATGCAGCTTTGGCTTTATTGATTGCTGCACCAATCGTCAACAGAGGAGCATCTTTGCTGCCAGCAGCAGCATCACTGCCGCGTCGAGCAACGTAAATAGCATCACATGGCAAGCCGCCACACGTCGAAGCATCCGGCCCCACCACAGGTGCATCGGCAGCATCAGCGCCGCTTGGCTTCGCATCAACTGCGCCAGCTGCTCCGCCTTTGGCGCAGCCTGCAAAGGCTAGAACCATAGGAATCCAAACCCGCATAGGTGCTAATTCGCTCATCACCATGAATTGTACGCTGTTTGATGGCGTAGTTGCGACCAAAACGCGTGCGGTTACGCACAGGACGAATTCCGCCAGGCGGCGTGCGAATTTGTCCGACGGGCCCCGCTCCGAGCGTCCGCTCGTTCGCTCCATTTCGGGGCGCAGCGCTAGCGGCGCGATGCGTCGACGACGGGTGGCGTCCCTGCCACCGTCTGCAAGTACATGCTCTGCGTGCCGTAGGCGATAAACCTACATTCGTCGTCCCAGACTTCGATCTCGCCAATCGCATAACCGGCAGCGGCTTGGCGAACGTAGCTGCGGAACAACAGCCATTCGCGTTGGGTATCGGCCACCACGTGCATCGTTAGGTCTAAGCTCGGCGCGTAGAAGCGATAGTCGCTTGGCCCAATTGCGCGATGCAGCGCGGTTGGCATGGTGTCGATCAACGGTGCCAACGCCAAGCGATCATAGTTGCCAGCCGCATCGCGCTGCGGCGTGCGATAGCGCATCCAACGACCATATCGGGCCGGGCCAGCGACAAACCGATCCGCATCCCGCCAGTGGATGTCGCCTTCAGCGATCCGGGTTTCGAGTTGTTGATAGATACGAAACATCTCATACGGATTGGCAGCGCCGTGTGGATAGCTTAACGGCGTGCCACCGACGGTAGGCGTTGCCTCTGCCAAGCCCAACACCGACGGAAATGCTGCGCCTTGCACATGCGGACCTTGGCGATCGCGACCGAACGATGCCGCCACTTCCATCGCCAGTTCGCCTGCAACCGACAGTGATGACCGCACTTGCGCCACTGACTTACCTCGGCGCAAAACCACCACGTCGAGCACGCAAGGCCCAACCGGCACCGGCTTGCAAAAGATCGACGTGGCCGATAGCAAACGCAGCGCCGGCTCGGCCAATTCTGCAGCAGCGGCCCGCAACGCCAGCGTCATCACGGCGCCGCCCGACGGCAATAGGTAGTCCCAATGATTCGGCAGTGCTGCCTGGTAGCGGCCTACGACGTCCGGATCTCGGACAACCTGAGTATCTTGGGCAAGATCAGCAGCGGCCATGATCAGGGTTCCGGTGCGAGATTCATCGCGGTAACGATCGTGGCCAAGGCAACACTTCGTGCTCGGGCTGCAACATCACCAGCTTGGCCACGGCGGTGCCAATCGGCCGCAACGAGTTGGTGCAAGCGATACGCCAGGACACGTGGGCCGAAGAGATCAATCGAAGGAAACAGCTCGCGTACCGCCAACGCCGAGGCTGCGGCGGTTTTGAACAACCCAACATCGGGCGCACCTTCGCGGGCACCATCCTCGCAACGCGCTAGCAACGCCGTAAGCGCCGCTGAAGCAGCTTTTGCAACGGCGGGCTCATCGAGCGAAACCGCATTTTCCTGGGCGGTTTCAACGATGAAACGCAAGCGCTCAAACGACGGCACCGGGTGGCTCAATTCTTCGATCGCTTGCCGGCGCAATACTAACTGCGCCACCGTGCGCAGCGACGTTGGCAGTTCACCTAACGCGGCCCGCGCATCCGGGTACAACGATCGGGCCCGCGCAAACAATTGTGCTAGTTCGGCTTCGACGCCTGCCACCTGCGCTAATACATTGTGGCGAGTCGACGCTAACAGCGCATCGCGGCGTGCCGGCTCAACATGGCGTTGCCACACCAAACGGCCATCGCCTTCGTCGAGCAAGTTGGAGTGAGCCAGCGCTAAACGATCTAGCAGAGCCGGCATGATGACGCCGCCGCCGACTTGCTCAAGCAGCTCGGCAGCACGGGCGGCGTAGCGCATCACTTGCACGGTTTCGATGCCCGATAGATCGTCGAAGAACCAGCCACAACTGGTGAACATCGACATGCCATGATGTGCCGTGGCCATCAACAAGCGAACTTGTTGTTGTTCAGCCTCGGTCAAGGCATGATTGCCATGGGTCGCGAAAAAGCGCGTCCAATTGCGTTCACCGCCGTCGAGCACCACAGCGATATACGCATCACGCGCAGCCCACGGATCTTTGAGCAACAAGCCGCCGACATCGTCGAGGGTGCGGTCGATCTGGTCGCGCAACCACTCCAAGGCAGCACGCAAGGGCCGCCGCCACGCTTGGCGCCAACCTGGGCGCCCGCCACTATTGCAACCGCAGTCTTCGCGCCAACGCAGCGTGCCGTGGGCACAACTCCACGAACTATCTTCAACGATTTGCACGTCATGCTGCGCTGGGAAGCGCGCCCGATACTCACCATAGTTGGTCAGCCGGGTGCGGCCGTCACGTGCCAACGAGTCAAACGCCCACGCCAACGCCATATCGCCGAAGCGATGATGGTGACCGTATGATTCACCGTCGGTGGCGATGTGGCACAACGGCGGTTGGCCAAGCGCAGGCGGTGAGCTGGCTTCCAGTGGCCCACGGCTGCGCAAACGATCAACAAACCGAGCGCCGTCGGCAAGCAGTTTTTCGAATGCGACAGCTTGAGCCACTGGCCCATCGTAAAAAAACAAATCGATGCTGCGGCCCGACGGCAACGGACAGCGATACACGCGGCCGGTTTCGATCGGGCCGGTTTGCCACGCGTCGGTCCGTATTGGCCGCCACGCAGCAGCTTGATGCGGCGCCAACACAGTAAAGAGAATACCTTCGGCGGCCATCACTTCGAGGGTTTCGGTGTCAACCGCACACTCGGGCAACCACATGCCTTCGGGTTGGCGGCCAAACCGCCACACAAAGTCGGCGATGCCCCAGCGTACCTGGGTAACTTTGTCGCGTTGGCTAGCAAGCGGCATGATCACGTGGCCATGGGCTTGGGCCATCGCCGAGCCATGGCCACCAAACCGCTCGCGACTGGCTCGGTCGGCCATGACAATCGCATCGTAGGTGCTGCGGTCTTGTTCGCGCAGCCAGCTGAGCAGGGTTGGCCCCATATTCCAACTCATGCACGCGTAGTTGTCGACGAGGCGCGCGATGCGGCCTTGCGCATCCATCACCGGCACGGCGGTGTTGGCGCGATAACATTCTGTGGTGATGCGTTGATTCCAATCGTGAAACGGCGTGGCTGAAGGTTGCCGATCGATGACACCCGTCCACGGATTTTCGCGTGGCGGTTGATAAAAATGGCCATGCACACAGACCCAGCGGTCAGCTCGGGGAGTTTCGTTTGCACTCATGTCACTACCGCAGTTCGATGATCTTCGATTTCAAATTCCGGCACGCCCTCATCATCGCCATCTTCGTTGGCCATGTGCACCAACACCACCATACCCAACGGTGGCAACGTCACGCGCACCGAGGTCGCAAATTCGCGACACGGCACCGTGTCGGTGACGATGCCGCCCAAATTGCCAACGTTGGAGCCACCGTACATATCGGCGTCAGAGTTCAAGATCTCAACCCAACGCCCAGGCGCTGGCACCCCGATGCGATAATCGAACCGCGGCACCGGCGTAAAGTTGATCGCGACCAAGATGGGTTGTACCGACGCGTCCGCATACCGCAAAAACGCCAGCACGCTGGCGTTGCGGTCGTCGGGAACGAGCCAACGAAAGCCATCGGGTTCGACGTCGCGCAAGTGCAACGCAGGATGCGCGCGATACGCGGTATTGAGATCGTGCAGCCAACTGATCAGCCCCGCGTGCAACGGCTGATGACTCACCGCCCAATCGAGCTGCTCTTCATGTTGCCATTCGCGCCAGGTGCCGAGCTCGCTGCCCATGAACAACAATTTTTTGCCTGGCACCATCCATTGGTAGCCAAACAACAACCGCAAGTTGGCGAGCTTTTGCCATTCGTCGCCGGGCATCTTGGAAGCTAGCGAACCTTTGCCATGCACAACTTCATCGTGTGATAGCGGCACGACGAAGTTTTCGTGTTCCGCGTAGACGGCACGAAACGTGATTTCGTCGTGGTGATACTGCCGAAATATCGGCGGATGGCTGAGGTATTTGAGGGTGTCGTGCATCCACCCCATGTCCCATTTAAAGCCAAACCCTAAGCCGCCACTTTCGACGGGGCGCGAAACGCCGGCCCAGGACGTCGATTCTTCGGCGTAGGTTTGCACGTCGGGATACTCGCGATACACCGCGGTATTAAAGTCTTGCAGCCAGCTGATCGCATCGCGATCATGGTTGCTGCCATCTTCGTTGGGCACCCACTCGCCTGGCTTGCGCGAATAATCGCGATACAGCATCGATGCGACCCCGTCGACGCGCAGGCCATCAATGTGAAAACGATCGAGCCAGCTCATCGCTGAAGATGTCAAAAAGCTGCGCACTTCGTGGCGCGCATAGTTAAAGATGTAGCTGGTCCAATCCGGGTGAAAGCCCCGTCGAGGATCGGCGTGTTCAAACAGATGGGTGCCATCAAAATCGCCCAACGCATGCGCATCGGTTGGAAAGTGTGCTGGCACAAAATCTAAAATCACGCCGATGCCACGCTGATGCAGGATGTCGACCATGGCTGCGAAATCATCGGGCGTGCCGTAACGTGCGGTCGGTGCGAAATACCCGGTAACTTGGTATCCCCACGAGCCATAAAACGGATGCTCCATCACCGGCAGCAATTCAACGTGCGTGAAGCCCAGATTGTTGGCGTGCAACGCCAAGCGTTCGCCGAGCTCGCGATAGCCGAGCATTGCGCCTTGTTCACGTTGCCATGAACCCAGATGTACTTCGTAAATGCTGATCGGCTGTTGGCGATGTTGCCGCGCACCGCGTTGCTGCATCCAAGCCGCGTCGTGCCATACATGCGAGCTCGCCCAAATGATTGACGCGGTGTTGGGCGGCGCTTCACACCGGGCTGCGAACGGATCAGCTTTTTCAATGACCAAGCCGGAGTCCGTGGTAATCGCATATTTGTACCGCATGCCTGCACCGACACCGGGCACCACGCCTTCCCAGATCCCCGATTGCTCACGTGGCGCCAACTGCGCTTGGCCTGCGCGCCAGCCGTTCCAGTCGCCAATCACACAGACGGCGCGCGCATTGGGCGCCCAAACGGCGAAGTAGGTTGCATCACCGTCGGGTTGTACGTGGGCGCCTAAATGGCGATACAACCGACAATGTTTGCCGGCGTTGAATAGAAACAGGTCGTCCTTGGACAATAAGGTGACCATCGTGGCGCAAACTTCGCATGGTTACCGACGGCAACCAAGCCGCGGTTAGCAAAAACGGATCCGATAATTTGGCACGATTTGCGCTGGCTTGAGCTACAGTTGCCCACATGATGCGACGCTCACTACTATGCTCCGTTTTGCTAGCCGCTGCTTGTGGCAGTGACAGCGCAACAATCGACGCTGTTACCACCCCAGATGCGCGGCCCGACGCACCTCGTAGTGCGTGCACGCCTAAATCCGGGGCAACGCTTAAGCTGGTGAAAGTTGCCGAAGGCCTTACCGCCCCGGTTTTGGTCACCGCCCCAGTTGGCGATCCGCGCCTGTTTGTCGTTCAACAAACTGGTGAGATCCGCATCATCAAGGCTGGCGCATTGCTGCCCACACCGTTTATCGACTTGTCGGACATCGTCAAACTAGGCGGCGAACAAGGCTTGTTAGGGCTGGCGTTTCACCCTCAGTTTGCCACCAACCATAAGTTCTACGTGAACTACACCCAGCTTTCCAACGGCGCCACCGTAGTTGCCGAGTATCAAGCCACGCCTGGCGGCGATACGGCCAACGCTGCGATCGCCGAGCGTCGGCTCATCGTGATTCCGCAACCGTTTGCCAACCACAACGCGGGTGCGATCGAATTCGGCCGCGACGCTATGTTGTACATCGCCCTTGGCGACGGCGGCGATGGTGGCGATCCAGGCTTGCGTGCCCAAAACGACAAAGAGTGGCTCGGCAAGATGCTGCGCATCGACGTCAATCGCACCCAAGGCAGCAAACAGTATGGGATTCCAACCGATAACCCGTTTGCCAACAGCCCCGACGGCCCCAACGATCCGCGCCCCGAGAACTGGCACAAAGGATTACGCAATCCATTTCGGTTCACCATCGATGAAGCCAACGGCGACATCTATATCGCTGACGTCGGTCAGAACGTGATCGAAGAGCTCAACGCTGGCCCCAATACCCCAACCAACTACGGTTGGAATGATCGCGAAGGCAATCAGTGCTTTCGCCCAGCCAACAACTGTGCAACTGCCGGGCGCACCGATCCAGTCACGCAACACACCCATGGCGACGGATGGAAGTCGATCATCGCCGGGCAAGTGTATCGAGGCGTTTGCTTTCCTGATCTGCAAGGCCAATTCTTCTACACCGACTACTACATCAATGAAATTTGGTCGTTCACCCTTGCCAACGGCGCGGCGCAAAACGATCGCCGCGTATTGCAAAGCAACGACCTCGCAGGCGGCGGGGTAACGTCGATTCATCCCGACGGCTTCGGCGAAATGTTCCTGACCCGCGCCGTGCAAAACAACGGCAGCGTCTGGCAAATTACCGTCGAGTAGCAGCGGTACCGAGCGCGCGGTGCAAGCTAGGATCATCGAGCGGCAGTGGCGGCGCGTTCAGTTGACGGTCTACTTCAGCTTGCACCCAGTTTCGAACCTCGTTTGCTTCAGCGATGAGTACGTCATCGTTTACTGCCTTTGCGACGACCTTAATCATCAGAATGAAGATGTCGATGCACATGTCCATGCCAATTGCATAAACAGGATGCCCCACCGGTTGTCTCGAATGTTCTGGACGTCATCGTTGCCAAATGGCCAAGCGTAACCACCCATCCACGCATTCGTTCCCACGGCCAACCAAGATTTTTAGGAACTACGTCGCGCATGCGGCTTTCAACAAACGCAGCAACCCCGCGCAAAGTATTGAACTGATGTTCTGCAACTTGCTCTGACGTCAAAACCATAGTCTCCGCCCTCCAGCTCTACATTCTACACTCTCGCTAACCTTCAAACCAAATAGTCGATACACGTCCCATAGTCGATGGGGTCGCCGGTCCACATTGGCGCGTTGGTCTCGGCAGTGATCGCAAGCGCGGCGTTGTCGGCGCGCAGGGTAGCAAGCCCGACGTCGCGCGCTGGTTCGCGTCGGACAAATGGGACGCGTGCTGGTTGCGGCAAAACGCGGCGGTTGCGTTGGTCGAAGAAGTGCCAACCGTCGGTGGCATCGGCAACGACGCTGAATCCGCCTTCGTGCAGGAGTCGATGGTGCGCACTGCATAGCAACATCAAGTTAGACAGCGCAGTTTTCCCGCCATTGGCCCAGTGTTCTATGTGGTGACCGTCGACAAAATGGCGATTGGTGCAGCCGGGGAATCGACACGTGCCATCGCGGAGCAGCAGCGCGCGTTTGATAGCTGCTGGGATGGTGCGGGTCTTGCGACCAACCGACAACGGTTCCCCATGTTGATCAACGGAAGCGACGACAACGCCGGCATCGCAGCACAATCGCTGGATGGTCGCCGGTGCCAAAGCTTCACCCTCTGCGGTCATAGCGATGTCGCTGGGCGCGCCGGGCGCGGACGCTTCCGCGGAAGTGTGCAAGCCAGCCACTGGCACGGTGACTAGGACTTCGATTGGCGTGCGATTCGGCCGGTCGCCACGTGCATGCTCATTGGCAATTGCCATAACAGCATCGGCTCGTTGCGCCGCCATGGCACGCGCTCGGCGCGACACTTCCGCGGAAGTTTCCGCAGCGGGGACCGGCGTTGGCGCCGCGGGCGCCGCACTTTTGGCAGCACTGTTGATGACCGCCCACACCGTCATCGCTTCGTCTCGCGGCAACACAATTTCGATCCGGATCATGCCGTCATCAAGCAAACGTTTCACCACGCTACGTTTGTCTGCTGCGTCCGACATTGGCCCCGCACTTTGCTGCACGCTTTGGTACGAGCGGCACAATTTGTCCAATGACGACGCCGGCATGCGTTTGGCGTATTCGACCCAGAGCTTTTCATTTTCTGAATTTGCCACCCGCGAAATTGCCCGTGCGCGCGAATAGGACATCGCGCCCAGACGCAACTGCTCGTCGACGATTGGCAATTCCGCCAGCCGCCGAGCCACCCGCAAGCGCTCGCGCGCAGTGGTCAAATCCCAACCGATGCGCCATGCCAACCAATGTGCGCATGAGCGGGCGCCCTGGGCATACCAACCAGATGCAGCATCGAATTCACGAATCGCCGTCAACAATCGATGCATCGCCGCGTCGATATGCGCCGCCATCTCAGCAATCTGATCACCCAACAGATCCGTCGCTGCCTTTTCCAGGGCCTTCATCGTCGTCGCTTGCATGCTGCCAATCTAACATTGTGTTTTTCGACGCTATCTTTTCGCATCTGCGCTGCGTTTATCTTCGAAACGAAAGCCATTTACCAAGACACGCTTTCGCGCCATGCAACGCTCTCAACGCATCCTGACGCAACGTTTTGCTACAACGCCCCGACGACGAACAACGTCACACGAAAACTTCGTCAACAGAAATCGAACTTTCTGAAACTATTTTTCATCGCGCAGGTGCCGACCGAAGCGTCGAACATCTGGGTACACAGCGCGCCGCCCAAATTCACCGCGGTATCGCCACGGGCGGCGCAGCAGACTCGTAGCCTGCACCGCGTCTGCGGCTGCGCTGCCAACTGCACGGCGCGCGCGCGAAGCACCAACCCGCTTCGTCGGAAGCATCAGGGAGGAGTCACTCGCCGGCACCGCACGCAGCCACAATCACGCTAACGTCATCCTGCAAACCTCCGCTCGGCAAGCGCACGGCGGCGATCAACGCAGCAGGCAACGCGACAAGATCGGTCATCGCGGCGACCAAGGCCAGCAAATTGGCGCGCGCGATGTATTTGAACAAGCCGTCGCTGCCGATCAGCAATAGGTCATCAACACTCGCGGTTGCAACAAACGCTGTCACGATTGCTTCGCTGCGGCCAAGCAACGGTTTACGAACTTGAAATTCGGTGAGCACACGGACGTCACCCGTGCGCCGGTTGACCAACCAGGCTTCGGAATCACCAACACTGGCCCCACGCACATCGTTGCCATCGACAACGACAACCACGGCGGTGGTTTCGCCGCCAAGCGGCGCACGGTCGCAACCTGTTAGGCAGTCTTCGATCTCGAGCGCGCTTGCAGGTCGGCGCGTCCGATCCGTAAATCGGCCCGCGACCCCAGCCACCACCGCTTCCGCTGCGCTGGCCCCGCCGCCACTGCCTCCTGCCCCGTCGGCCAAAACCAACAACCACCGGGGCCCATCTCCGTCGGTAACCACGCGGTCTTGGCCAGCGCCACGAGCGCCTTGCACGGCCGAAGCTACGGTCCACATCGCCATGCCAAGGAATGTAGCCGGTTTGGCCCACCAGCGGCCTAAAAACCGGCCGATCTTCGACGGTTAGCCCGCCCAAAATGTGCTATAGACCTGCCCATGTTAGAGACCCTTTCCAAAGGCTTTCGTGCGGCTCGTCAACGCTTGTCCGGCGTAGCCGAACTCAACGACGACATCATCGACGAAGCACTGCGTGACGTGCGCTTGAGCTTGCTCGAAGGCGACGTGGAATTCCGCGTCGTTAAGCGCTTCATGGAGCGGGTCAAAACCGCTGCGCAAGGCAAGCAAGTTGAACTGCGCGCCAAGAGCAAAGAGTACGGCACCAAAACGATTACGCCAGAACAAGCGTTCATCGCGAT
The DNA here is from genome assembly GCA_029565465.1 of Deltaproteobacteria bacterium. Classification (GTDB taxonomy): domain Bacteria; phylum Myxococcota_A; class Polyangia; order Haliangiales; family Haliangiaceae; genus JABFXX01. The sequence goes on from JAKQOD010000690.1 coordinate 17,342, forward strand.
TTGCCAAGACGAACTCGTCAAGATGATGGGCCCGGTGGACACCGAGTTCCGCTGGGCGAAAAAAGGCCCAACCGGCATCATGATGTGCGGTTTGCAAGGCTCGGGTAAAACCACCACGACCGGCAAGCTGGCGCGCTACCTCGAAAAGACCCACAAGAAAAAACCGCTGTTGGTTGCGGCCGACATCTACCGCCCAGCCGCTGTTGAGCAGTTGAAGACCTTGGGTCGCCAACTCAACATGCCAGTGTGGTCGATGGAAGGCAAAGACCCAGTCACGATCTGTAAAGAAGCTGAAGTGATGGCTGCGCGCGAAGGCTGCGATGTCATCATCTACGATACCGCTGGTCGTTTGGCGATCGACGAACCGTTGATGCAAGAACTGGAAGACATCGACAAGTCGGTGACGCCAGCGAACATCTTCTTGGTGCTCGACGCCATGACTGGCCAAGACGCCGTCAACGTTGCCGATACGTTCAACAAACGCTTGAACCTCGACGGCGTGATCATGACCAAGCTCGATGGCGACGCCCGCGGTGGCGCTGCGCTGTCGGTCAAAGAAATCACCGGCAAGCCGATCAAGTTCCTCGGCATGGGTGAACAACTCGACAAGCTCGAAGAATTCCGCCCTGAAGGTTTGGCGTCGCGGATCTTGGGCATGGGCGACATCATCGGCCTGGTCAAAGATTTTGAGCAGGTGGTCGATGCCGAAAAGGCCGAAGAGGATGCGATGCGCATGCTCAAAGGCAAGTTCGACATGCAGGACTTCCTTGAGCAGATCCGCATGATCAAAGGCATGGGCTCGCTCAAAAGCTTGATGGAAAAACTGCCGTTCTTCGGCGGCAGCATGCCTGAAGGCGTCAACCTCGACGATCGCGAGTTGGTGAAGATCGAAGCGATGATCAACTCGATGACACGCGAAGAACGCATGAATCCGCAAGTATTCGTGTCGACGACGTGGGAAGAGTTTGCAACGTCTGCAGGCAAAAACGCCAAGCGTCGCAAAGCAGACTTCCAAGCTGACCGCGTCAAACGCATTTCGCGTGGCTCGGGCCGCAGCGAAAACGAAGTCAAAGAGCTGCTGCAAAAGTTTGCGCAGATGCGCCAAATGATGGTGCAGCTCGGCGCGTCGACGGGCCTGATGGGCAAAATCCCTGGCTTCAAACAGTTTGGCCAAATGAAGAAGTTGGCCAACATGGACATCAACGCGTTGATGGGCGGCATGGGCGGCCCCGAAGGTATGCCTGGGTTGCCACCTGGTATGATGCCCGGCGCGATGCCTGGGATGCCAAAGGGCTACACCCCTCCGGGCACCAAAGGCGCGATCGGCGCACCGCGTTTGGTCGACAAAGCCAAAGCCAAAGACAAACGCAAAGCTGAAAAAGCCGCGCGTAAGAAAAATCGCAAGTAAGCGACCGACGAGCACTTGGGGTTTGCAGCGCGCTGTGTGATCATCGCGCCGCTTATGTCGCGTCCGCCAGATTTTGACCTTGCCGCCGCGATAGCGTTGCCCAATTTCACCCCGGGCCGGCGCGATGCTGCGGCGCTCGCCGCGCTGCTGCGCGCAGACGACGAAACGACGGTGGAGCGTGCCGCGATTGCGCTGACCAAACTTGGCACCGGCGGGCTGGCGGCGACGACCACGGCATTAGCCGCAGCAACCGCAGCCAACGCAGACTTTACGCCGTACGTCACTGCACTTAGCCGGTTTACCGCGGTGGCAGAAACTGCCGTGCTGGCGGGAGATGCACTGCTGGAGCTCTTCGCACGCACCGAGCTTGCCAGCCGCACCCGCCGCTATGCTGCAATTGCTCTAGGCAAAATGCAACGCGCTGATGCGACCACAGCGTTGCTTGCATTTTGGGATACCGCCGATCGTGGCCAAGCCCTCGCACCCGATATTCGCCGTGCGATGGCGCAAGCGTTGGCAGCCTCGGCTGATACCCAAGCACGGGAACGGTTAGCGGCGCTCGACGCCAGTGACGACAAAGAGCTTGCCCGCTTGCGCGATCGCGGTTTGGTGATGGCCACCCGCGATGCGTTGCGCAACGCACCAGCGACGGCCGAATCACGCATCGATGTAACCCGACCGCTGCCAAGCCAAGTGACCGTCATGCTGTCATGCCGTCACGGGCTAGGACCATTGCTCGTCGAAGAATTGGCCCGCAACAAAGCCGTGCGGGTCAGTACCGACCGCCGGCGCGACCAATTGTTTGATTATCTGCCGGTCACGCTGCGTGGCAGCTGGGCCAACTTGTTCGACACCCGCGGCTGGATGACCGCCGGCATCGTGAGTCGGTTGCCATCAGGCGCCATCGAAGACGCTATCGTCGACGCCATCTGCAGCCCTGCAACAATTGCAATCGTTACCGCGCTGACCGACGGCCCGCTGCGTTGGCGGTTGGATTTTGTACACGGTGGCCATCAACGCGCTCGTACGTGGCGTATCGCCGACGCAGTCAGCAAACGCACGCCGCAATTGGTCAACGACCCGTCGGCCACCGCATGGGACTTCATCGTCGACGAACGGCAGCGCACCCTGGAATTGCGGCCGCGCCGCCTCGAAGACCCGCGCTTTGCATGGCGGCAACGCGATATTCCGGCGTCGTCGCATCCCACCGTAGCCGCAGCGCTGGCCGAACTTGCGGCGCCTACCGCCACCGACGTCATTTGGGATCCCTTCGTCGGCGCCGGCGCCGAGCTGATCGAGTGCGCGCGCCGTGTGCGGCCCGGCGGCCCAACGGTGTTGTTTGGCACCGACCTTGCGCAAACCTCGCTCGACGCTGCGATGGCCAATCTCACCGCTGCTGCAGCGCTCGACTTGGTACCCGGCGAACACTGGCACCTCGGGCTGGGCGACGCGCGGAATTTTAACCCGCGCAACCTGGCACCAACGATGCCGGCCGTCACGCTGATCATCAGCAACCCGCCACTCGGTGGCCGGATTCGCGGCGATGCACCACAACTGCTCGCCGAAGCCATGCCGCATTTTGCGCAGCAGCTGGCGCCGGCGGGCCGCTTGGTGTGGGTTACGCCTGCGCCGTTGCGCACTGACCCCGTCGGCTTGGGCCTCAAGTTGCGCTTGATGCGCGACATCCCCGTCGACCTCGGTGGTATTTTTGCGCACGTGCAACGGTGGCAGAAAAAAGGCTAACGGTGACGCTCTCGGTTGCCGCCATTGTTCGTCTAGCGCTGCGCACGCTGCGCCGCTATCCGCTTGCGACGGCCGTCGTCGTCGCGGTGGTGTTTGCGCCGCTGTGCTGGTTCGAATTGCACCGGCTGCGCGTGCCCAAAGATCGCGCCAGCGCCAATGCGTTGCTCAACGTCGCGTGGGGCAAACTCGCGGTGGTTTGGCTGCTCACCATGCTTGCCGCAGGCGGCCTTGCACCGTTGGTTTATGCCACCGCACAGCAACAGCGAGTGACCTTCGCCCAGCAGCCACGGGCAATCGTCCGAGGCCTGCGTTATGCGTTTGGCCCGAGCGTGCTCGCTGCGGCGTCGATCTATTTCAGCTTGCTGCTCGGTGTGCTGCCGGGGCTGCTGTTATTCACGCTGCTGTGGCCGGCCGGCGCATGGGCCGCCTTGCAACCGCAGCCAATTCTGTCCGGTTTTCGGACGATTGGCGAACGCGTGCGCCTGCGCTGGCGCAGCTTGGCGGCGCTCGGCTTGGGCACAGTAGCGTTCGACATTGCCACCACTGGCGCCCTGCACGTGGGCCTGCTCCACAACCTTGGCCCGAAGTTGCCGCCGCCGATGCGCCAAGCGGTAGCCCGTTTCGTGGAGCTCAACCTCGGCCGTTCGCTGGTCGTTGCAACATTGAGCGCGTTATTGTGCGCTGCAACGGCAACGCTGTTGAGCACGCAGCCAAATGCTGGCGACGGCAACTGATTCGCGTATACTCGCTGCCGTGCCGTCATCGTTGCCTACCCCGCTCGCTGTGCTCGTATGGAGCGGTGACTCGCCAACGTTGCGCTACCTACCCGTGCCCGAAGCAGGACTCGTCATCGGACGCGAGCTGTTGCCCGAAACCGCTGACGATCGCTTATCACGGCAACACGCCAAGCTGACGTGGGACGGCCGCCAATACGAAATTACCGACTTGGGCAGCCGCAACGGCACTCACCTCGCCGGTGCGCCGCTCATTCATCGCTCTGCCAAAGCCACACCGCGCGCTGTGATGCGTACCGGCCGCACGATTTTTGTGTTGACCCACGACACGGTGCCGTCGGTGCCGCTTGAAGTCCACGTGCATGGTGGCTTGGTGGTTGGGCCAACGTCGTATCACGCGTATCAACGGATGCTGCACGCCAGCACCCATCGCCGCCACCTAACGTTCATTGGCGAGCACGGCACCGGCAAAACCCGCTACGCCCGCACCTTGGCCAAGCGGATGGGCGAAGCCACGGCGGTGTTTGACCCCAGCGTGCATGCGATTGGGCTCGACAAAGTTCTTGGCAAAGCCACCACGATTGTAGTCGAGCAACTAGGCAAACTTGGCGATGCGCATCGCGCAGCCTTGCGGCAGTTGCTTGCCACCCGCCCCGAAATTCGCATTTTGGCGACGTCGACCGCGCCGCTCGCCGACGTTGGCGTACCACCTGATTTGATCGCTGCGCTTGGCGATCAGCCGATTCACTTGGCGCCGTTGCGAGAACGGTTCGACGAGCTGCCCACCATGCTTGCCATGACACTGGCCAATGCCGAACCAAGTCTGATCGTGCACTCAACGCTGGTGGAAGCCAGCTTGTCGCGGCCTTGGCCATCGAACTTACACGACTTTTTGTCACAGCTACAGATCTGCGCCAACAGCGTCGCCAACCAAGGCAAGTCACACATCCGCGGCGACGACCTGTCGAGCGAAGCCGGCCAGCTCATGATGGGACCGCCAACGATTCAAACCGGTGCACAACAGACCATCGCGAACATGCTGCGCAAGCCGCGCCGCGAAGATTGAGCGCAACGCCGCTACCGGCGCTTGCGCCGCGACGTGGCTTGGCGTTGCCGTGGCCACAAGATCGCGACCAAGCCAATCAACAGCCAAGCCCCGTTGCTTGCAGGCGAACCACCAGCACTGCAGCCGTCGTCGGCCTTAGGTGTTGGCTCCACTGGATCAACTGGCAAATCCAAGCGCGTCAACCGCACGCTATCGAAGGCAAGCTGCACTTTGTCAGCGGAAGGCTCACCAGTGTTATCACCGACGTGCACAAACTGATTGCCGGCCGCGGCAAACTCAAACTCACCGAGGGTTTGCCAGCCGTTCACGGCGGTTTGGTCGATGACAACCGGCGTGCCATCGACGCTGTTGGCACGAACGCGATACTGCGCTTTTTTACTTTTGGCATACGCCGCGTCGGTATAAACCTCAACTTTGTAGCGGCCAGCTGCAGCTAAATACAGGTTCCATTGCGCGTTGTTGGCTTCGGTCGCCGCGTCGGTGGCGTAGGTCCAAATCAAATCGCCGTCGGAACCGGCAGTGTTCACCGAACGCAGATACATAGGATTGCCGCCGCCAACGAAACACGCATCGCCGTCGTCGACCGTGCCGCCGGTTGCCGCAATCACGCCGCAAGGTGGGCAATCAACCGCGCAGGATTCGGTGGTTTCGTTGCCTTCACATTTATTGTCGCCACAGGTGGCCGCAACGCCGGTCAGCTTGAGCAGATCGTTGCGTGCACCATTAAACGTGTTGAGGTCGGTATCGGTGCCGATGCCCGGGACCTGGCCCATCGCCGAGGTTTGCCAAAACGCCCACGAATCCCAGCCAGTTGGAATATCTGGGCAATGGTTAACGTATGCCGCAATCCAAAGTGGATAGCCTGGGAACTTGGCATCTCCAACGCTGTCACGCCAAAAATAATACCCCGTGTAGATGATCGGCTTTTTGCCGGTGGCGGCTTCGACAATGTCGATCCAGGTGCGAACTTTGGCTGCGATCACCGCCGCCGTTTGGCTGCCGGTGGCTTCCACATCAATTACCGGCGGCAAATCGTCAGGCGCTAATGTGCCAATCTTGTCCAAGAATAAATCTGCTTGCGCTTTGGCATCGAGGTTCGGTCGAAAAAACTGGTACGCGCCGCGAATCACGCCTGCCGCCCGGCTACCGGACCAGTTCTGCGCAAATTTAGAATCGATATTGTTCAAACCGTCCGAAACCCGGACAAACGCAAACTCCACCCCGCTGGCTTTGACCTTGGCCCAATCGATGTTGCCTTGATAGTACGAAACATCGATGCCTTTGGTGGTTGGCCCAGCCGCACACACCCGCGCCAGCTGTTCCACCG
>JAKQOD010000699.1 GCA_029565465.1 Deltaproteobacteria bacterium
CGTGCAAGCCGCTGGCGTCGCGCCGTATTCACTACGTCTGTGTGCAGGCTATTTATATAGTGCGCCTGCGGCAGCCCCCGTTGCAGCGTACCCGCTAGGGTCGGATGCGCAAGCAGTGCAAGCCCAATGGGCCGCGCTTGCGGTCCGCATCGAAGCGTGCCTGCAGCCCGACGACGCTTCGCTGCAAGCGGCAGTGCGCAGCTACGTGGCATTTTATGATCTTTGGGCCAATCACGCAGCGCCGTTGATCAAAGCCGCACGGCGCGGCTTTCACGACGCGATGGCGCAGGCCGGCCTGGATGTTGAAGTGACAAGCGCGTTTGCAGCCCGGCTGCAACGCCCAAGCGCCATCGATCGGCAACTGCAACGCTGCGCTGCAGGCGAACTCGCCGCATCCCAGTTGCGAACACAGTTGGCCGACGTTGCAACCGAATGGGATGTTGCGGCTGCAACGTACGGCGAACATTGGGACACCGTGGAGTTAACGCTGGCTCGCCTTCGCCAGGGCAACCCTGCGAGCGCTGTACCGACAACGCCAGGGCCAACCGCGCCGCTTGCGCCGGCACTGCAGCAGGCATATGCCATTGCTGCGCTTGGTGCCGACTATGCAGAACAAGACGACCTCTGGTTCTTTCGCGCCCAAGCCAATGTTCGACGAGCCCTGTTGCGCATCGCTGCACAGCTCAACATTGCAACCGACGACATCTTTTGGCTGTCGTGGTCGCTACTCGACGATGTTGCGCATTTTGATAGCGATCGCGCCCACGCCATCGCATGCGCTGCACACGCAGCAGCGCAGCGAGCCGCATGGTGGCAGATGCCGCTGGTTGTTGGTAACGGCAGCATCGCGCCGACAACCATGGCAGCCGTTGGCGGTGGCCCGATATTCACCGGCAAGGTTTGGCGCTTGCAACCGCACTTGCTGCCGACGGCGCCATGGCACGCGCAGCTTGGGCCACACACCGTCATCGTCGCGCGCGCCCTCACCCCGGGGCTCGCGTTGGGGCTAGCTGGCATTGCAGGCATCGTCTGCGACTCCGGCGGCTTGCTCGATCACGGCGCGGCCATGGCCCGCGAATTAGGCATTCCCTACGTGGTTGGCGCCAGCGATGTATATGACCGTTGCTACGACGGCCAAGCCATTGTGGTGGATCCAAGCAACGGCACCGTTACGCTGCTCGATTGAGTGCCTTTGCCGACGGTTCAGCTTATGATAACGCCAACGTGTTAGCAGCGCTGCGACGAAAAAATCTACACACTTGGATGGGTGACTATCTTGGCCACTTGGCACGCCGCGCGCTTGCCAACCGCGCTGCGATTGACGGCCCACGTCATGTGCTGTTCGCGATGTGCGATCACTATGAACCATTGTGGGCTGGTGCCGACGACGCCACTGGTCACGCACGGGTTGACGCGTGGGCGGCTGGCTATCCCAAGATGGCTGCGGAGTTTCGCGATAGCCATGGCCGACCGCCGCGGCATGGGTGGTTTTTTCCGGGCGAAGAATATCGGCCCCGATTTCTAGATCAGCTCGCAACGTTGGTGCGGGGCGGCTTCGGCGAACTCGAAGTGCACTTGCACCACGACGCCGACACGGTTGAAACGCTGCGTGCGAAATTCACTGAACATCTCGCAACGTTCGCCAAACACGGCCATTTGTCGCGCGATGCCAATGGCCGTTATGCGTGGGCGTTCATTCATGGCAACTGGAGCTTAGCCAACAGTCGGCCCGACGGACGCTGGTGTGGCGTCGATGCTGAATTGCCACTGCTGCACGAGCTTGGCTGTTACGCCGACCTCACATTTCCGTCGGCACCGGATGGCTGTCAGCCGAATCAAGTCAACAAGATCTACTGGCCAGTCGGCAACCTTAACCAACGCAAGTGTTTCGAGCACGGCGAACAAGCGCGAGTCGGCCGCAGCTACGACGACCGCTTGTTGATGATCACCGGACCGTTGGCGTTGGCGCGCAAAGCTTCTGGTGCTCGCGTCCGGCTCGAAAATGGCGCTGTCACCGGCGACGACCCAGCCACGCCAGCACGGGTCAAAAGCTGGATCGACCAAGGCATTCACGTAGTTGGGCGGCCCGAATGGATCTTCGTCAAAGTCCACACCCACGGAGCCATTGAAAAGACCGCCCAATCATTGCTGGGCGACGGCGGCCGCGTGTTGCATCACAGCCTGCAGCGCTATAACGATGGCCACAACTACCGGCTGCACTACGTAACGGCGCGTGAAATGTTTAATATCGCGCGCGCAGCTATGGATGGCAAAACTGGCGACCCAGCGGATTACTACAATTATTTGGTGGCACCGCCGCCAGCAGCCAAAACCAAGTAAGCAACGTGGCGCTGGTTGCCAAGTTGGTGTACCTACGTCAGCTAGCTTATGTCGACTAGCCCTGCTCCACGGATCGCCGTTTTGGTCCCGTGCCTCAACGAAGAGGCGGCGATCGGCAAAGTTGTGCGCGACTTCCGCACGGCGCTGCCAACCGCAACTGTGTACGTCTACGACAACACCTCCACCGACAAAACCGGCGAAGTTGCGCGTGCCGCCGGTGCCGTGGTG
>JAKQOD010000717.1 GCA_029565465.1 Deltaproteobacteria bacterium
GCGTTCCAACCATGGCTTTTTGTGTTCGGTGCCAGGCGGTGGTGGCGGTGGCAGCATGCGCGCGGCCATCATCGGGGTTAGCGTGAACGCCACAATCATCGACACGGCGATGGCGAATGCCATGGTCAAGCCGAAGCTCATTAAGAAGCGGCCAACAATACCGCTCATGAAGGCTACCGGCAAAAACACCGCCATCAGCGATAGGGTAGTGGCAAGCACCGCTAACCCGATTTCTTTGGTTGCCAAGATGGCTGCTGGAAACGGCTTCATGCCTTTTTCGTTGATGTACCGATAGATGTTTTCAAGCACCACGATGGCGTCGTCGATCACGATGCCGACGGCCAACGCGAGCGCGAGCAGGGTCATCAAGTTGAGCGTGAAGCCGGCGATCATCATGAGACCAAAGGTCGAAATGATCGAAACTGGAATCGAAACCGCCGCGATGACCGTCGAGCGCAAGCTGCCGAGAAACAACAACACGATGAGCGCTGCGAGGCCGGAGCCCAAGACCAAGTGTTCGATTACGAGATCGACGCTGGTGCGAATTTGTTCGGAGTTGTCGCGAACGACATCGATGGTGTAGCCAGGCGGCAAGCTCGACTGCAGCGCTGCGATCGAGCCTTTGACTGCATCGACGACCGCTACCGTATTTTGGCCGGTTTGTTTGCGCACCGAGAGCGCAAGGGCTTTTTCGCCATTACGAATCGCCCCGGTGTCAGCATCGGCTTGGCCATCGTCGATGGTGGCAACGTCACGCACCCGCACGGGCCGCTCGGCCGATTGCCGCACTACGATGTTGCCGATTTGCTCCGGCTCTACCGATTTTGCTTCGAAGCGAATTGTGGAGTTGGTCGGGCCTTGCTCAAGCCGCCCCCCTGGTTGGCTCGCATTGCCAACGCCAATCGCGCGGTACACTTCGAGCGCCGAGATGCCGGCCGATGCCATGCGAATCGGGTCGAGGTTAATGTTGATTTGGCGTTTTTGACCACCGAGCAGCACAACTTGGCCGACGCCGGACAGGCGTTCCACTTGCGGCTTGATAATCTTATCGGCAACGCGCGTCAGCTCGCGCGCTTGCGCTTTGGCGTCAGCCTTGAGGGACAACACGATCACTGGCGACGCGTCGGGGTCGGCTTTTTTGACTTCGGGCTTACTGCCTGCTGGCAAGTCACGCAAAATGCCGTTGATGCGTTCCTGGATCTCGGACGCAGCGACATGGACGTCTTTGCTAAGATCGAATTGCGCAACGACGAGCGAAACACCTTCGGTTGATGTGGAAGACAGAAAGTCGAGGCCCGAAACCGTGTTGACCGCGGCTTCGATTTTGTCGGTGACATCGGTTTCCACCGACGATGGCGGCGCGCCTGGATAGAAGGTAGTGACGAGCACCATCGGAAAGTCGACGCGCGGGAATTTGTCAACGCCGAGCGATTTGTAGCCGACTAAGCCAACCACCAAGATGGAAATGATCATCACGGTGGCAAAGACGGGGCGCCGAACGGATATGTTTGAGAGCCATTGCATAAAGTCTCCTTAAGTCCGTGGTCGACTATTGAACGATCTTCAGGCCGTCGACGATGTCCGGCGTGACGGCAGTAACGACTTTGTCGCCGACGCTGACCCCTTGACGAATGGAGACTTGGTCAGGGCCGGGTGATGGTCCGATTTGCACAACGCGTTCTTCGAGTTGGCCGTTGCGCGCAACAAACGCGCGCCAGGTTTTGCCGCGCATCACCAATGAGGCTTTCGGCACCAACGGCAGCTTCGTTGAGCCAGTCACAATGCGGGTCTCGGCGAACATGCCTGAGAGCAGCGGCGTGCCAGGTTCAAGTTGCGCTTCGACGGTGATCGAACGATTCATGCGGCCCACTTCGCCGCCGATCCGTGTCACTTTCGCGCTGAACGTGCGGCCCGCAAACGCGGTCGCTTCGACTTCGACAGTTTGGCCTTCTTTGATGTCCGAGAATTTGCCTTCTGGCACCGAGAGTTCCACATGCATCGGGTCGGCATCAACCAATGTCACCAGAGGCGTGCCCGGGCCAACCCACATACCTGGGCTCGCCGTTTTTTGCGTCACTTCGCCGTCAAACGGAGCGCGCACAATCCCGTCGGAGATGCTCTTGGTGATCATCTGGGTGCGGGCTTCGGCTGCGGTTACTTGTTGCAACGCTGCGGTGCAACTGGTGCGTTCGCGATCGTATTGCGATTGCGTGATCGCGCCTTTGGCCAACAGTTGTTCGCTGCGCTTACATTCGTCTTGCGCCAACTGACGCTGCGCTTGTAAGGCCGCAAGATTGGCACGGGCTTCGTTGGCCCCGAGTTGGGCGTTGCGGGTGTCGAGCTGGACCAGTGGCGCACCTCGTTTCACTTTTTGACCGCGCTCCACATAGACCTGCAGTACTTTGCCTGCCGTGTCTGGTGACACGTCGGTGCGCTGCTCGGCGGCAATCAAGCCGGTCACGGTCAGGATTTCTGGGGTGGGCCCCTCGGCGACGGTGCTGAGCGCGACCTTGACCGGTGCGGCGGTCGCTTTGCTGGCCGCTTGGCCACCGGACTTTTTGTTGCAGCCACTCGCTGCGATAACGAGCGTGGTCAACACGAACAGAGATTGGGTAGTTTTCATAAGGTGGTTCCTGGGGCTCGTTATTTGGTCGAGATGTCGACGTTGTCATCGCCGACCGCGTGAAAGAGCTGGGCAATTGCCATGCGTAAATCGACACGCGCCGTCAAAGCGGCGCCGCGCGCACGGGTAAGTTCAGTTTGGGCATCGATCAGTTCTGCCGTTGTTGCGCGTTGCATGGCGAACAGTTCGTTGCGAACACGGAACCCTTCTTCAGCGGCAAGCAAGCCTTGCTGCGACGTCACCAAGGCGCTTTGCGCTAACGCGATGCCTTGTAGCGCGCCGAGGATTTGCAAACGAATGCCCGAACCCAAGCTTCGGCGGTCGGCCGCCAGTTGCCGGTTCTCGGCTGCGATCGTTGCCACCGTGTAGTCCGTGGTCAAGTAGTCGTTGAAGGTCCAAGCGATTTGTATGCCTGCCGACCAGGTCAGCTTAAATTCGTCCGATTGGGGGAATACCCGCTGATTTGGGTTGGCGAAGTCGGCCTGCGCAAAGGCCGACAGGCGTGGCAAGTGGCCCGCCTTTTCGGATTTCATTTGTTTAGTCTTGGCCAGAATTCCGACGTCAAGCGTGTGCACATCAAGCCGCTTGCCCATGGCTTTGGCCAACAACGCATCAAGCGAATCGAGGCTTGGCACGTCAACATCTTGGCGAATGTCTTCACCAATTCGCAACGCTTCACTCGGTGCGGCACCAATGGCCATGCGCAGCTGCTCTTCGCGCAACGCCACCAGGATGCGGAGTTGGTTCACCATTTGTTCGGTCTGCGCGCGTTGCGATTGCACGCGTAGCAAATCGGCCCGCGACAATCGCTGCACGTCAAACAGCGCTTGCACTTGGCCCAACGTGGAATCAACTTGCGCCAACGCTCGTTCAGCAACCACGGCTTGCACTTGCGCTCGCATCCATTCGTAGTAGACCGATACTGCTTGCGCACCGGCCGCCAACCGGGTCGCATTTTCCGACGACCGCGCTGCCTCGGTGCCAAGCCGGGCAGCTTCGATGATGGCGGGAATGCGGACCGCGTAGTCGCTGAGCGGCACGCCGACTTGGGCCGTCATGGAGTACACGTTAAAGAATTGCGGGAAGGAGACGCCCGGCGCCAACATTGGCGGGGTCAATTCCGATAAGCGAGTGTAGCCAGCGCTGGCACCAAGCCGCGGAATCTTTGCCAGTTCCGCTTTTTTAGCACTGAGTACAGCGGCTTCCACTTCGGCATCTTTGCGCGCAACCTCAGGGCTTGCGGCATGGGCGCGCTTGGCAGTTTGGCGCGCGGTTAAGCCGTTGTTGGCGAACAGCGCTGCTAGGCTTTGATCGAACGCCGGATCACTTGCGACCACGCTTGCGATGGGTTGCGTTGGTGCGGCCGGACCTGTCGGGGAATTCGAAGACGTAGAAGGCTGGGCCAGCGCAGCAGAACTTGCGCTCGCCAACAGCACCACACCAAGCATCGGACGTAGTCTCATGCCGGTCGACTTAGCACCGTTTGTGCCAAAATGCCTTCGTCCAGCAGCGCAGTTTGCGCGATACGATCGCGGTGCGGTGGCTTCGACGGCGACGAGTGTCGGGCCACCGACGATGGCAGGCGTCGGGCTGTCGCTTTGCTATACAACGTTAGGCTACAGTCCTCCCCGATATGGCAGTCAACGCCCACCCTCAGATTGGCACAGATTCCGCATTGGCTAACCCTATGGAATCCGGCCTAAAAGTTAGCGATGCGTGGCGCGGCCACCGCAATAGCTACTTTTTGGCATCGGCCCGGTCGATTTCGGTGTGGACCATTTCTGCGAGCGTGTTGGCGCATGCGGTATTTTTTGGCTGCCTTTGGCATGCTCATGTGCCCACATGGCGCATCCTCGTTGCGCTCGGTTCTCTGGTGGCGTTCTTGGCGGTGCAAGTCATCTTGGTTGCGCGGATCAAAAACGCGAGCGAAGTGGAATCAGCGTTTCATGTGCTGAACACTGCCAGTGCTTTTTTTACCGCAACGCTGGCCACGATGACAGGTGGCATGTTGTCGCCCGCGGCGCCAAGCCTGGTTCTGCCAGCTATGTTGGGGCTGCTGTTTTTGGGCCCCTTGCACGTCGATTACCGGCGTATTTTGTTCAACGTGGGCATGATCTTTGCGGTGGCCGCCATGCCGGCGTCGGTTACAGGCGGGCAACTCGATCACGGACACTATGTGGTTGGCTTGTTAGCAGTGCTTATCCTCGATATGCACGTGCTTTACATGGTTGTGAAGCGCGTGACCGATGCGTCGAGCCAAGCCAGCGACGCGATGCAACTGGCGCGAGAAGCGCGGATTGCCGAAGCTGAAGAGCAAACCCGGCGGTTGCAGTCGGTGGCATCCAAAGTTGCCCACGAACTAAAAAATCCATTGGCGTCGATCAAGGGGCTTTGTCAGTTGGTGGCGCGCTCCCCGCATCATGAGCGGACGGCCGAGCGCTTGGCGGTGGCCGAAGCGGAGATCGATCGCATGGAACATATTTTGGCTGAGTATCTCACGTTTGCACGACCGCTCGAGGATCTACGGCTGCAGCCGGTCGATATCGCCGACATCGCGCGCGATGTCGTCGACGTGCTTGATGGCCGCGCGGCCACCGCTGGTGTGGCATTGGTGCTTGCCAACGGACCTGCGCCGCTTGCTGCCGATCCGCGCCGGATGCGTGAAGCGCTGATCAATTTGGTCGGCAATGCCATTGAAGCTACGCCTGCTGGTGGCACCGTCACGCTCACCACGCGCAGCGTCGGTTCATCGGTGGAGATCGAAGTGCTCGATACGGGCCGTGGGATTCCCAGCGAAGACTTGGCTCGCATCGGCACTTCGTTTTTTACCACGCGCGCCAATGGCACTGGGCTAGGTGTGGTGCTGGCCACCAACGCGGTCACCCAACACGGCGGCACTTTGCGCTATCGCAGCAACGTTGGCACTGGCACGGCCGCGACCATCGAGTTGCCGCGTCGGCCTACAGGCGAGGTCGCGCCATGACGAACGTGTTAGTCGTCGATGACGAAGCCGGCGTCCGCTACACGCTGCGCGAGATTCTCACCGAGCGTGGCTATCACGTTACCTGCGTCGAGAGCGCGGCGGCCGCGCTGCCCGAACTTGATGAATGCGATGTGGTGATTACCGACTTTGCGATGCCCAGCCGCAACGGCTTGCAGTTGCTCGATGACATCGTGGCGCGAGACCCGCAGCTGCCGGTGATCCTGTTGACGGCTCAAGGCTCAGAGAAGATTGCCGCCGAAGCGATCAAACATGGCGCGTACGACTACGTTACCAAGCCGTTCGATATCGATGAGCTCGTCGCGTTGGTGGCACGCGCCGACGAAACCCAGCGGCTGCGCAATGACAATCGCCGGTTGGCTGCCGAGCGTGCGTTAGGGCGCCGAATCGTCGGAGAAAGCGCGGTAATGCGGCGCTTACTCGAAGCTACCACCCGGCTTGCCGGGCGCGACGTCACCGTGCTGGTCTGCGGCGAAACCGGCACGGGTAAAGAGTTTGTTGCTGAATTGCTGCATGTGCAATCGGCGCGCCGCAAACAGCCGTTGGTGCGTTTTAATTGTGCTGCGCTGCCGGCCGAACTTGCTGAAAGTGAATTGTTTGGCCATGCGCGCGGCGCGTTTACCGGCGCCAGCCTTCAGCACCAAGGCTTTTTCTCGCAAGCCGATGGTGGCACGTTGGTCCTCGACGAAGTAGGGGAATTGGCGCCATCGGTGCAAGGCAAATTGTTGCGCGTGCTGCAAGAAGGCGAGATCCAGCCAGTTGGATCAGGTCGGGTTGAAAAGGTCAATGTGCGGGTAGTGGCGTCAACGAATCGCGATTTGCGCGCGGAAGTGGCGGCCGGGCGCTTCCGCGAAGATCTATTTTATCGGCTCGCGGTGGTGGAACTAACGGTGCCACCGTTGCGTGACCGCAGCAGTGACATTCCGGCGTTGGTCGAGGAGTTTGCGCGGCGCGCGGCTGAGCGTTTTGGCTTGGGCGTGATGGTGATTGAACCCGCTTTGATCGAAGCACTCGCACTCGCGCCGTGGCCTGGTAACGTGCGTCAGCTCGAAAATGCAGTTGCGCGGTTGGCAGCGTTGTCGAGGAATAACCGGTTGACCCTCGCGGACTTTACGGCGCAGCTGACGACCGATGTTCACGGTGAAGGGCCAGATGTCGATGCGCCTGAGGCTTTCGATGAAGCTGGGCCATCGCTGCGTGAACAAGTGGAAGCCTTTGAGCGCGGTGTGCTCACCCGTGCGTTGGAGCGTGCTGGCGGCAATCAATCCAAAACCGCCCGCCAGCTTGGGGTCAGCCGTGTCACGTTGATCGACAAATTGAAAAAATACGGATTAACCGGCAAATTCAAATAGGTGGCTGTGCTACGCAGCGGGCATGATCCACATTACCAACGGTAGCGCCACCGCTGATTTGCTCTCGCTGGCCGATGTGCCCGGTGAATTTTTGGAGGTTGCCGACGCACTCGATCAAGGCCCACTGCAACCACTCGATGACGCAAACTTTCATGCCGCCCGCGCCGCATTTTGGGTCCAACGTGGCGTTGAGTCGAACCAGGCCGCAGCAGTTGCGAAACTAGCTGCCGCCGACCAAGCGATCGCTGCTGCAGCCAAAGCAACCGATGATGGTGAAGTTGTGCTTTGGTTTGAACACGATGTGTTCGATCAACTAGCGTTGGTCCGCATCTTGGCGCGCATGCAACAACATCAAGTGCCAAGCACGCTCACGATGGTTTCGATCGATCGGCATCCTTCGGTGCCGAACTTTTTGGGCTTTGGCAACTTGAGCGCCGATGTGATTGCGGGGCTGTGGCCGCAACGAACGCCGATTGCCAAAGACGCCTTGGACGAAGCTACGGCGGCATGGATTGCGTTGACGTCGACCGATCCACGCGCGATCGCGTTTATTGGCAAACGCTCGCGGGCACTGCCGTTTTTGGCGGGCGCCTTGGAGCGCTGGCTGGAAGAATTCCCTGACACGTCGAGCGGGTTGTCGCGCACCGAGCGTCAAATGTTAGCAGCCATCGCACGCGGCGCCGCTACCGTGCCCGAGCTGATGACGTCGGCACACGCGATCGATCCACGCTATCCGCTGACCGATGTATACGCCGCCAGCGTGCTACGCGAACTGGTGGCCGCTGCGCTCATCAACGAGACGGCGACGGGTTTCATGATTACCGCTGATGGTCGCGCTGCGTTGGCGAGTAACCATGACCGCGTTGCTGCCACCGGCATTGATCGCTGGCATGGCGGTGTGCATTTCGTCGGTAAAGGTCCGATGTGGCGCTGGGAAACCAGCGAGCGCCGCGTGGTTTGGCGCTGAATCACCTTCGCTTCAGCGCGCGTCGGTTTTCGGCCGCAACTTTTCGCATTACGTCCACGCCACTTGTGGCAGGATGCAGGCATGAACACGCCGACCAATTTCGAAGAGTTCTGGCCGTACTACGTTTCGCAGCATCTCAACCCAACGTCACGTCGTTTGCACTTCGTTGGCACGTCGCTCGCGATCGGTTGCGTTGCGATTTCACCGATGGTACCGCCAGCATTGTTGGCTGCGCCGGTGTTGGGCTACGGCTTTGCCTGGGTTGGGCACTTGGCGTTCGAAAAGAACAAACCCGCGACTTGGGGCGGCGCCAAATTCGCCGCTTGGTCGCTGCGTGGCGACCTCCGCATGTGGAAGCACATGATCACCGGCGGCATGGACGCAGAAATTGAGCGCTGCGAAACGGCGCCGACGTTCGCCGACGCGGCGCCCGCCGTGCACTAATTGTTAGGGCGTGGCTTCGAGCTGATACACGCTGCCATTGGTTGACGTGAGATACAGTTCGCCGCGCGAATCAGCATGCAGACTCGAAGGCATGGCAGCAAACGTGCCGGGCACGTTGCGCACGTTGGTGGCACTGCCGTTTTGATAGTCGAGCGCGGTGAGCCCACCGGCACAGTAATCGGAAAATAGATACGTGCCGGTCAGGTCCGGATAACAACCACCGCGATACACGGCGCCGCCGATGATCGAACACCAGCCGTCGCTGTGTTGCTTGACGACATCGGGAAACGTTTTGCCGGTTGGGTCGCAAGGCCCGTTCGCGCACACGTTGCCTTCGTACGGCTTCCAGCCAAAATCGCGCCCAGCGCCAGTACCGGCTGGCACGATGTTGAGTTCTTCCCACACGCCTTGGCCGACGTCGCCGATGTACATGTCGCCGTTGGCGCGATCGAATGACCAGCGCCACGGATTGCGTAGCCCAAGCATGAAGATTTCCGGCGCACCGCCACCAGCCACAAACGGATTGCTCGCCGGAATGCCGTAACCATTGCCGTTGGCCGGGTTGTCGACGTCAAGCCGAAGCATCTTGCCAAGCAGCGACGTGCGATCTTGGGCCCGATTGCCTGGATCGTTGGCGCTACCACCGTC
>JAKQOD010000725.1 GCA_029565465.1 Deltaproteobacteria bacterium
TAGCCGCCACCGCTTGGAGCGCCACCGCCACTAGCGTAACCGCCACCGCCGCCGCCAGCGTAACCGCCGCCGCCGCCGCCAGCGTAGCCGCCTGGGCGAGGACCGCCATAGCCGCCACTGCGAGGAGGACCGCCAGCACCACGAGGTTCGCGTTCGCGCGCCTCATTAATGCGAAGCGTGCGACCTTCGAGTTCTTGGCCATCGAGTTCCGCCAGCGCCTGCTGGGCGAATTCCGCGGTTGCCATCTCCACAAACGCGAAACCCCGAGGCCGACCCGTTTCACGATCCATGATCAATGAAACGCTGGTGACCTCGCGTCCGTTGGCGCCAAACGCCTCACGCAACGATGCTTCGGTTGTGCCGTAATTCAGATTGCCCACGTAGAGCTTCGTACCCATGAACCTGGAGTCTCCTTTAGAACTCGATGAAATGCGATTGGGCACCTTACCCAGTCGCTCCACGATGCTATCACGGAACATCGGGACAGGATCGCCGTAATTGAGGTGGATTTGGCACAATTGCTGGTAGGGCCGGCGGGGCCCGCCCGCCCGGCGGCTGCCGCCACAATTTATCCAGCCAGCCATGACGCCGCCGACCCGAGCAAGCTACTCTAAGCGCGCTCATGGCTCCGTTGCCCTACCCCCACCGCGCAGTATTTCTAGCTAGCGCGCTTGGCCCCGCTGGCGACGCCGCCGTGCGTGAAATGGCGGCGCGGCTAATTGCCGCTGTGGTGTTCGACCACTTTTTGACCCATCGCATCGTTACGCTCAGCGATTTTGACGACGAAAAGCTGGTGGATGATGACGGCCAACTGCTCGACGTCAAACATCCGGCGATGGCCGAAGGTATCGATTGGTATTTTCGAATTGCCCGCCGGCACCAAGTGCTGTGGTTTGAATTCGACTTGGCCGGTGACACACCGTTGCTGCTGCACTGCCTCGCGCCCGACGGCAGCGACGACACCTTTTCGCAACCAAGCGGCGATTTGTCGACTGCCATGGATGCCACGATGGCGCAATGGCTCGGCACGTCGCGCTTGCCTGCGGTGCCACCGCTACCGACATTTTCCCTCGACGATTTGGTTGATGCGGCCCGCCGACTTGCAGCGATTCGCGTTGCAATTGCAGCCGCGCCAACCCACATGCAAGGTGCTTGGCTAACCTCGCGTGGGCCGCTTGAAGTGGCTTCATTGCGCGTACTTGCAGGCCTGTTGCCGTCGGCCGCGGTTGCCATCGATCGGCAGATCCTGCAATTCGTGCCGAATCACGCGGTTGCACGGCGCAATTTGTACGTGGTCGACGTTACCCAAGGGGGAGATCGGCGCGCCATCCTCAACGTGATCGCCGACGCACCAATGTATGCCAAACCGCGTATTTCGCTGTGGGGTGACGAGTTTGGCGTCGACGAATTCGGCCAAAAAGCAGCGGTGTTTCACCAAGGCGTGGCAGCGAGCTTGGCGCCTTCGAATCCGTACGCGTGCCACAACTATTCGGTGGTGTTGGCTGAACAGCAGCGCCGGGAAGAAAGCTATCGTTGGGCGGACCGCGCAACGGTCGCAATGCCTGAATTTGGCGTCGCGCAGCTCGATTGTGTGCGGCGGTTGCGCCAACTTGGCCGCCCAGCGCAAGCTTTTGCCGAAGCGCAATATCGTTGTCGTGAGCTGATCGAGCGCAGCGGCAACGCGCCGAGCACAAGCCCCGAGCACGAAGTGGCGCACCACGCACGGTTGTTGCTGGCGTTTACGTATTTTGATCTGGGCCGGCACGGCGAAGCGCTTGAGCTAGCCGACAACGCCATCAAAGGCATCGGCACCGACCCAGCAGGGCTGCGTGCGTTTGAATGGGCAACAAAACGCGTGCAGCATTGGCGCACCGATGCCGGCGTATTGGCGCGAGCATATGCGTGGGATGCGTATTATCGCGGCGATCCAGGGCGCGCCGCCCACGCCATGTTTCGGCCGCGGGTCAGCGACACCGACGACGCCGCAATGTTGATCAGCTCATTGATGGCGCTTGGCCGCGAAGACCAAGCCGGGTTCGCGTCGCATCACTTTCACGGCAGCGACGGCAGCATGCTGGGCGATGGCCGCGCTCGCCTCGCCGCCAGTCGCGCATTTATCATTGCGGGCGACCTCGCCGAAGCGATGGAACAGATTCAGATTGTGCAACTGCGGCGTTCGAGCAGCCGATTTGAAGCCGAAATCAATCGCTTGTTGCGCTTGGCATCGTGTCGATCGGCAACCGAGTGGGAACGCGTCATCGCACGCCGCATGGATCAAGGCGCGGTTACGTTGGCGCGCCGCGCGGCGCGGGACTTGGCCGATTTTGTGCCTCGCATGGATGCCAACGTCGTCGAAAAAGCGCTGGGTGCGCGTACGCGGTTCGCAGTTAACCCAACGTGGATCAAAGAGTTCTTGGCAGCGGTGCCAAACCTTGCCAACGCCGACGGCGTTGATGGCATTGAGCTGCGCTTGCGCATGCCAACTGACACCTCGCTCAAAGCGGCCGATGCGTTGGCCCAAGAATGGTGGAATGTGTTGGTGCCGCCGGCCAAGGATCGCGATGCACATGCAGCAGGCGCGCTAGCGGCACTGGGCATTGCGGTTGCGAATTATTTGGCGTTGACCTCGGGCCCAGCCAACTTGCTCAGTGGCGCCTACCGCCACATAGCCACCGAAGCGCTGCAACTGGTGCGCCGGTCGCGCTATCAACTCGATGCCCGCGGCATTCGCGCCTTATTGCAATTGATGGAGCGCTTGAGCGCGTCGGCGGAGTGGCTGTTTGATACCTGGCTGTTGCGCATCGAGCGATGCTTCGATCTCGAAGCGGAACAAGGTGCCTATGTCGACACGCTAACCATCGGCATGCCGACGGTGCGCCGCATGCTGCGCGGCGACGAACGGGCCGGCTGGGAGCTGCGCATGGCCATGCAATTGGGCAGCGATCCATCGAACTATCCGGCTGCCACCACGCTGTTCGAACGTGCTGCGCGTGCGATCGAAGGTGGCACCGCGTACGCAGCGTGGTCCAAATGTGCGCTGCAAGCCGCGCCAGCCGCTGACCATATCGATGTGCATTGGACCGCCGCCCTCGCCAACCCGTACGACGTAGCTGAACCGTGGCTGGCGGTGGGCATGGCATTGCTCGATATTGGCCGCGGCGCCGAAGCCATTGAACCTTGCGCGCGCGGCGTTGCAACGTTGGCACCGACCCACCCGAATCGTAATGCCTTGCTCGCTCGGCTGGAAGCGTCGTGGGACGCTGCCAATATGGATTTGCCGTTCGAACTCGACGACGCCGCCGCGCGTGGGGCCGAACTGTTGTTGGAAAGTGAAATCGAACGCGCGATTCCAACGTTGCAGTGGGTGGTTGCACG
>JAKQOD010000726.1 GCA_029565465.1 Deltaproteobacteria bacterium
GAATCGTTTCAGAACAAATGCATCGCGTGGATGGAGCAGTACCTCTCCGACGGCGGCACGCTGCTGCTCGTTTCACATTCGCTCTATCACGTAAAGAAGCTTACGCAACGCGCGGTGTGGCTCGATCATGGCGGCACGCGGATGATCGGCTCGTCGAACGATGTGGCCATCGCGTACCAGGCGTTTCACGAAGCAAAGCAAGCGGGTGCGAAACAAGCCGCGATGGATGCTGATTCGGTCGTGTTGGGCCAGTACGCGGTGGTTGATCTGAAACTCGAAAACGTCACGACCACCGGCATGACGGTGCGCGGCCGACTCAAAAGCCGCGACGGTCGCGTGCCGCACGTGGCGCTTGGCATTGTGCGCATGGACGGCACGCCGATTTACGGCACCACGTCAGAGATTGACGGCCAGCCGCTGCGCGAAACTGCAGCTGGAAGCTTCGAGTTTGCGCTCACTTTCGCCGAATGGGCTTTGCTGCCGGGGGCCTACAAGCTGCGCGCACATGCGTTGGATCCTGAAGGTATGCGCCTCTACGATACCGTTGAGCGAGACTTCACGGTGCTTGGCGATTCGCGTGAACAGGGATTTGTGCGTCTGTCGCACCGTTGGCACGCGTGACGCTTCAATCGCCGCGAGCGATGTGACAAACAACTTTTTATGCGTATCGACCAACAGGCGGCGGTTGTAGCGATAAATATGCGTAAGTCGATAAGTCAATAAAAACGCCTTGAATGACCACCCAATTGTCGTTGAAGCTCAAAAGTTGTTTCACTGAGATGCGCCTCGCGTTCCAAGAAATATCCACTTGTGCATTGCAACATAGGGAAACTACTGACTATAATCGTGGGCTTTGTTCGATTGGCTACACGCAAGATGCTGCGCGCAACCAGCGACAACAAGACACTACAAGCAGGCAAGTAGTTCGTAGGCTAAAAGGCGCACTAAGCGCCCGGCCCGCCGCTCGCGGAAATCTCGTTCGTCGTTAAGTTAAGTCCACTATGTTGAGTGAAATCAGTCTACAAAATCCAACCATCGTTCGCATGTTGAAATGGCAAGTGGGCATTACAGTTGGGTTCGCTGTGATCGCGGGGATCGTCTCGGGGGAGCATGGTGCCGTGTCTGCTGTTTTAGGCGGGCTGACCAACATCTTCGCCTCGATCGTCTACGTGGCCGTAGCTAATTTTGGTTTGAGCCGCACGAACGGCGCTGGTCTTTGGCCACTGCTTCGTGCGGAACTTGTGAAATTGGTTTTTATAGCTATTCAGTTAGGTGTAATCATCAAGTTCTACGATTCGTTGGTTCTACTGGCGATGTTCGCTACGTTTTTGGTGACCTTGTTGGCATGGCGAGCTGTTCTGCTCGTGACGAGCAACCAGAGCACCCGCTAGATACTCTAAGCGCCGCATGTGCTGGCGCTGTAACAAATTTCGATTTAAACGACCATGTCTGAATCCAGCACCGCAGTCCAGACCCCATCTGAGTACATTCAGCATCACCTGACGAACCTGCAAGGAACGTTCAACGGTAGCGCCTTTAACGTCGACTCAGTCTTCATGGGTTGGGCGCTAGGCCTCATCGTGTTTGGTGCGTTGTGGATGCTTTCGCGTGGCGT
>JAKQOD010000750.1 GCA_029565465.1 Deltaproteobacteria bacterium
GCAGTACCTGCGCGCGGGTCAACAGGCCACTTGGGGGCGGTGTTACCGTTATGTCTTCTTCGAGCCGGAGCATCGTGCCCGCATCAAGTTGCATCGAAATGTCGTTGCTAAACGAGATCTCAATGTTGTTGGTGTTGGGGTGATTGTAGAAAAACATTTCACGGCCATCGCCGGAAACCATAGTGCGACGAATCGTGCCAAACGGGCCGCTGATTTCACCCCAGGTCGGCACTGGTACAAAGCGTGCGGCGCCGACCGGTCCAGCAACCGGAATGTTGCAGGGGGTTGGGATCTCACTAAATAACGTTGACCCGCTAGCACGCGGCACCCATGACAACCCGCACCCAACCGTGAAATTAGCGGCCGAGGTACTGACTTTGTTGAAAAAGCTTTTCCGTGGATCGAGCGGAACGCTTAGGCCGCGATACGCGACGGGCAACGGCCCGACGACGATACTGACGTGCGCTGTGTTTGGCCCAGTGACCGTGGTGGTCAACCGAAACGGTGCACCTGGACAAGCCCCGGGTGCGTGAAGCGTGGCGCCGTTGCTGCCAATCGAAACGACATTTTGGCCTGGGTCGTCAGCCCCCGTGCACGAACCAATAATGTAGTACGCGCCGGTACCACTAATCAGATTTACGCCGCCAAGTTCCAGGGCTTGAATGCCGTTGCCGTTGTGCCGAACGGTCAAGGCACTGGGCGAGCTCGGCGCGTCAACGCGCGCATCAACGCGGGCGCCGTCGTTGCCGGCATCGCGTGTTTGCTGGGCATCCACGCCGTCACGAGCTGCGTCGCTGCAACTCACAACCATGACGGCGCCGACCGGCATGCTTAACAGTAATAAACGTACGTGCGTAAAATACATGGGCCACCTAACGATACTCTTTGGCGGGGGTCAACGAAGAAGTTAGTGACGACGTCTTACATGCGAGCTGCCCACGATTGGTTGCAATCGAATCGGGTCGCAGTAACCGACGCTGCGGCGGCCTTGCGTGTATTTTGTTTAGGCCTTACATGGTCAGCATGACTGCGTTTGTTGACCCGCCGCGAAAGGCCCCTTGGTATTTGCGGCCAGGCTTATGGCTAGCGCGCCGTATTACAGGGAAAGACCCGCTGCCTGGTCGCTTGTTAACGCATTTTCCCAAAGCTGCATTTGGTGTGGGGCTGTTTGAAATGACGGCAGCAAGCGCACGCAACCTCGATGCTCGTTGTTTGGCAATTGTGCGGATCGTGGCAAGTGTGGTCGGTGGTTGCCCGTTCTGTGTTGACATGAATGCAGCGACGTGGAGGCGCGCTGGGTTGACCGCTGCAGAGCTCGAGGTATTGTTACGATTTAGCACTGCAGCGTCGGCGGTTTGGCCAACGACCCTGAGCCAGCGTGAGCGAACCGCTGCAACCTACGCTATGGCGTTGTCTCAAACACCGGTGATTGTCAGTGCCGTGTTGCAAGCTGAGTTGTTGGCGGCATTTTCTCAACGCGAAATAGTGGTGCTCGCAGTGACGGCAGCGCAGGTGAATTTCTGGACCCGCTTCAATCAAGGCCTTGGTGTGCCGGCCGCTGGATTCTTTGACGAAAGCGTCTGCAAATTGCCTGCTGCAACATCGTCGAACGTCCGGTAACCGGACGTTGCAGGCAAATGCGCAGGTTGTGCTGAGCGCTGGCGAAAGATGATATGTGCACCGGTGTTTCAGTCGATTTCGGAGCATAGTTTGCCAAACGCGATGGCAATTGTTGGCGTGCCGGGGAGCCTGCGCAGGCGACCAAACCGACCAACAACGCTGCGAAGTTCTATCGCGCGTGGTCGCCATGGCGCGATGCGTGCCGAAAGCTAACAATCGCGATGACGCGCTTTTAAGCGAAAAAAGGCGCCAGTCTTCAAGCCGCTGTTGGTAGGATGTTGTGATGCAAACTTCATATGCAGTGCCTGCTCGAATTGGGGCCGCCACAATTGCAGCGTGGTTGTTGGTGGTAAGCGCAAGCTTCGGTGCTGGATCGCTGCGTGAGCGTCCCCGGGACGCTGGACCAAGCCTGCGAGCCTTGCAGCCAAGTGCGCCACGGCCGATCTTGGTCGATGCACCTGCAGCAGTGGTTGCCAAAGCAGGCAACGTTGTACGTCCCAAGAACGTGTGCGCTACCGCGTACTACGGTGGACTCGAAGAGTTGGCTCAGCAAGGTTGCAAGACGTATTACGATGATCCAACTCACGGCTATCCTGAGTGCGCCGACGGTAAGTAGCAGAGACCGCGCGCGTTGGGCGCAGGATGAACGCGTCGCAGCCAGGGCTCAACGGGGCGCTGCCGGGCCCGGATGAACGGGTTGCTGGATGAACGGGTCGCAGCTGGATGAACGGGTCGCAGCCGTCCGACGTTCGGACGCGCCGGGATGAGCGGGTTGCCGGGATGAGCGGGTTGCAGCCGTCCGACGTTCGGACGCGCCGGGAGGCAGCAAAAAAACGATAACGGTAGTATGCAACAATTGCGGTGCCAGCGACAATTTCAACATGAAAGTTCCAAGCACGGCCTGGCACGAAGACATTGCTGCCGATGAAGCAGCGAAGCACCGCCACATGTCTGAGGTCATTGCTGATGTGCAACGCACAAACAGCGCGAAGTTCGGGGTGGGCCGAGCCTTGCACCGCAAAGCTGTCGCAAGCATGCAAGGGAAGCTCGAAATCGCGCAGAGCGTACCGTCCGAAGCTGCGCATGGCATATTTGTCGGTGGCAAGACGTATGATGTATGGGCACGGCTTTCCAATGGAGGGCCTGACCTTAAAGCCAACACCAAGCCTGATATTCGTGGGTTTGCGTTGCGCTTGCTAAATGTACATGGCGATGGCGCGCTCGGTGCACCAACCGATCATCAGGACTTCTTGTTTATCAATCACGATCGGTTTAGCAGCCGAAATAGCTACGAATTTGCTGGGATTGTTCAGGCAGCCGCAAAGTCCCCATTATCTTTGTTGGCGTTTTTGATTCGTACCCTAGGTTGGCGTCGCGGGTTGGGCCAAGCAAAAGTGTTGGCGGCGACGCTCAAAAAGCCGTTCGCAAGCTTTGCGACCGAGGCGTTCAATACGGTATTGCCGCACACGGTGGGGCCGTATGCGGCACGGCTAGGGTTGGTGCCAGCGCAGCACGATGCGCCATTGGCTAC
The DNA here is from genome assembly GCA_029565465.1 of Deltaproteobacteria bacterium. Lineage (GTDB taxonomy): Bacteria > Myxococcota_A > Polyangia > Haliangiales > Haliangiaceae > JABFXX01. Next base: position 3,152 of record JAKQOD010000750.1, read on the forward strand.
GGATGTTGGCGAGGAAATAGTGGCGCGCCTGCGCAAAGGTCGTGTGCTATACGACCTGACGTTGCAGTTCTTCGTTGACGAGCGGTTGACCCCAATCGAAGACCCCACCGTGGTATGGGCAGTGCAGCATAGCGCGCCTGTGGTTGTCGGCCGATTGACGTTCGAGCAGCAGTCTGCCGACGCCGCATTCGCTGAGCAAATTGAGCGCGCCACGTTTGATCCGTGGGGTGGACTCGCTGTGCACCGCCCGCTCGGCGAAATTATGCGAGCCCGGAAAGCCGCGTATTTTGTAAGCCAAAAAGCGCGTGGAGCGTAAACCGTATGATTGAATTTCATGTACCAGAGCAATGCGAGGCTGCAACGCTTGCAGCATTGGGGCGCGCCACGTTTGTTAGTACGTTTGGGCATCTATACTCGCCGGAGAATCTCGCGACCTTTCTTGCTACGGCATATTCCGAAGACGTTGTCGGTGCCGAGCTGGCAAATCCGCAGTTGCTTTGGTCTGTGGCGGTTGACAGCGAGGCGCCAGCGCAGCCGATCGGTTTTTGCAAGCTGAGCTTGACCACCGCCTTGCCATGCAACTTTGGCACTCGGCGCGTCATCGAATTCAAGCAATTGTATTTGCTTGCCCCGTATCATGGGCGAGGCATCGCTGATGACTTTATGCGGTGGGCGCTGAAACAGGCGGAGAGTCGTGGCTTTGACGACATGATCCTTTGCGTCTTCAGCGAAAATCTTCGCGCCCAGCGATTCTACCAGCGCTATGGCTTCGTAAAATACATGGACTACCACTTCATGGTTGGCGACCAATGCGACCATGAGTTTCTATTCCACAAGCCGCTGCGGGGCTAGAGCGGCGGGTCGCAGCCAGAGCGGCGGGTCGCCCAGAGCGGCGGGTCGCAGCCGTCCGACGCTCGGACAGTTGTCCGTACTTCGGACATGTCCGGCCGGAAACCGGACATTGACGTTGGGTGATGCTCGTGAAATCAACGGCTTATGCCCCGCCGGAATTTGGCACTGTAGTTGCTCTGCCCGGTCCATCATGGGGCACCAATTGCGTCAATTTTTTCCTGACACAGTCTACGAGCTTACAACCCGCACGATGCAAGGGCGCTTGCTCATGCGTCCATCGGAGCAACTACGGAAGCGGCTCGTTGGCATAATCGCGAAGGCGCAAGAACTCTACAATGTGTGCGTCTACGCATTCGTCATTTTATCAAATCATTGGCATCTCTTGGCGTCTGCCAAAAGGGCGCAAGATTTCGCGTTGTTTCTTGCTTACGTAAACGGCAATATCGCCAAAGAATGCTCACGCGAAAACGGTTGGAGTGGGCCGTTTTGGAGCCGGCGCGTTAGCGCTATTCCGTGCGTAGATGAGCCAGCCGCTTTGGAACGGTTTAACTATGTATTGCGACACGGCGTAAAAGAGGGATTGGTCGAATCTCCTGAGGACTGGCCGGGCGCGTCGGCGGTACCGGGGTTGCTCTCTAATATGTCCGTTGCTGGTGAATGGGTTGACCGCGATGCATATCGGCGTGCGAAACGGGCCGCTGAGCGCCGAGGCAAGATTGCAGACGAGGCAAAGTTCACGCACACCAACGAGGTTACGTTGACGCCGTTGCCGGTTTTTCGGACGCTGAGTGCCGAGGCGCTTTGTAACAAACATCGCGAACTAGTGAAGGAAGTTTGCGTTGTCGAAAAGGCAAATCGTGGAGAAAAGGCAATTCTCGGGGCTGCGGCCGTCCTTGCACAAGAGCCGCATCAAATGGCTAATCGCCTGGAAACTACACCGGCGCCACGATGTCATGCGAGTACACCGGATGCGTACGCGCGCTATCGGCGTGCATATCGGAGCTTCGTCGATGCGTATCGCAGCGCCATCGATAGGATTAATAAGTTGGTTACGCCGCTGCGGGTATTGATTGCGAAGGCGGGGCAGCCTTGTGCAATGAACGCCCCAAAGCACGACCGCAACCTTGAATCTTGGGATGAAATGATTCGCTGTATTCCCGACGGCGCCTACATGCAGCCATGTTGGAGCTTGGCTTCGTCGGCCGCGGTCTTGGCTGATATTGTTGGTGGAACGGCGACGTAAAATAGTGCTTGCGGGGTTGGATCTCGCCAACTGCCAGCTCGCTATTGCTAACTTACCGCGCGCAAGTCGACTACTTGGGTGGAACCATCGAAGATTCCATTGCCATCCCATTGCGACAAGCCAGGGGAAAGCTGGTTCAGCACAGACCACAGAGGAGCAATGAGGTCCATGGTTGCTTCTTGTCCGCGAGCTTGCCAATCGACGCAAACAACCACAATTGCTTGGCTAGCCATTAGCCGCGGCACGGCTTTGGGGCTGCCACCAGCTTGTTGCACCAGGCGGACGGTCTGCCGCAAATCGTCCTCGAACATGTCACCTTTGGCCATGTTGACTTCGACTTGTCCTAGTGCAGTTTCGCCACGGACCAGTTCGCCAAGATCGATTTTGAACGTTGGGTCAAATGCTTGCAACGCTTGGTGAATTGCCTTTGACGTGATTGGTCTATCCGCAAAATATCGAATGAAGTAGTTCACGAATAAACCTGCCACGCTGCGGTCATATTGAGACTGTACCTCAAGTTTCCGCGTTGCTGGTGGGAACGGCGTGCCTTGCGGCAAAGTTTGGTGAGCTCTCAGCTGTCCCAGCGTCGGACGGCTGCGACCCGCCCTACGGTTGCGACCCGACTGCTGCCGTTGACTCGTACCGGCGACTGGCTGTCACCGTCGACCGTCCTAGCGTCGGACGGCTGCGACCCGTCGCACGGGGTCCTAGCGTCGGACGGCTGCGACCCGTCGCACGGGCTGCGACCCGTCGCACGGGGCTGCGACCCGTCGCACGGGCTGCGACGCCCCCCGCCGGTATCAGCTGAGCTGGTCGTCGCGCCTGTGGGTAGACTGGGCGAACGGTATTAGTTGCGTGGCAGCGTCGCGTAGCGCTGCCCGTGGCTCGACATCGCGCACTGGCGTTGGCGCTTCTTCGTCGAGCAAGTAGCCATCGGTATCGGTACCTCGCGCTGGAAACTTCTCAGTCCCGGACGGCACCGTGTCATCAGCTGCATCGCGGCAAAGTTGTTGCAAATACACGCCTAGATTCCAATTGGACAACGCGATATGTGACGCCTGCGCTGCCGATTCTAAGGCCATCAGCATGTTTGCAGCTGAATCGAACCGTTGCGACGGATACTTGTTCAACGCACGCATCACCACGGCTTCAATGCTCGCCGGCAACCCCGGTCGGAAACGGCTTAATCGTGGCGCCGCCGCGTGAAGGGTGGCTTCCAACGTGTCGATTTCTGACGGCTTTTGAAACAGCGTTCGCCCGGCCAACATTTCCCACAGCACGACGCCTAACGAAAAAACATCACATCGACGATCAACCGCGTTGCCGACGATTCGCTCCGGCGCGATGTAACCGGCCTTGCCTTTCACCAGGCCTTTGCGAGTTGCGCCTTGCGGCAAATCGGTGTCGAGCGTTGGTTTGGCAATGCCGAAGTCGATGATTTTCACGCCACCATGTACGCTAACCATGATGTTTGATGGCGTGATGTCGCGGTGGATGATTTCACGCGGTCGGGTGTGACTATAGTGCAATCCTGCGCAAACTCCGACGGCAATCGTCAAGACATGCGGGAGTGGCACGCGTTGCTTGGATGCTATCGCTTTGCGTAGCAGCTGCAGAACCGACAACCCTTGGATGTATTCAATGGCCAAGTAGTAGACGCCGTTGAACTCGTGAAAATCATAAACCTGAGCAATGTTGGGATGCGTCAAGCCAAACGAAATCCGCGCTTCGTACAAGAATGCCGCTACCGCGTCATCGTCGAGTTCGTCGGTCGCTGCCATGCGCTTG
>JAKQOD010000769.1 GCA_029565465.1 Deltaproteobacteria bacterium
CTCCAACTTCGGTGCCAGCCGCGGTCGCCAACGGCTCGCCGCCGCGGACCAAGATGGAGACGCCAGCATTGTCATCGCAAACTGGGCACGGCAAGGTGTTCGTGCGCGTCGAGGTCGCTGAGAAGTACAACGGATTTTTCAGTTGTGGGCCGCCTTCAAAGCGCACAATTCCATTTGGTGCTGCGGCTTCATACACCCAAGTGTTTTCGGCGACGTTGAGCCGCATCGTTTGCAGCTGGCCAGGAAAGTTGTTGTCATAAACCTGCACGTCGTAGAAGTCAGGATTGCCTGGCAAGCGTGCAAATGAAACTGGCGTCAGGGAGTGCGCGTCGCCCAATTGGTTGCCGTTTTTTTGGACAATCCCAATGCGGTAGTACTCGGTTGCGCCTGGCTTTAAGAACTCAGCCAACAGCGTAATCGCGTCGCGCGGCATCAGCGGCCGGTTTGGTGCGACGTCAGGCACCAACTGAGTTGCAAACCAATAGGCCAGCTCGCGCTGGAGCGTGAAGTTGTCGTCGATCGTCAGGCCACTTACCGTCGCGGCGCCGAAGCTTTGCGGGTCGAGTTGCTTGCGGTAAAACAGTTGCGACAGCACCGCGAAGCCCTCGCAGCGCCCACCGGCCATCATCGCGTTGACATCGTCGGCCCACACCGCAGCTTTCGCGGTCAGCTCACATGGCGAGGAGCCTGGCACGCACACACCAGCGCCAAACATGCGTTCCATTTCGGCAGGGCGCAGCTTTGAATGCTCAAACTCCGTCGTGAAATTGGGAAACGAAAATCCGTCGCGTTCGACCGAAAATTGCGATTCCGCTGACAAGGGCAAGTCAGGGCTGCCACAACTACCTACACCCAAACCAGCCAGCGCAAGAACAACCCTTACCGACCTCGGGGATTTTATCATCACTTTTACATTGTCAGAACTCGATTCCCAACGCAAAGGCCCGGCAGCAAAATTGAAGCGAGCCGAGCTCCTGGCTTTGCGATCATCGTATTCTCGCGACAGCTCGACGACGACTTTGGTGTTCGTCGGCCGTCGGGAAACCCCAACGGACAACGTGTCAATGACAAAAGACGCTAAGCCCACGACCATCAAGCAATCGCCAAACGGCAACGTGGCCTATCAGCACAGAAGGTTCGGGCAGGCGGGCTAGTCCATCGCCGAATGCCAACACCACCAGGCCGCGTGGGCGAAAGCGGGCACGTAGCTTACGGATCACCCAAGCAGTGCCAGCGACGTGATCTTGCGCAATTCAGTGCGCACTGCGTCGGCGTTCGCTGGGCGGTCAGCTGCGGCTTTGGCGATCATCTGCAAGATCAGCTCGGCGATCTTGGGTGGCACATCAGGATTGAGGTCCATCGGGTTGGGCGGCTTTTCATTGAGCTGCGCGTACAAAATCTCGCCTTCGATAAACGGCGGTCGGCCGGTTACCAATTCGAAAAACGTACAACCAACCGCGTACAAATCGGCGCGTGCATCAATGTCGCGGCCCGTGATCTGTTCGGGTGCCATGTACAACGGGGTGCCACGGATTTCGGTTTTGCGAATCGACATTTCGCGGACCACCCGCGCCAAGCCGAAGTCGCCCAGCTTCACCGAGCGGTCTTTGCCGACGAAGATGTTGGCTGGTTTGATATCGCGATGAATCACCGAGCGGCCGTGCGCGTACGCCAAACCAGCACAGATGTTGTCGATCATCGCCGCTGCTTCCATCCAAGGGAAGATGCCGCGATCGCGCAGAATGTCGTCGAGGGTACGGCCGTCGACGAATTCCATGATCAAGTAGGTTTCATCGCCAGCGTTGACTTGGTCGAAGACCGAAACGATGTTGCCGTGATTCATCTGCGCTAGCGCTTTGGCTTCTTGCTGGAACATGCGCAAGGCATCGGGATGTGAACGCAGTTCGCGCGCCAGAGATTTGATCGCCACATCGCGTTCGAGATTCGTATCGTAGGCACGGTAGACAACGCCCATTGCGCCACGGCCAAGTTCTTGCCGGACTTCATAGCGGCCCAACAACAGTTCTTTGTTGGCGTTGGCGCGCGCGAGAATCCCACTTGGTGAGTTGCCTGCAGTCGTTGGGCCTTTCGGTCGTGGCGTGACCGGTTCGAAGAAGCCGCCACTTGCGGGCTGGGCTGCCGCGCCACCGCTTGTATCCGGCAAGAACGCGGTTGCGTTTGCGGGCGCTGAAGCGGTCATCAAGTCGGCAATATTGATACCGGTTTGTTCTTTTTTCGAAGCAGGCGCTGCACCACTTGCTGGCGGCGGCGGCGTCGCTGACGGGCTGGCAAAATCGCTAAGATCCAGTTCACCAAGGTCGAGCATGCCAGTGGCGGTCGCTGCGGTTGCAACGTCCACAGCGCGGGCGGCATTCACGCTTGCGACGGCCGGACTGGAGCCGGTTGAAAAGCGCACGGCAGATGGCGGTGCGGCGACAGCCGTTTTGGCAGGCAGCGCAGCGTCGACGCCTGCAACTGCAGCGAGCATCAATTCTCGTTCGATGTTAAGCGAAACACGTTCGATGCGCGGGGCTGCGATCTGGAGCTTACGATCAAATACTTTGCCTTCGTATTCGGCATACAACACGTGCGAACCCAAGTTGCAGCGCAAATTCGCGTTGCCTTGGGCGTCGGTAAATACTCGATTGTCACGGTCAGCGTTGAGCCAAACCGCTATGCCACGTTGTTGTTTGCCATGAATGTTGATCCGCAATTCGGCATCTTTAGGGATCAAATCGAACGTGACAAATTCGGTTTTGCCGCGGCGCACATCGACCGATTTGGTGGTGCTAGCCGACAACTCCACCAAGTTGTCCGCGCGGTCGTACACGCCATACAGCGTCACTGTCCACGGTCCCGGCGGCACGCGAAACTTGGTTTGGCCACCGATTAAGATGGCGCGCCGTTTGTCGATTTTTTGCCCGGCCTTCGGGGTTTCTTGGAAGAACTTTTTGACGTCGCCGATGTTGGGTCGCGTCGGCGTTTTGGCAATCACGATGCCAAACACTTCATCTTTGCTGTCAGCGTCCAGTTTGTAGCGAACGTCAATGTCGCCATTGCCACGGATAATCAGCAGCATGATCCAACCAACGAACAGCACGACCACGACACCGATGGCACCAAGCTTAGTGACATCCCACGACACCGCGCCGTAACTATTGACCGAACGCGTTGCGGTAACACCTTCGATTGCGCCTTGCGGAAAAAGCAACAGCCGAACCCTGGCTTGGCCACCGTCGGACTGCACTTGATAAAACAACACACCTGCGTGGCTGCCGGTAAGCGCTCGCAGGGTCGTTCGTTCAATCGGTTCGCTTTGTCGGGTTGGCACTTCCGGCACCACACGCAACCCCCACGGTGCTCGCGCCAGCGCTTCAACCAACGCCGTGCGCACGACCTCGGATTTGACCTCGCGCAACGAGTAGAACGGCACGCGCCAACCAAGTTCGGCGAGCACCAGATCTTTGCTTGGCAGGCTCAATAGGGTTGGCAACGTGTCGAGCAGTGGCACTAACTCGGTCGCTAGCCTTGCTTGTGGCGTCTCGTCGGCTTTGACGCCGGCGCCCACAGTTGCAGTGGTGGTGGTGGTAGCGGTTGCCGCCGTCGTGGTCGGCGCAAGCGTGTCCGCAACTGTTGTAATGGTGCGCACGGCTGCGACTTGGTTCGGATCGGCGTTGGGCGATTTCGCTGACACCGTCACGATGCTGCGATTCACTTGTGCGTTGGCCGGCGCGGCTGCTTCGGCGCGGTCGATCGCAGCTTGCGCACCCACGAAATCGCCATTTGCCAGCGCAATCGAGGCCTGCACGGTTAAGAATTCCGCCGTGTTGTCGACGCCAATACTATTGGCAAGCTTGAGCGCTTCTTTGAGATCACCTGCAAGTGCTAAGGCCCGGGCATGCTCAAGCGTTGCGCCAGATTTGGCAAATTCGCTTGCGGCTTCGCGATAGAGTTTTTCGCTCATCAATTGCCGGCCTTGATACAAATGGCCACGCGCTTCGCCAGGCGCTTCGCTCACGAGGCTAGTAATGGCAGCAATCTGCGAGTCGTCGTTGCGGCGGATCGCCAGCTCGGCTTTGAGCCGCAACAGCACGCGTTCTGTTACCGCTGGCAGCATCGGCTCAAGTCGGCCGATTTCGATGTCATTTAATTTCGTTACGCTAATGAGCGCCATCGCCCGATCTTTATCGACGCCGGCCTCGGCGGCGGCCAGCCCGATTTTTGAAGTCAGCCCTGCCGCGGTCGTTGCCGTGGTCGTTGCCAGTTGCTCCGCTGCAGCAAGCAGAGCTTTGTGAACTGCTGGTGATACGCTGCGAGCCGAAAGCGTGGCCGCCCACGCCATCGCCATCGGTTGCAAGGGTGAGCCCAATAGTTCAAGTAAGAGTTTATCGCGGGTGGCAATATCATCGCGGCGTTGCGCAATAACCGCGCGTGCAAACTTGGCAATTGGATCTCGTGAACTTTGTAATGCGCCATCAAGTGCGCGCAGTTTATCAACCGGGACCTCGGCGAAGACTGCTGCGACTTTGCCTAACGCCGCTGGCGTCGACGTCGCAGCGTAAGCCAGCTCGCTAGGCGTCGCCAGCAAGCGCATGGCGAGCAAGTGTTGCTCTAGCGTCAAACGCGGTGAAGCCGCCACCTCATCACCAGGTGGGAGCAACAACGGTCGCAGTCGCTCGGCGATGGCGGTCACGCGCAACGCAACCAATGGGTCCGCTGCAAGCAACAATTGCATTGCAGTGTTCACTGCTTCGCGATCGGTACCTTTTTTTAACACGCGCTCGGCGTTGGTGAACGGTTGCAACTCGCCCATGGACGCATACGGCACGGGGTTGACTCGGGCGCCGGTGACGTTTTTGATGTGGGCAACGACGCCTTCAGCTAGGCCGCTAATATTGCCATCACCAGCACGCGCTGCGGCTGCGGAGATTTTGCCTGCAGGCGTTATGACAAGCACGGTTGCAATCAAGCCGGTGCCGTCGCGGGCAACGTCTGTTAGCACCACGGCGTCGATGCCGAGTTGTTTGCTACGCGTAGCGGCGTTGCGGGTCGTCCATGCTGGGCCCTGCATCGTTGCCGTGGTGTCAAGCAACGGCCGCTCCGGTCGCGTCAACGCGTGGCGCACCAGCAGCGTAACGGCGCTGCCTTCATCGGCCACGTCGGCTTCGGCATGCGCATCAACCACCGCAAGTGGGCCAGCGTCGGCGACGCTATGTTCACTCACCAACACAGCCACTATCGATACGATCGCTAATCGAACCCCAATCACGCTTCCATTGTATCCCGCACCGTTGGTCGCGTGATGGATCGCACTACGAAAAATACTGTTCAAATTTGCATCGGCAATGTGGCGAGATGTAGGCGGCTGGGAGCGGTCTGCGACTCAGTGGTTTGCTGCTACCAGCGCACCGGTCCACCATTCGTAGTCGCGCCCGAGGCTATCGCCCGACGGGAAAAACACCAAATAGCTCATCGCATCGTAAGGCAAAAAGCTTGGCCGGCCGCCAAGATCGTGGCCGATTTGATGCACGGTGCGCCAGGTTCCGGTGTTGAAATATACCGCAGGTTTGCCGGCCACATTGCCCAGCGGCTGCATCGACGCAAAGTGCGAGTGGCCATTGACCACAAACCGCAAGCCTCGCCCGCGTTTGAGCAGTTCGGCACCAGCGTTGGTCGACATCTTGCCGTCGAACGAATGCTGAAAAAATCGATAGAGCTGAGTCAACCGCTCGTCGTGGCCGTGCGCCATCACTTTGTTGCGCGACAGTTCGAGCAATAGCCGCAGCTTTTTGCCCATGTCGAGGCTGAACGTTTTGTGTTGGGCTTTGAGCCAATGGCCAACAAAGTCATTCGACAAAAACTCGTCGACAACCTCCGACCACACCTGGCTCATTGGGCGCAACAGCTCGCGCTGCACCACGCTTTGTTGCCGCACCCACGCTGGCACCGCGTATACCGGTCGCACGTCGTCGATGTCGTCGATGTGTTCGATGCCTGGGTGGTCGGCACCAACCAACGCTCGGACCCGCTGCGGAAAGCGCAGGATGAGTTCCGAGCCAATCGCATCGCCGATGGTGGCATCGCCGTCGGGGCTCGCATTGAGCGGGTCGCCGCTGTTGCCGTGGTACGCCAACACGCCGTGATCGGGAAATTCCAGTTCGCGATGCAACGGAATGTCGTCGGCACCAAGCAGTGCGCGCGCCACCGCTTTGCGTGCATTGGGCGCCGCCAGCAGCAAGCGATCGTGGTTGCCGATGACATAGTGGATTTTCAGTTCACCTGCCGCTACGCGGTCGCGAATCGCTTTGAAAAAGCCGGCTTCGCGTTCGATGGTTTCGCGACGATCCGTTCAACCGCAGAAACCACGCCATTGTTGCTGGCGCCGTGATAAGGGCGGTGCCGGCCCGCGAACCAACCCGGCGAGCGCACCAAGTCGAACACATCGCCCACAAAGCAAAGCTCGGCTGGCCGAGCGCCGCGAGCTGCACGAATCCGAGTCCAGAATCGCTCGAACTGTTGCTCTTTGGTGACTGCATTGCCGTGCAGCCGATCGGTGAGATGTAAATCGCTGACAAAGATCAACATCGCGCGCTCGTCGGTGATGCGGCTCATCGCCCACCTCGCGCGGTGCGAGTTGTGCTACTTGGTAGCTTTCGGAGCCGGTGCCGGAGCTGGTGCGGTGCCAGGCTTGGCAGGCGCTTCGCCGCCGTCTTTGTCTTGTTGGTCAGCATCCACTACACGATAGTCTTTTACCGACTTTTCGTCGAACTCGAACCAGCTGTCTTGTTGCGCCTTTTCGAAATCAGGCTCGTAGAAGCGGAAATGGTTGATGTTGTTCGACGAGTCGATGATGATCGACTGGGTAACGCGGTAGTTGTCGGGCGCCACCACCAAGATCAAGTGCTGGTATTGGGCCGACGGCTTTTTCGGCGTGAGCTTCAAAACGATTTCACCTTCGGCGCCGTACTTTTTCGACGTATCGAGTTCGGCGTTGAAGTCAGCGCGCAAATCACCTTTGCCGTACAGGAACGAAACTGCGACCGGCATGAGGTCTTTTTGCAGGCTCTTTTTCATCACTTGTTTGTTGTCGTGTTCGACCACGTACAAGTAGTTGCCGTTCGAGATGAAGCTCTTTTTGGTGGAGGTCTTGTTGCCCTTCTTTTTGGCGTAGTAGTCCCAGCGCATTTTGCCAGGCTTGCGAATCCACACCATGCCGTCAGAGTCTTTGGCTTGGCCGAAGGTTGCGTTGGTCACCGACTGCCGAAACTTCGCAGTGACTTGTTTGATGCCAGCGTAGAATTGCTGCACATGATCGACGGCATCGTTGGCAGGGTTCGCAACGGCTGCAACCGGTGGCGTTTTTACTGGCGCAGGCTTCGATGCGGCCGTTGGCACTTTCGGCTCAACCCGTTGTGGCGCAGGTGCATGCTTGGCAGGCTTTGGGGCAACCAGGCTTGGTTTGTGCGCGGTGCCGCCACTTGCAGAAGTCATAGCAGCGGTGAACAAAGCGAGAATTTGGTCAATCATAAGGTCACTCCAACGAGCCGTTTCGCAAAGGTTGCGAGTTGCGGCTTACACTACTACGACGCACAACCACGGCGTGCGATTCAAAAGGAAATATGACGTGGTTGAGCAGGGTTAGGCGGGTTATTGCACGGGTAACCAGCTAGACCGAAAGTCTATTCCCATGCGTTACCCAACGACGGCCAAGCCGTACAGACCCAGGCTGGCCAGCAAGCCAATGCCCCAGCAGATCGAGCGAATCTGGGCTTGGTCACGCAGATAAAGCAGCAAGTATGCAACCCGTGCGAAGGCAAATACCAGCGATAACACTGCGATCGCTTTGATGTTGGTGCTGCGCTGCATTGCTGCCAATACGCCGAGGCCAAAGATTGGCAATGCTTCAAGCGCGTTGTTGTGGGCGTTGAGCGCGCGTTTGCCGATGCCGGTTAGCGATGCTTGCTGCGCGCGTGGATCGTTATTGTTGTAGCCGCCTTCTTGTTTGGCCATTTCGCGCCCGACGACGGATCGCGGCGCGTAGATCAACACTACGGCAAGCATCAGCACGCCGTACGGCACATAGATGAGATTGTTCACGCCGGACTCGTTGGCTGCAGACTTTACACCACGGCCAGCGCTTCTTTGATGTGCTTCCCGATGCTCAACTGCGACGAGAATTGATGTTTGATTTCGCCTTTTTGATCGATCACAAACGTAACTCGGCCAGGCAACAAGCCAAGCGTCTTTTTCACACCGAAGGCCGCCGCCGCTTTGCCACCTGGATCGGTCATCAACTTAAACGGCAAGCGATGATGTTCGCGAAACGATTCATGCTTGTCTTGCGAATCGGCACTGACGCCAATGACGTCGGCGCCAGCGTCGGTGAAATCTTGGTAAGCGTCGCGAAACGCACAGGCTTGCGCCGTGCAGCCCGGGGTTTCGTCTTTCGGATAGAAATACAAAACCAACACTTTGCCGCCGACCAAATCGCGCACGCGAACTTGGCCACTCTCGCTTTGTAACGTGACGTCAGGAATCATGCCCGTGGCATAGCATGGCTGAGCCCTGGCGCACCTTGCGAGCGGGCGCAACATCCGCGCAGCAGTTGGGCTTTTAGCGGCGACGATTGCGCGGCGCTGGGGCAGCATCGCGTGGGCCACGCGGCGGTGGCGCTGGGCGAGCGGCGCGTGTAATCGGCGCAAGCCGTTTGGCGACGTACACCACATGGCGGCGGCCACCTTGGCCAAGCTTGTGATAGCGCGCGGTAAAGTTCGCGGCTTCGAGCCGGCGCACAAAACTGGCGTCGTGATCTTCGGCCCAAACTGAAAACACACCGTCGGGCGCAAGCGCTGCGTGTGTACGCGCGAGTGCGGTTGGGCCAAAAAACGGATCTTCGCGCCGCTGCGTTGCTTTGTAGGGGCCTTCGTAGAGATCGAGAATGATCGCGTCGTAGTGGCCAGGGCGGGTGCGCGCAATGTGGTGCGCCACATCACCGACGACAACGCTGACGCGCTTATCGGTGACGCAGCTATTGGTCAGCCGCGCTAGTGGCCCTTTGCACCAATCGACGACCGTGCGCGTCAGCTCGCACACGGTGACGTTGCCTTTCATCTTGTGCGTCGTCAGCGTGTCGAGCGCAGCACGCACGGTGTAGCCCATGCCGAGGCCACCGATGAGCACACGTGGGGCAGGGCGGCCTTCGAGCGCGCTGACCGCAAGCGTTGCCAAGGCTTGCTCCGAGATCTTGGTGGTGCTGGTCATCAACACCCGCCCGCCGACGACGATTAGAAATTCGTCGTCACCGCGTTGCCGCAGTTCGAGCGGGCCATCATTCGTCGCTACCGACGCCAGCGTTTTCCAAGGGATCATAGTTCAACTTCGGCAAGGGCTAAGTAGGTCGGGTAAGCAGCATCGCTTCGACCCGGCTAAAAGAAAGAATCCAATCTGCCGCAGCTGGGTTTAGCCAGCGCACAACTTGGACGATATTGTCAAAGTCAGCACGAAGATCGCGAGAAAAGATTGGTTCGTGATGCGCTATTCGGTTTCGCAAAACCTGGAGGTCACCCAAATTTTTGTCAATCACTTCGCGACGAACCGGTACCGTTGACGTTCGGAAAATCGGCCGAAGCTTCGGCCATACGTGTGCTTGGTAGTATCTGCTGAAGAAATAGCGCCAGAACCCAAACGACAGCTCAGCTACAACTTTGCCTGGTTTTTCTGGAACGGTCGCTTTGTTGGTGGCAAGCCACCGTGCCTTGTTGAGCGTTTCCTGGCCTTCAGTGGTTAGCCGAATTACATCAAACCAGGGCGTTGTGGGCGTACCAAACGTCACTGAAAGGCGTTGATGAATGGCATTGCGCAAGATAATTTCAAGTCCGCTCAGTACCTCAAACAAGGCTGCACTAATTTGGATATTCCATTCGTAGAGTCGATCAGCAGCGACTTCGTCGTTGTGAGTCGCACGTCTGTATGACGCGAAGCGCTCTAGTGAAAGCGCGTTTCGAACATCCGAACTCATTGACATACGTGGGCCGTATTGTATCTTAATCAATGAAAGCCCCGGAACGATCCCTGCCGTAAGGTAAATCGCCGGGGTTACGTGTTTTCGGCCGGCCTACGACCGAGCGATGAGGACTTCGCGTTTGTTGGTGTGGTCGGGGCCGGACACCACGCCTTGTTTTTCCATTTCCTCGACGAGCCGCGCCGCACGGTTGTAACCGATGCGCAGTTGCCGTTGCACCCACGAGATCGATGCGTTGCCGGTGGTCGACACGATGTGCACGGCTTTGTCGTACATTTCGTCGTCGCTTTTGCCCGATGGCGTGCCCGAGCCGGCTTCGCCGCCGTCGCCTTCTTCTTCGCGTGGCTTCAAGATTTCCATGTTGTAGACCGGGCGGCCTTGGGTCTTGAGGAACGCGACCACACGGTGAATCTCTTCTTCGTCGACGTAACAACCATGCAAGCGTTGCGGCGCAGCGCCACGATCCGAGAACAACATGTCGCCAGCGCCAAGCAGCGCTTCGGCACCGGTTTGGTCCAGAATCGTGTGCGAGTCGATCTTCGACGTGACGTGGAAGGCGATACGCGACGGGAAGTTGGCTTTGATGAGGCCGGTGATCACGTCGACCGACGGCCGTTGGGTTGCCAAGATCAAGTGGATGCCTGCAGCGCGGGCTTTTTGCGCGATGCGTGCCACCGAGGTTTCAACTTCCTTTGGTGCACACATCATCAAGTCGGCGAATTCGTCGATGATGACCACGATGTAAGGCAGCTTCGCGGGTGGCTCGGTTGCCATGATGCGCGCGCTGTCGTCGGTATTCGAAGACACCACCACGTCGTCGCTGTGATCGTTTGGATCGATCGCTTCGCCGTTTTCGCGAGCCAAGGCGCGCTTGGCAGCGTTGGCTGCGCGTTGCAGTTTGTCGGCTTCGAATTGTGCAATCGTCTTGAGCGCTTTTTCGTTGTAGCTCGCGATATCACGCACGCCGGTTTTGGCCAGCATGTCGTAGCGCCGGTCCATTTCGTCGACGGCCCAACGCAATGCCAAGTTGGCTTTCTTCGGGTCGGTAACGACGGGCAACAACAAGTGCGGCACGCCTTCATAGATCGACAACTCCAACATCTTGGGGTCGACCATGATCATGCGCACGTCTTCAGGCGAGCAGTGATACAGCAAGCTGGTGATCATCGCGTTGACGGCAACCGATTTACCGGAGCCGGTCGTCCCTGCGACGAGCAAGTGCGGCATGCGCGCCATATCGACCACGGCTGGGCCGCCTTCGATATCTTTGCCCAACGCCATTGGCAACCGGGCTTTGCCACGGCGGAACACATCGTCGGCAAGGATTTCTTTGAGGAAAACCTTGTCGCGGATCTTGTTTGGAACTTCGATACCAACCGCAGCTTTGCCTGGAATCGGCGCAACGATGCGGACCCGCAAGGCTTCGAGCGCAAGCGCCAAGTCGTCGGTGAGATTGACGATCTTGTTGACGCGGGTGCCAGGCGCTGGTGCGAATTCGTACATCGTGACGACTGGGCCTGGCCGAATCGCAACGACATCACCTTTGACGCCGTAGTTTTCCAAGGTTTGGGTCAGCCGTGCGGAGAGCTCCAGCATGGCGGTTTTGTCGACGAGGTTTTGGCCCGCAGCGTCGAAGTTGAGCATGTTGATCGATGGCAACTGATAATCGCCATCACCAATCTTGATGAACGTGCGGCGGTCGGCTTCGGCGGCTTTTTCCTTGGCTGCCATCTCGGCTTTGTCGGCGTGTTTGAAGCGCGACTCGACGATGAGTGGGCCAGCGGTTGGGGCTGGGGCCGGTGCTGCAGGCAACGCGGCTGCAGCCGCTTTGGCTGCCACGGTTTTGGCTACGCCTGCAGCAGCGGTCGCAACTGCAGCGGCTGCGCCGACGGCTGGCAACATTTCGGTATCGGCCATGCCGAGGCTGTCTTCGGCATCTTGTTGCGCATCGGCATCAAACTCGGGCTTGTTGGTGCCCGCTGCCATGCGACGGCGGCCTTTCGGCGCGGCTGGTTCAACCGCAATGGTTGCTGCTGCCAACGGCAGATTTGCGTCGGTATCCGAAGCTGCTGGTTTGCGGCTGCGTTTTTTCTTATTGGCTTCTTCAAGCAACAACGCGTCTGGGTCGGTGCGATCGGTATCGCCTGCCATTTCCGAACCTGGAATTGCTTCGCGGGTGTCTTTGATTTCTTTGGCTGCTTTGCCACGCGCAATGATCGCCGGCTCCGTGCGCTTTTTGTCCTTGTCGGACAATTCCATGACGTCGTCGTCCTCTTCTTCATCTTCTTCGGCGTACGCAGCTTCGCGCTCTGGCAAGATCGCGCGCACAACATCAGCGAAGAAGCGGCCAATCGCCGACAAGCCCGCCATCAGCGCTGCGCCAACTTCATGCAACCCGCGACCGATCCAGGCAAGCAAATCGCGCATGCGCAGCGGCGTTGCGACGATCACCGCAATCACGAGGCCAACGACGCCAAGCAACGCCGTGCCTGCCGTGCTGATCACCGCACGGAAAATCTCGGCGAGGTGTTCACCCATCACGCCGCCTGGGCCATGGCCGCCAACGCGATAGTGCGGCAAAGCTAAGTGCAGCAAGGTTGCCAGCGACAACACGCCGATCACGGTCCCGACCGCGATCTCCCATGGCATCACGGGAGATTTCTCCATCAGCGTACGAATCGCA
>JAKQOD010000801.1 GCA_029565465.1 Deltaproteobacteria bacterium
CCACGCGATGGCGCCCGTGCTGCGCACAACCTGGGTCGACGTTGGCACAACTTCGATGATTTCGACCACGACAACCGAGACGTTATCGCCGCCACCGCCGCGCAACGCGACATCGATCAAGTCGCGGCAGACTTGGTCCGGTGGATCGCCAGAGCCCAAGATGTACTGCACCGATTCATTTGCTGCGTAACCGTACAACCCGTCGGAGCAAAGCATGATGCGGTCGCCAGGTTGCAACGCAACTTCGACTGCGTCGACATTCGGATCCGGCCGAGCGCCAAGGTTGCGCGAAAGTACGTTTTTATACGGGTGCCGGTCGGCGTCTTCGGCGGTGATAACGCCACGTGACACCAGTTCTTCGACCACGGTGTGATCGCGGGTGATCTGTTTACAATGACCATCACGCAACAGATACGCCCGGCTATCACCAACGTGCGCAATGATCGCGCGACTTGGATCGATGAGCAAACACGCGACTGCGGTGGTGCCCATGCCGTGGCGTTCGGGCGTTTCCACGGCTGATTTGAAGATGGCAGCCGATGCCGCCTGCAGGGCCGCGATCATGAGCGACTTGGGGGCAATTTCACGGTTGCGCGTACGCAAAAAGGCAAGCGACGTGTCGCGTGCGGTTTGCGATGCGACATCCCCTGCATTGGCACCACCCATCCCGTCAAACACGGCATAAAACCCAAGCTCCGGCTCGACCACCATGGCGTCTTCGTTTTCGCTGCGGACGCGGCCCACATTGGTGGCGCCAGCGGAACGAACCCGCGCCGATACCAAGGGTTTGGTATCGCCGCCAACCGACGCATCACGTTTGCTCATGCTTCCGCTCCGGTGGTGCGGATGGTTTCGCGAGGATCTTGTTCGGCACGCAACTCGTTGCAGAGGGCGAGCTTGCGTTGCAGGTCGCGTGCGAGCAGCTCATTGCAAACTTTGACGGTTGTGACTGTGGCAGAAGCCAAGGCCTGTACCAAGTGGCGGCGCTCGTCGTCGTCAGGGCCATCTTGTTGCACAACCCGCGCTGCCGTATCGCCAATTTCGGTCAAGCTGGCCATGACGGCGCTGGGGCTCTGCGCTTCTGCTGCGCGCATCGCAAGGAACGACTGCAAAAAATCGCGATGCATGCGCAGGTCGCCTGTCACCAAATAGTTGCCGAGATGTTCGAGCACAGCTTCGAGCTGCCGACGCAACGGTGAGTCGGATTGGTTTGCATCGCTCTCGGTATCGCTACGGCTTGCACGCGCGGCCAACATGCGGTCGACAATCTTGGGCCGCAGCGCTTCGAAGATAGAAACCTTGGGTGGCCCGGGTCGCATGAGCTACGAATGCTACTACAACGTGAGCGCAATCAGCGACCGGCGACGTGAAAATTCCCACGGTGTGATCGTGCCGCACAGGTCTCCTGCACGCATGTACGCATGGTTCCCCACATGCCGCCCAGTGTTCGCGTGTGCTGTTCGATGCGGCGCGCCGTGCTAGACTGGACTGGCCTTGGGCGGTTCCTCCAAACAAAGCGGTCGATTGCCGAACGAGCGGGCGAACGCTCGGAGCGGCGGTCGCGTGCTGGTTATTGATGATGAACCCCTGTTGCGCGCAACCCTGGAGCAAGTGCTTGGCGACGAAGGTTATGTAGTCGAAGTGGCGGCTGACGGTGCCGAAGGGCTGCAACGAGCGCAACGCATTCGGCCTGACGTGATCTTGTTGGACTTGATGATGCCAACCATGAACGGCAAACAGTTCTTGCAAGCGTTGCGGGCCGAGCCTGGTTGCGAAACCCTGCCGGTATTGATCATGACCGCCGTGCATGGCATCCACACCAATCTTGCATTGCTTGGTGCAAGCGAAGTGTTGCAAAAGCCCTTTGAAGCCGAAGATCTCTTAAGCAAGGTTGCGTTGGCGATGTACCGCTCACGTTCCGAGTGGCCGGAACCAGCACCAGCGGCAGGTGACCGTAGCGTCACAACCACAGCGTTGGCCGACAGCGCAACCTCCGCCAGCACGCCTGCGGCCCAAGGCGTGGTGCTGTTGGTGGATCCCGACCGCAGCCACTTGCAGCAATTGGATCGCGAATTATCGGCGCGCGGCTACACGGTTGTGTCGATGACACGTTCGCTAGTCGACCTGTGTCGCTTGAGTTTTGCGTTGTCGCCGGTGGTAGTTGCCGTGGCTGCCACGTCGCCACATGCCGAAGAGTTGTTGGTGCCTGCGGGGGCACCGTGCCCGGTCGTCATATACGGCAGTGCCCGCGCTAGCACGCTGGAACCGCGGGAACGTAGCCAACAAGTCTGGGCAGTGCCCAACAGCGACGACGCTGAATTGCTTGCCGCAGTGGAACAGGCCGCGGCGTTTGGCAGCAAAGTAGAGTAGAGTCCGCGCCATGCTGGATTTGGCTGTGCATGCTCAACGTCGCAACGCCGTGATGGAGCGGCTTGGTGCTAACGCGGTGCTGTTGGTGGCGTCCTTGCCAGAGCGATTACGCAGCGGCGATGCGCACTATGGGTTTCGGCAACACTCCGACGTGCTGTACCTCACGGGCTTCGCCGAGCCCCAAACGGTGGTGCTGTTGCGGCCGGGCGCTGCGACGGAATCATTCGTGATGTTCGTGCGGCCACGCGACCCAGAAGCCGAAACCTGGGACGGGCGACGCGCTGGCCTGGAAGGTGCCCAAGCCATCTACGGTGCCGATGCCGCATATCCCATTGCTGAACTCGCGACCCGGCTGCCCGCGCTCATCGGCAACAAAGACGAGCTGCATTATGCGCTTGGCCTCGACGACAAACTCGATGCCCTGGTAACCTCGACCTTGGCTGCATTGCGCGGCCGTGAAAAGCGCGGCCAATGGACGCCACGTGCCGTGGTCGATCCGCGTTATTCGTTGCATGAAGCGCGGTTGCGCAAACAGCCGGATGAAATTGCGACACTGCAACGGGCTGCCGCGATTACCGCGGATGCGCACGTGGCCGCGATGCGTGCTGGCCGGCCTGGCCGTTACGAATATGAATTGGAAGCGCTGCTCAGCTACGAATTTCGTCGCCATGGCGGCGCTGGCCCCGGCTATACGTCGATCGTTGGTGCGGGCGTCAATGCCACGATCTTGCATTACATCGAAAACGCCAGCCCGATTGCTGACGGCGACTTGGTGTTGGTCGATGCCGGCGGCGAAGTTGCCGGCTATACCGCCGATGTCACCCGGACGTGGCCTGCCAATGGGCGATTTTCGTCAGTACAACGCCATGCGTACCAGTTGGTGTTAGACGTGCAAAAATCGGCGATTGAACTGGTGCGGCCCGGCGCAACGCTGGAACAACTGCACAATCACTGCGTGCGCGGCCTCACTGCGGCGATGATTGAACTCGGCTTGCTCAGTGGTTCGGTCGACGACCGTGTTGCCGATCAGGCCTTTCGCAAGTTCTACATGCATGGCACCTCGCATTGGCTTGGTCTTGATGTCCATGACGTCGGCCCCTATTTGCAGAACGGCAAAGCGCGCCCACTTGAACCAGGCATGGTGATTACGGTTGAGCCGGGTTTGTATGTTGCGGCCGATCCGAATGTGGCTGCGGCTTTCCACGGTCTTGGCATTCGCATTGAAGACGATATCCTAGTGACAGCCGATGGGTACCTTAACCTCACCGCAGCTTGCCCCAAAGAGATTGCCGAACTCGAGGCCATTTGCGGCAATGCCGCCTGAGGTCTCGGCCCCCAGCGAGGGACCTTCACTCCCAGTATGAAAATATGAATTCATTTTCATATTGAAGCTAAGTGTTGGCATATAAAGAATAAATGGCGGTGAGGATATAGCCCCACGCAGATACGCCGAGTTGGTTGCAACCGGCACTCTAGGCAGCAGGTAACCGGTTAGAATTACGTTGTTTTGGTGATCGGTGTGGTTGGCGGTAGCAGGGCGCAAGGTTGGCACGCATTGTGGTTAGTAGCCTGGCATGCGCAACGCTCACATCGGTTGGTTCGTGGCTGGTTCAGTGCTGATTGGTGCAACTCACCACAGTGCAGCAGCCCCACGCCAATGGCGCCCGGGCAATGATGCTGCCAACTATACGCTCGAACTTACGGGCCCAAACGATGGCGTTCAATTTGCGCGACAGGTGCTACCGCCAACGGCGGGTGCCGGCCAACAATTGGGCGACGTTGGTTCGCTGCCTGCACTCGCACAAAGCCGGATTATCTATTTGAACAAGACCGGGGTTACGCTGCGGCCCGGCAACGAAAACGACGCGCGCAACAATATTTCGACGATTGCAGCCTCGCTGGTGAACATGCCGGCTTGGAATCCGCCAGCCCAGCTGTGGACTGACACGGTGACCTGCATGAAGGACATGTTCAGTCGTTTCAATGTGCAAGTTGTCACCACCGACCCAGGCAACGTGCCACACATCGAAGCAGTTTTTACCAACGGCACCATGGCAACGCTTGATCCGTCGACGCCGAACGCGAACCAAATCGGTGGTGTTTCGCCGTTTACGCAAGACTGCGGCATCATCGAAAATTCAGTGGTGTTTACGTTCACGAGTGTGATGCCACAAAACGCGCAAGTGATGTGCGAAGTGATGGCGCAGGAAATTGTGCACTCGTATGGCGCCGACCACGAAGTGTTGCCGTCCGATCCGATGACGTACATGAACTACAGCGGCAAACGTAGTTTCCAAGATACGACGTCAGACTGTGGGGAGTACAGCCCACGCGCTTGTGGCATCGGTGGTTCGACGTGCCGCAATAAGCAAAACTCGGTTGCGCTGTTGCGCGAACGGGTTGGCATGTCGAATGGCACGCCGCCCAAAATTACCAACATTAGCCCAGCGTCGGGCGCTACCGTGCCACCCGGCTTCAGTGTGACTGTTGCCGCCACCGACAATGTGGCCGTTACTAAAATCGAAGTGCTTGTTGATGGCACCGTGGCAGGGACTAAAACCTCAGCGCCGTGGACGTTTCCAACCAGTGCAACCCTGGCCGACGGCGCTCACGAAGTCGTGGTGAACGTGTACGACGACACCAGCTCAACCTCGCAGACCCTGAGCGTAAGCGTGCAAAAAGGCGCACCTCAACCAACCGGCCCGGGCGGTGGTGGGGCGGTCGTGTCGGACGGCGACCTGCAAGGTGGCTGCGCCAGCCAGCAAGGTGGCTCCGCGCTCCTTGGCATGGTTTTGGTTGGCTGGGCCGTGACTCGGAAGCGCCGGTTCTAGTGCGTGTGCCTGTACGCCGCGCAGGGTGTGATGTACAACCCGCACGATGTTGACAGGTAAACAACGCCGCTATTTGCGTGGCATGGCGCACAACTTGAAACCACTTGTGCAAGTTGGCAAAGAAAGCGTCAGTGAAGCGCTGGTGGCCGCCGTCGATCAAGCCTTGTTAGATCACGAATTGATCAAGGTAAAGATCGGTGAAAATGCCGAAGGCGATCGCCATGAAATCGCAGAGGATTTGGGCAAAAAAACCGGCAGCGAAGTAGCCCAAGTGTTGGGTAATACAATTGTTTTGTACCGCCAGCACCCGGAAAAACCTGGCATCGAGCTGCCTTAAACTTGCCTGCCAGCAGCTGGGAATACTAGGCGCACCCAGCTGGTTGCAGGTGTGTGAGTGAAAATTCAGCCAACCCAAATCGCGCGGCTGCAGTCGTATCGAGCATGACCACTCGCGACTCAGTTTGTGCTCTGGTTCGTGAACTAATTTCCGACCACACTGGTAACGCCGATGTGACGGAAAGCCAGCATCTGCAGCGGGAGCTGCGACTGATGCCCCTCGACCTTGTGCAATTGGTCGAACGCTTCGAAGCGGCTCACGCGGTTGCGGTGTCGCTCAATGAAGTTGCTGCTGCCACCACAGTGGCCGAGCTGGTCGATGTGTTTTATCAAGCGGCCAGCGGCGACGCGGACGACGATGACGAATTCGAAATTCGGCATGGCGGCCCAACGTTTCGTGGCTTTGCCGTCGCGATGTCACGGGTCGACGTGCAAGACCGCTGGCAACGCAACCATGTCGCGCGTTGGAAAGCCCGGCGCTCCGGCACCGGGCGCGAAACTCGCTCGCGGCGATAGCCTGCTTGCATGCGCTAGCGCATGGCGCGTTCGATGTCGCTTGTCGACACGGCGCCTTCGCGCAGCACGGTCCATGTCGATTCGGAAACTTCGACGAGCGTCGATGGGGTTTCGGCGTGGGTGTCACCGCCGTCGACCCACAGATCCAGCTTGCCAACAAAGCGTTGGCGAATCGCTGCCGCCGACGAAGCCCCAGCTTTGTTTTCGAGGTTGGCACTTGAAATGAGCAAGGGCCCAGCGAATTGGGTTGCGACGGCAATGGTCAGCGCATCGTTGGGAACACGTACGCCAAGCTTACCGGTTGAACGTGTCAGCGTCTTTTTGATTTTGGGCGGCAAGTCGTTGCTTGGTTCAAGCACCAACGTTAGTGGTGCAGGCCAAATCTTTTCGGCGAGCTTTTTGGTAGTGCGCCAGTCGGTGCCTTTGACCACCGCTTTTGCTTTGGCCAAGGTAGGCACCAGCACGAGTGCGGGATGATTCTTGGTTCGGCGCTTGCTTTGCAACAAGCGATTCACTGCATCTTCGGAAGCCAGGTCGGCGACCAAACGGTAGGCGCCACGAATGGGGAAACAAACCACGCCACCTGCGCGCAGCGCGTCGACGATTTCGGCGATGGCGCGGGTGTCGTTGAGGACTTTGTCTAGTGCCAGGGTTTTCACGATGAAGCTCCATCATACGTGAGAATCGCGCGCGGTTGGTCCTGGGCTTTGTAAATCGTTCGCGCAGGCTTGGGTGCGACAGCGTTGCCGGCTGCGACACCGCAATCGTCGCGCATGATACCAGCAGGCGTCAGGGCTGCGTGATTGTGGGTGCAGCACACGCCGCGTACAACCAAAGAACGCAACTGGTGCGCCGAGCTGGCCGCACCGTTTCACTGCGTAGGAGGAACTTATGCGTCGAGGAATTCGTTCGCTGTTGGCGGCAGCATTGTTTGCAACCGCACTGCCATTGCCTTCGGGCTGTGCGCGTCCACGCGCAACCTACATTGGCGTCGACGGTGTCGCGTTGGGCCGCGTGGTCATCTACCGCAACGGGGTTGCGTACTACGAACGGCAAGCCAAGGTCGAAGGCAACAAGTTGGTAGTGCGGGTACCGCGCGAACGCGTCGACGATTTTTTGAAGTCGTTAAAAGTAACCGACGTGGGTACCGGCGAAACGGTAGCGGTTACGATTCCGCGCGACAAGTCGGCATCCGACGGCGATTTGATGATGGTGCTGCGGCTGCCGGCCGATCCCAAAGGCAACTCCGGTGGCGTGCGCTTGGTCAACATGACATATGTGACCGAAGCGCCAGCTTGGAAGCCGAGCTATCGGGTTGTCGTTGGCGCTGCTGGCAAAGTGGAACTCGAAGCCTGGGCGATTATCGACAACACGTCCGGGGAAGACTGGAACAACGTGTTGGTGTCGGTTGGCGCGAGCTCGGCAATGTCGTTTCGTTACGATTTGTGGCGCGTGCGCACGGTAGATCGTGATCTGTTGGCCAGCGACGAACGCTTAGCGGTCGCGCCGCCGATGGGCGCAACGCCCTACGGCGATGGTGACGGTGACGCAATCGAGATCAAGGCAAAAGCCCCGACCATCGATATGACCACCACGAATCAAGGCCTCAAGATATCGAAAGAAATCATCGCACAGCTGCCGGTGCCTGGGCGCTCCTTTGAAGGCGCTGCGATGCAGGCCGCGGGTACGTCGGGTGATGCCGTTGGCGTCTCAGTGAGTGGATCGTCCAGCTTAGAAAATAACTATATCGTCGACGGTATCAATGCAACGTCGCTGTCATTGGGCAACTATTATGGCTATCGCGGCGCTGAAGTTAGCCGCGCCCGCGACCCTCGCATGGGTGGTGTCGAAGGAATTGTTGCTGGCGCTAGCGGCCCGCTTGCTGGCGTGCGGGTTGAAGTGACAGGCGGTGGTTTGCGCGGCCCACTCGTGATGAAGGCCGATAACAAAGGTCGGTTTCATGCTGATGGCCTCACCGCTGGCACCTATGAAGTGAAAGTCATGGACAAAGGTGCGGTCGCCAATGTGCGTGGCATCGAAGTGCGGCCAGGGCAGGTGGCCTCGATCGCGCCCAGTGTTGCCGCTGCAGCCACAGCGCGGGATGCCGCAGCGATGCGACAGTTATCGCGTTGGGCGGAGTTGGTGCCGGCATGGCGACAACGCAATGCAACCTTGGAAGTTCGCTGCAACGCTCCGACGGAAAGCGAAGCGGCACAGTTGGCAGCCCAAACTCAAGCGCAACTGCGCGCGGTCGGCGTTGCTGCCGCCAATATTCGGGTGCGCACCGTGATCGATGGTGATTCGACCGGCGAAGTTACGGTGGCTGAAGTTGCCGCTGGCGCTGGCGATGATGAAGCACCGGGCGAAGCCGTCATCGGCGATTCGCACTTTACGTCGCCACATCCCATGACGGTGGCCGCCGGTTCGAGCGCCATGGTGGCGATGTTGCGAGGCAACACGGTTGGCGGTGAGGTGTATTTGTATGATCCACTATCGGCGCGCGGCAACGCGCAGTATGCGTTTCGTGCTGTGCGCTTGCAAAACCCGTCGACGTCGGCGCTCGAACCGGGGCCGGTGACGGTGTATGGCGATGGCCGTTTCATCGGCGAAGGCATCACCGATGCTGTGGCTGCGGGCGCCACCACCGTGGTGCCGTTTGCCTTGGATCGGCAAGTTATTGTGCGCAGCCGCCTCAGCGAGCGCAACGCGATCCAGAAGTTGATCTCGGTAGACCGTGACGGGCTGTGGGCGGAGCTCGAGCAACAACGCGTGACGAAATTTGCGGTAACCAACCGTGGCGCTGTTGAGATGAAGGTGCTGTTGCGCCATCAAGTGGCAAATGGGTACACGTTGACCAAAGCGCCCGGCAGCGAACTTGCGCTTGGCGACTCGCGGCTATTTGAGATCTCCGTCGCCGCTGGCCAAACCAAGAAAGTTGAAGTTGTTGAGTCGACGCCGAAGGCCGAATTCTTTGCATTGAGCAGCAACCAAGCGCTGCAGCATCTGCGCGAGTTGGCGGCAACCCCAATGATCAATGAAGGCGTGCGCAAAGCGATTGCCGATGTGGTGGCGACCAATGGCAAACTAGCCGCACTCGACCAAAAAATTGCAGGCTTACGTGTGCAAGCCGACGAGTATCAGGCGCGCGGATATGAACTCAATGTGCAACTGGTGTCATTGCGCGCAGTGAAGACCACCGGCGAACTAATGCAGAAGTTGCAGCAACGCATGGCCGAGATTTCCGATCGTAAGCAGAAGACCACGATTGCGATCGTGGAAGCGCAGCAGCAAACCATGTTGTTGCGGTTACGCTTGCAAGATGCGTATGGTGGTCTGCGCGATGCCGCAGCCAACCTCAAGTTGAAAGCTGCTGAAGTGACAGCTATTGGCGAAGCTCCGTAATGATTACATGTGCTTACGCTGTCAGTTGCGCCGCTGACGCAGCCTGCATTTTGGCTCCAGCCCAGCACGGGCAAGACCCGGGGATTGTGCTACTAACCGCCCCATGGCTGAACAACGTTTTGATGCAGTAGTCATTGGCGCCGGTCCTGGCGGCTATCCAACCGCAATTCGCCTTGGTCAACTCAAGGTAAAAACCGCGATCATCGAACGCGAATATATGGGCGGCGTTTGTTTGAACGTCGGCTGCATTCCGTCCAAAGCAGTGATTCACGCTGCCAAGACCTACGAAAAGTTTAGCCACTCGGAAGAAATTGGCATCACGGTCGCAAGCAAGCCGGTGCTCGACATGAAGAAGCTGCAAGCCTGGAAAGGCGGCGTGGTTAACAAGCTGACCGGCGGCGTTCGCACCTTGCTCAAAGGCAATGGCGTCGAAGTTATCGACGGCACGGCCAAGCTGGAAAAATCGGGTCCCGATGGTCACCGCATCACGGTGACTGGCAAAAACGGTACGTCGACGATCATTGCAAAGAACATCGTGATCGCGACCGGTTCGCGCCCGATGACGATTCCCGGTTTTAACATCGACCAAAAGCGCATGATCGACTCGACGGGCGCACTCGCGCTCGACGCTGTGCCGCCACGCTTGATCGTCATCGGCGGCGGTTACATCGGGCTTGAACTCGGCATGGTGTACGCCAAGTTCGGTAGCAAAGTGACCGTGGTGGAAGCCACGCCCAACTTGCTGGGTGCGATGGATAAAGACTGTGTTGCGGTGGTTGCACGCAAGCTCAAAAAATTGGGCGTCGAAGTAATGCTCGATACCAAAGCCAAGTCGTGGGAAGACAAAGGCGACCGCGCGGTGCTTAATGTCGAACTCAAAGACGGCACCATGTCGAGCATCGACACCGATAAGATTTTGATGTCGATTGGTCGGCGCCCAAACACCGAAGACTTGGGCTTGGATGCAGCAGGCGTGACGCTCGACAAACGCGGTTACATTGTTGCCAACGACCAACTCAAAACCAACGTTGCTGGCATCTACGCCATCGGCGATGTCATCGGCGGCATGATGTTGGCGCACAAAGCCACCAAAGAAGGCGAAGTGGTTGCCGAGATCATCGCTGGCCATAAAGCCGCGTTCGATGTGCGCTGCATTCCTGCCGTGGTGTTTACCGACCCCGAAATCGCGTCGGCCGGCATGACCGAAGACGAAGCTAAAGCCAAAGGCCACACCCTCAAGGTTGGCAAGTTCCCGTTTGCTGCGTTGGGCCGCGCGTTGTCGGTCAACGACACTGAAGGCTTTGCCAAGATTGTTGCGGATGCCAAAACCGAAGAAGTGCTCGGCGTGCACATCGTTGGCAATGGCGCCAGCGATTTGATTTCTGAAGCGGCGCTGGCCATCGAGATGGGCGCAGTCGTAAAAGACTTGCAGCTCACGATTCACCCGCACCCGACGCTGAGCGAAGCGATTATGGAAGCTGCGGCAGCGACGCTTGGCGAAGCTGTGCACGTCATCAATCGCTAGTCAGCGGCCTTGCACTGGTGCAGGAATGCACCGAGCTTGGCCCAATAGTCGGGATGCCACGATAGATCGTTGTGGCCACGGCCTGCGAGCCGGACCAGCTGTTTGGGGCACGCGAGTGCGTCGAACGCGGCAACTGCCTCGGTGATCGCAATGGCGGCATCCTGCTCGCCGTGCAGCAGCAGCACCGGACATGTGACGGCGGCGAGCTTGGGCATCGGATCGAGTGCGCGCCTGGCGTCGGCATCGATCGCTTGGGGGGCGAGCCCGCGGCGTTGTGCAAACGCATCAACGCTCACAAAGCCGCTATCGATCACGACTCCGCGCACGCGATGTCGCTGAGCTGCGTGCGCAATGGCTTCCCACGCTGCAGCGCTGCCAAGCGACCGGCCCATGACAACCAATGGGGCTGCGAATGTAGCCGCGACGTAGTCGAGCACGGCGTTAGCGTCGGATAACAACGTGCGGATCGTTGGTGTGCCCGTACTTTGACCGTAGCCGCGATAGTCGACGACGGCGAGCCGAAAGCCATGTTCGGAAAAGTCGCTCGCTGCCGCATTCCAATCGCTGACGATTTCCCCATTGCCGTGAAACATCAAAACCATGCCGGCGCTCGACGGGCCGGCGTGAACGCGGAGGTGCAGCGATGCCCCGCTTACTGCAACGGCGTAGTCGGTTGCGTCCGCTGGGGTTGGTGCTTCATCGGTGCGTGGGAAAAACAAGTTGCCGATCAAATCGGTCCGGTCCAGCAGTGCCATGAGCCAGACTTTATCATGTGCGGTTGCGCGACGTGCTTAGCGGCCCGGACGCGCCGGGGATAGGCTTTGCGACGCGTCGGCTTGGCTGCATGCGCGGCTACCTGCTGCTCGTTGATGCAGCACTGGCGCCGATGAGCAACCCCGTTAACGTTTGCACCGTGGTCCAATTGCGCATGGTGACCGTGCTGCCCGCAGCGCGATCGATCACGGCTGGGGTAAGCTTAGATTTGCCGACGCCGGCAGCAAAGTCGATCCAAATAGCGTCTTTGGCGACCGCGATCCGTTCGCCAGCTTTGGCGTAGCGCGTTAGTTCATCGGCGCAGCCAGCGTTGACCGGCGCTTTGGCGGCGCCGAGCAAAAGCAGATTAGGCCGTTGGGTGGCTGCATCCGCAAAGCCTGGCTGTTGTTGATAGCCTTGCCACTGCGCTGCGGTGCGCACGATAACTTCGACGGAAAAGCCAAACGTTTTGGCGATGCTTTGTTCTAACGCTTGTGTGACCTCGGCGGCACCTGCCGTGGCCGTCAACATCAGATTGCCGCTTTGAATGTAGGTGGCTACGTTAAGGTACCCAAGCGTACCAGCGAGTTCCCGCAGCGTCGCCATCGGCACTTTCTTGTTGCCGCCAACGTTAATGCCGCGCAACAATGCGAGGTAGCGCGTCGTGCGCGCAATTTTTGCAGCCATAGGTTTGGACGGTGACGTTATCACGCGTGTTACCGTTGCGCTGTTGCGATCTTCGGACCGTTATGCCAACAAAACACAAGGTCCTTTTTGCGCTCGCCTTTGGCTACTTCGGTTGCTACGTGCCATACAGCGCGATCAGCAAAGCGCTGACCTCGGCCAAAATTGCCGGCGACGCGACCGTGACCGGCTTGATGCTGTTGCCGATCATGACGGTAGCCTCGACGGTAGCAATGCTTGCAACGATCACGGCGCTGGGTTGGTGGCGTTATGCGCGCGGCCCAACTGGTACCGCGTGGCCGC
>JAKQOD010000781.1 GCA_029565465.1 Deltaproteobacteria bacterium
TCTGCAGCGATGTCGTCAGCGGTTTCACCCGCAAGTTCATCAACCTCCTGCTGATCGGCACAAGCCACCAACGAAAGAGCCGAGAAACAGAGCGCAGACGCGAGTTGAATACCGAATTTCATAAATAAGTTCCTATTGGAGTGATGCACCTCGCATAAGCAATAGGTGTTCCAATGTAGGCACGACCGTATGGTATTGATAATATTTACCATTTCGTCCGAGATCGGACGATGCCGCCTGGCGAACGCGTTAGCCGGCGTGCCACTATGGCGCGGTCCAACGCTGATTTTTCAAGTTTCGCGGTTAACGTAATTTCGTTAGTGTTCGCCGGTGCAAAGCCGAATCGTATCAATCATTTCTGTCGCGATGTTGGTAGCCGCATGTGGCCCAGCCCCACGTGGTGGCCAGCCAGATGCCGCGGTAGGTAGCACTGACGGCCCCATGGGCGCAACCGATGCAGCATTAGTGACGGCGGTATACGCACACACTGCGAGTGCGTTGTTTAAGGTTGACCCAGAAACGCTGGCGATTACCAAGGTCGGCAACTTTGCATGGTCCAATGGGTCGGATCAAATGACCGATTTGGCTATCGATCAAAGCGGCGACATGATCGGCATTTCATACAACGCGGTGTATCGAGTGAATGCGCAAACTGCACAAGCGACACGGCTCAATGCAAACTTGGTTGGCGACTTCAACGGCCTAACGTTTGTACCCGCGGCACTGCTTGGCATGAGCGGCGGCGATGTGTTGGTGGCAAGTCGGTCAACCGATGGCAAAATTTTTCGCGTTGAACCACAGACCGGTGCAACCACCGTGATCGGCCAGATGGGTGGTAGCGTGTCTTCAAGCGGCGATATTGTTTCGGTGGTTGGCCTTGGCGTGTTTCTCACCGGCGACAACGGTGGTGGTGCCGATGTACTCCAAAAACTTTCACCACCTTCGCTGGTGGCAACTGCGGTTGGCTCAAACATTGGCTTTGCGGATCTGTGGGGCCTTGGCTTTTGGAAGAACAAGCTGTTTGGGTTTTCAAGCAATGGCGACTTCATCACGATCGATCGGGCGACGGGCCGTGGTCAGTTGGTGATGAATGCAGGGCAGCCTTGGTTCGGCGCTGCGGTCAGTACAGTTGCGCCCGTCGTAGAATAGACGTCGAGCACTGACATGGCACACATGGGTCGTGTGTCACTGTGCCTAGTTGATGCACTCGGATGCGGTGCACTTGTGCAAACTGTTTCACTGCGAAACAGTGCAGTGTTTCAAGTTGCAGCAAACGGTGGGAACGAAAACTGCAGACGTTACGCGTATGCAGTGTGGCCGCAAACGATCTCTTGATGTAGGTGTGTTCTCGACGAGCATACATCTGCGCACACTAACGCGCGGCAAATTGTCTACGTACAATGTGGCGATTGAGAGCTTCGTTGCATTGACGTTTATTCCGACGCCTGAGAAATTGGTCTCAGAGCGCGGCGGCTGCTTTGGCTGTAGCGAATCACAAACGGGAGGTAACTGGTGCAACTGAGGAATTTTAGTTTCATGTTTGGATTGCTCGCAGCCACAGCTGCATGCGGGCGGGGAGGCGATAGCGGCGATGCTCGCGAAGTCTCCCAAGTCGAGCAAAATGTGCTCGGCGACAACGACAACGACGGCATTGCCGACTTGTCAGATCTTGACGACGACAACGATGGGATTCTCGATGATGTCGAGTGCCCTGCGGCGTCGTTGCAAGGCAAAGACTTTTGGATGATTTTCAACCCCAATAACTCGGCCTCGGGGCGCCGCGATGTCTTCGTTGCAGCGGCCCCCGGAACGACGGTTACCATCAACAATGAACC
>JAKQOD010000840.1 GCA_029565465.1 Deltaproteobacteria bacterium
TCATGCGCGGTTGCTGCGTTCTCCGACGGAAGTGCTGGTGTCGCGCCGCTACATTTTGAACAACTATCGCAAGCATTTGCCAGAGCGGTTGGAAACTGAAAAGACCCAGCCACAAGCGGCGTGGATCGCCGTGACGCCGAAACACCTCGATGTCGCGCGGCAGATCCTCGAAGCCAAGCACTGGATCGATCCGTATTCGTCGGCGTGGCTGCGGCGCAAAGGCATCGCGTGGCCAACCGGCCGCAGCTGGTCATTGTCCGATGACGCGGCTGCGAAAGTCGAACGGTACTTGGCGCGCCGCCAACGCTAGCGCTCGCGCCTCTGGCGCTGCCGTCCTTGCGTTACTGCCGCGCTCGCAGTGGTTGCCGGCGGCGGCGCTGCACTTCCGACCTACGCGGCCGTGGCCTGCCGTAGAGGTGACGCGCCGCCTCGACAGCTCCACCGCACCGCCAGGCGCAGCTCAACTGGTTGTCCCGCAGCGCGCCCGCGGCTGTGCTGCGGTACTTTGCTTCTTGGCAGTGCGCTCATGCAAAGCGCCACCTTACGCCCGCTGGGAGGCGCCCGTTCATCAAGCGCGATCCGCACATTCGGTGGGCCCTGACGTTGGGCCAAGCTGTGTCGCAGATTGCTGACATCACACCAGAACTTGTGATGAATCATCAGCCGTGTCCGTGTCCGTGTCCCTGTCCCTGCTCGTGCCCGTGCCCGCTAGTTCCACCGGCTCGGTTCCGGCGGTCGATCCTCGTCGTCATCGTCGCGTTCCACTGGCAACTCTGCCGCCAACGCTTGCGGTTCGCCTACCATGCTCATGCGCATCCATGCGGCACGCTCTTCAGCTTGCCGCGCGGCTTCGGCTTGACGCGCGACATCAGCGCGGCGTTCTTCTTCGTCCCACAGGGCGATGCGGCGGCGGTTCTGGCGACGCCGACGATACCAGCCAAGGCCAAGCAGCAACGTCGCGATGATCCACAACAAGCTTGCGAACACACCGGCTGGAATCAACATGTAGCGCGTACGCAGATCGGCGCGCCATTCATCGAACAGCTCGTGCATGGGCCGGCCAAAGGCCTTGAGCGCCGCGTTGTTGAGATCATGGGACTGGGCGATGTTCACCAAAAATCGGCGAAAGGCCCAACGATCACCGTCGTCGCCGGTGTCTTCCCAGCGCCCGCGCCGCGATAGATAACCGACGAAGTCGTAGCTCTGTGCGTACGCTCGCGACGCTGGTGCTTCTTCGGCTGGAAAGCCCATCTCCAGCTCGTCGAGGCCAAGGATATTGCCACCCCACGCCATACCAGCGAGGGTTTCGGTACGCGCCCACGTCCATTCAGCCGAATGCTGATATGCAAAACCCTCGTGTAACCAGCGTGGCACGTTAGGGCCCAAGGCTGCGCCAAGCGCCAGGTGCGCTAGCTCGTGGCGCAGGGTTTCGGCCGGTTCGGTGTAATTGCCACCGCGCCGCATGGCGACCGAAATGATACCGAGATCAGGATACGCAACGCCAATGGCATACGCCGGTGCGCCGCGGCCAGCCGGCGCAATCTTATTGAGTTCGCTCGCATCATCGACGAAGCGCACTTCGATTTGCGCTGGCGCCGGGAGGCCCGGCAGGTCTGCCGCGATGTGTTGGAGATACTCGTCAGCGCGCGAAGCCAACGCGACGGCACGGTCACGCAGGCTTGCGGGCGCGAATACCACAATGGCGCCATGCCGTGACGCAAACGGCAAGCCGCTACTTGATACGTCGCTGTATGTAGCAGCTTCTGCGCTTGGATTTGCCAACGCCGACGCGGCGCTCGGCGAAGCGGACATCGTCGGTGGGGTTGGATTTTCCCATTGCGGCTGCGCCGCCGCCGGCGCCACGCTCCGCCACAGACTGAACATCGCAACGATGGCGAAGATAAAGCGCTTCACCACCGCACCTGGATGGTTTGACGGTCGGTCGACGCATCTTGGGCGTAGATGATAGCTGCGCCGGCCGCAACTGCGCCGAGCACCGACGCATAGACCCACCATTTGGTAGGTTCGCCTTCGCTGGCATCGCGCTTGGGCAGCGCGTTGTCGAGGAGCAGCGGTTGATCGGGTACCGGTGCACGCAATTTGGCATTGCTGCCATTGGCGCGGTCGGCGAAGGTCACGAGTTCATCCATCGTACGCACGTGGGTTGCTCCAACTGCTGTAAACGTTAGCTGACCATCCGTGGCCCCAATCGGGTGCCAGGCGGTCGAGGCGGGGCCATCAAAAACGAGCACACGCTTGGCGTGCATGGCGGCAGCTACGGCGGCCACAACCAGTTGTTGTTGGGAAGCTGTCGCTTTGCCATTGCGCCACTGCTGCAAGTGCGCCGTGATATCGGCCGGCAGCGTCACCGTGGCTGGCGCCACCGGTGCAGTCGTGCGAAGCGGCAGCTGTACTGCAGCGGTGCGTGACTCAACCGTGTAGTCGACCGCCACCGCTTGGCCGTTGTGCACCGCTGCAATGAGGTGGTGGCCAACCGCAACGTAGGTTGCGAGCGGCGCGGTGCCGCGGCGTTGCATATCGATCCAAATTTCAGCATTGGCGTGGCTTGGGTCGTCAACTGAAATGCTCAGCGGCACGATATCGCGATCGGTGGCTGCATCAAGCGCGGGATAACGCGCGAGCAGGGTGCGATCCAAAACGTCGTCGTCAGGTGCGGTACCAACCAGCTGCCGCGCGCCACGCAGGCGTTCGGCCAGGTACATCGCATCGTCGACGCGCCCGGCTTGATCGGCGCACAATAACTGAAAGCGTAACGCGGTTTTGAGGGCCTGGCCTTGGTTGGCGCCACGCAGGACATCGGCCAAGGCGAGCAAGGTAGCGCGCGCTGCGTGGGGGCCGACCTCATGGCAAGCAAGCGACGCCATCGCACGCTGCGCTTGCGCCATCGCATCGTCGAGCGCGGTGACCGGCGCGGTTGCTTGGCTACGGCCAAACCATTGCGCCATCGCACGCCCGCGAATCGTCATTGCTGCGAGGATGCC
>JAKQOD010000847.1 GCA_029565465.1 Deltaproteobacteria bacterium
TAACTCTTCTCAGCCACGCTGCCGCGTTGGCTGACGTAGCGAATTTTTCGCGTTTAACCGTCGGCGCTCACTCGAGCTACCGAAAACACGCCTTTGACGCGGGTTAGCGCACGAATCACAATTTTGAGTTGTTCCAAGTCCTTCACGCTCGCGTGAAACGTATTAACCGCGCGGCCGTCTTCGGTCGCACGACAATGAGCTTGATTGATGTTTACCGCGTGGTCGGTAAACGCTTGTGACAAATGCGACAGCAAGCCCGGCTTATCGGCACATAGCACCTGCAACGCAACTTCGTGTTGGGCGGTGCTCGACCCGTCCCATTCAACTTCGATGCGCCGGTCAGGATCGAGATCAAGCCCTTGTTCGCAATCTCGGCGATGCACGGTGACACCGCGACCGCGCGAGATGAAGCCTGCAATCGGATCGCCTGGCAACGGACTGCAACAGCGCCCAAAGCGGACCAAAATGTCGTCTGCACCAGCGACTTTGATTCCACTCGACGAGGTCCGTCGCGTCACTTTGCGCAATAGATTTTTTAGGACGCTTTCCGACTTCTCGAGCGCCGTCGGCTGGGCTTTGCTTAACTCAGGCAGAGCCTTTTCAAGCACTTGTTGCGCGGTGACCTTGCCGTAGCCGACTTGCATGATGAGTTCGTCGATATCAACACACTTGAGTTCCTTGGCTGCGGCTTGCAACTGCTTCTCAGCCCGCGACAACGTGCTGTTATGTTTGCGGAACGCTTTGTCGAGCAAATCCTTGCCCATCGCGATGGCTTTGTCGCGCTGCTCGGTCCGTAGCAGGTAACGAATCTTGGTACGCGCTTTGGCAGTCTTAACGAGCTTGAGCCAGTCTTTGTTTGGCTTTTGATTCGGGCTGGTAATGATCTCAATGGTATCGCCGTTGCGGACTTGATAACGCAGCGGCACAATCATGCCGTTCACGCGCGCCCCCGAGCAGTGGTCACCGACGTTGGAGTGAACAGCATAGGCAAAATCGATGGGACAACTGCCCTTCGGCAGCGCTTTGACATCGCCTTGGGGCGTGAACACATAGACTTCGTCGCCGAACAAATCGATCTTGACCGATTCGAGAAACTCGGTTGGATCGCGCAGTTCGGTGTGGTTCTCCATAAGTTGGCGGAGCCACGCAAACTTCTTTTCGTCGTCGGCAACTACCGGTTTGCCTTCTTTGTATTTCCAATGCGCGGCGATGCCCGACTCGGCCACCATATGCATTTCCATGGTGCGAATCTGCACTTCAATTCGTTCACCGCGCGGCCCGATGACCGCGGTGTGCAACGACTGGTACAAGTTCGGCTTGGGTAGCGCAATATAGTCTTTGAACCGCCCCGGAATCGGTGTCCAGGTCTGATGCGCGACGCCCAGCGCTTGGTAACAATGCATCTGATTGTCGGTCACGACCCGAAATCCAATGGCATCGTGGATCTCTTCGTACGGTCGCTCGGTGCGCCGCATCTTTTGATAAATCGACCACAAGTGCTTGGCGCGGCCGCTGACTTGGCAGGGCACCCCGTTGTCGGCCATTTCCTTTTCGATCAAGCGCTCAACGTGGGTGATGTACTCCTGCCGCTCCGCGCGCGATTTCGCAACCTCTTGCGACAACTGCTCGTATTCGCCCGGATGCAGATATTGAAACGATAAGTCTTCGAGCTCGGTTTTGACCCATTGGATCCCCAAGCGATTGGCCAGTGGCGCGTAGATTTGCAGCGTCTCGGCGGCGATCCGCTCCTGTTTTTCCGGCGGCAAATGATGGAGCGAGCGCATGTTATCGAGCCGGTCGCACAGTTTGACCAAGATCACGCGAATGTCGCGCGCCATGGCGAGCAGCATTTTCCGGAAGTTCTCGGCTTGCTGTTCTTCGCGGGTTGAGTATGGCAACTTGCCGAGCTTCGTTACCCCATCGACGAGAAACGCAACTTCTTTGCCGAACAGCGACTGCAGCTGCTCGACCGTTGCGGTCGTGTCCTCAACGCAATCGTGCAGCAAACCTGCACAAATCGATGCCACATCGAGCTTTAGTTCTGTGATGACGTGTGCCACCGCAAGCGGGTGCGTGACATAAGGATCCCCTGACTTGCGGGTCTGGCCTTCGTGAGCGGCCGCGGCAAAAGCATAAGCTCGGCGGACGAGCTCGGTGTCGGCGCCAGGGTGATACGCGGCCAAACCTGAAATGAGCTGATCCAACTGCTGCATGGGCGCAAAAATTGTAGCACGGGCTGCTGCAATTCGGTGAACCACAGGGGCGGCCCTGCCGGTAATGCCCGCCGCTGCGGCTCAACTAGCCGTTGGTTTAGCCTCGGAATTCGCCATTGTGGGGGCGCCATCTTCGTCGGTAAACTTCCAGGTAAAATTAAATGCTTGGCCGAACCGCGAAATACGCAGCTTGAGCCATTTGATATCTGGCCGGAAAATATCGCGGCGGTAAAACACCAGGTCGGCCGTACCGCGAAACACATTCAGCGACCCCATCGGCACACGGTGTTTGTAACCGTCATTTTCGATCGCCACGACATCGCCATAGCTATTGCGCACGGCGGTACGGATTTCGTTGTCCCACATGGTGACCATCAATCGCGTGCGTGCCCGATCGATTTCAGGGATGTAGTGGTTACCCGCATCATCAACCAGCTCAATATCCCACGTCCGCAAGTCAGCCCATTCGTCCCATTTGTGGTCGATTTGCACATGAAATCGTAAACGATCACGGGACACCACCACGAAACGGGCGGTGTTGAACAACGGATATCGGTTGGTCCGGTAAATCGCGACTTGTTGGTTACCAGTGGGCAGCCGCGGTGCTCGCAATTCCATATCACCGGTTACGATGGTAATTTTGGCGGACTCGCGGTCGATCTCCGTCGGTGCGCTCAACGGATTAGGCTGTTTCGCCACCGCTGAAAACGAGCTCCCACACCCCATCGCAGCGGCACAGCAGGCCGTCAACGCCAACGATGCAAACGAATTCCCCATGGCGTAAGGGTCGCGCTGGTATGGCTGTTGCGTCAAGCGATTTTATGCCGGTCGAATCAGCGCGCGCGCATGT
>JAKQOD010000848.1 GCA_029565465.1 Deltaproteobacteria bacterium
AAGGCCGCGCGGTCGATGCCGCCACCGATATCTACGCCATCGGCATTGTGCTGTATGAAATGCTGACGGGGCGGCGACCTTTCGAAGGTGATTCGTTGTTTGAAATCTTGCGTGCACAGATCAGCGACGCGCCACGGCCGCCTTCGCAGCTGGTGCCGATGCCTGCCGAACTCGAAAGCATCATCATGGTGGCGCTGGCCAAAGACGCTCGGCAACGTTTTGGTTCAGCCCGAGCGATGCAACATGCATTGCGGCAGTTTGCAGCCACGGTTTCGATGTCGACGCCGACGCCACTTGCCGCATGGGATGCAAACATCGCGCAGCAAACCAACCCAAGTCAGATCGCCGCAGCATCGATCGCCACCAAAAACGAACGTAGTGGCCAGCGAGGCGCGCACGCGTCGTCGTTTTCCATGATCGCGCAAGCCGACGCGCCGCCAACGCGCGCCGCGGGTGCAACGAAGCCGGCCGGCAAACGCAGCAAAGTTGGCGTCGCCATAGGCGCAACAGTAGCGATCGCAGCCGCAGCAGCCATCCCGTTATGGCGCAGCCAACAACGCAGCGCCCCCGCAGCTGCATCACCAATATTAAGCCAAGGCGTCGCAGTGCATGATGTTGCGCCCGTCGATTTCCGCGGCACTTCGATTGCCGATGTCCCTGCGTGCAAACAACTCCTGCCAATTCTCAATGCTGTCCTCACGTGCAGCGGCATCAATCATTTCATGCGTGAGCGGACGCGCACGGTGTTCCTCGATACGATCAAACAACATCCCGATGGTGCGTGGTGTGAGCCCTCCATTGCCATCGAACACAAGATCCTCATTGATGGTGGCTGCAACATCGCAGGCGTGAACGCCCCAACGGCAACCGCAGGGTCCAGCGCGCCGGTGGAAATTCGCTCGATAGAGGAGTTGAATCGACTGAGCGTCTCAGCGCCTGCTGTGCTGCAAAAAGCGATGGCCAACTTTACCCGCATGGACACCAAATCGCCGTTTACACCTGCGAATCAGGTCGCCAACGTCGACGCCTTTCTGACCTACGCTCAGCAACAAGCAAAAGCGGTGTTTCCCGATGCGCAATTGGTCGGCGTTCGGTTCGCTGCGCTATCACCGCAAGGCACGATCGCGTGGGCTAGTAATGTCAGCACAGTCGTCGTCAACTTTTTTTCGCCTGCTGCCCACGCTCGCCCCAGCGATGTGAACCCTGCTGACTCATGGACCCCAACGTCGTCGATTACCATTCAAATTACCGGCACCGGCGTGCTCATTTCGCGTGGCCCAACGCCACCCACCCCATCGGCCATGACTGAGGTACCGTGGCCAACTTGCTTGCCCTCCCAGCTTTGGGCAACCGCCTTTGCGAATTCGCCACCTAGCAAAGCAGTCACTGCCGACTTCGAATACAACGCGTCAACGCAAGGCCAATGGACAACCATGCGCGGCGGTGAGTACGTTAAATTTGCTGACAAATGTGGCCCATCCTAGGCTCATCTAGCGCACTGCACCCGCGTACGCGTGGTATCAAAAACCGTGAATTCTTCGGAGCCCGCAGCACTGCCACGGCGTATTCGTTGGCGTCGGTGGCTTGCACACAACGTGGCCGCCGTTAGCAAGGCGCTGGGCCGCAACGCCATAGTTGTGCTGGGGCTCGCTGCACTCAGCGTTGCCGTCATGTACTGCAGCAACAACAACCTCGATAAACATCCTGAACTGCCGCGAGGCGACGGCCAATACCGCCCGGTGATGGCGCGTGGCGATGGCCACATGCACTTTTTGTTTACACGCTCGTTGCTGTTCGATCGCGATGTTCAGCTCGACAATGACCTCGCGCAATTCGGCGACCCGTGGCAACAGCCGCGCACCGTCACCGGCCGCAAAAACGTGATGCAACAAGTTGGCCCGTCGCTGATTTGGGCGCCGGTGCTTGCGGGTGCCCACGGCGCAGCCCTGGTTGCGAATCTATTTGGCGCCAACATTCAAACCCACGGCTACACCCTGTTTCATCAACGCATCTTGTTTGCAACCAGCGTGTTGTTTGCATGGCTCGCGGTCGCGCTGGCCTTGTTCGTGGTTATGCGGCTCGGCGGTGGACGTTGGTCGGCAACCTGGGCCGCGATTGCAGTGCTGCTCGGCACCACCCTCACCTACTACGCCACCTACATGCCGAGCTACGCGCATGCGATGGACGCTGCTGCCACTGCTGGTTTTTTGGCGTTATGGGCACTCACCTATAGCGATACACGTTGGCGCCGCGCCGTCTGGCTCGGCGTGATGCTTGGGCTCTGCCTCACGGTGCGTGTGCAAAATATCTTATTGGGCAGCGTGCTCGCGATCGAACTCGCGCTGGGCCTCGTGCAGCATCTGCGCAACGCGAGCCGCACCAACACGTTGCGGTTCGTCGGCAACAGCGTCGGTCGTGGCGCGCTTGCGTTGATGATTGCGCTCGTCATCTTCAGCCCGCAACTGTATGTGTGGAAAGTGTTCTACGGTGCCTGGATCACAACGCCGCAAGGGCCGGGCATGGTGCGCTACGGCCACCCGATGATCTTGGAGTTGCTGTTTTCGGCGCGCAATGGCTGGCTCGCAACGCACCCCATCGCGTACTTCGGGGTTATCGGCTTGGGGCTTGGTGTGGTATTGGGGCCACGCATTGGGCCGCGGGTCCGCGTGATTTCCGCTGCCATGCTGGTGGCGGTGGCAACCCAGGTTTATGCCAACGCCGCGACGATGGATTGGTGGGGCAGCTCGTCGTTTGGGCAACGCCGCATGTGTTCCGCCACCCTGCCGTTGGTGCTTGGCCTAGCTTGGCTACTCACCGTTGGTAATCAGCTCGCGCGCCGGTTACCGCGCGCAGTTCGCCATGGCTTGGCGATTGCCTTTTTGACGTTTTTCGTCGCTTGGAATCTCAATTGGGTTGGCCACCTGCGCCACGGCGCCACCGCAGGGCGCGACGAGCAGCTGCCATGTTGTCACGATGTACCCAAACCCCTTGCGATGATCGCTGCCCCCGTCTATCGCGTCGTCGGCAATCCTTTTGCGTGGCCAGCCTCGGCGCTGTTTGCATGGCGCCACGATGTGCCGCTAACGCGCTGGGACCAAGTGGTCGGCCACTATCCTTTGGTGCCAGCATTTCTTGGCTATGTCGACGGCAGCTACAAGTTTGCCACCGGCACCTGGCACCTTACCGACGGCAACGCCAACCGATATTTGCTGCAGGGCTGGGGCCCCGCGTGGCGGCCACCAGCGAAACCGGCAGCGCCGAGCCAACCACAACCCAACGTTCCACATTGGCGTTGGACCACTGCAGCCAGCGCCAGCGCGTTGTTGCCCATCCTGTTGCCAGAGCCCCATCGCATCACGGTGCCGATGTTTGCTAATGCGCCGGCCGATGCGCCACTCGCCGTTGTGGTGCGCTGTAATGGCGCCATTGTCGCGACTGCGAAGGTTGGCCCGGCCTGGACCAACGTTACCTTCGACACCGACGGTAGCCTCGGCGAAAACGTGATCACCATTGAAGCGCCGGTTGCTGCGCCACGAGCCCCACCGAGCGATGCCCCACCAGCCTTGGACACCCCCGTCGCCATCGACTCAACCACGCCGATCGGCGTCGCCATGCGCCCATGGCACGTCGCCTTGCCGCATTGAGCATTCGAGCTGTCGCGCAACCAAGCGTTGCGTTACAATCAGCGTGCGCATGTAAGCCCACTGTGTTGCGGCTGCGCTGACCGATGACAATTCAATTGACGGCGTGGTTTCACCAGCCTCTGCCAGAACTAGCGATGGCGGTTCTGGCCACTCTCAAACAGCACGGCTTTCACGTCGGCGAAGTAACCAAAAACGAGCGTTTCGACGGCGGCTTCTATGGCTGGGACTTCGTCACGATCGATCGGCACAAAGTCTGGTGCTGCCTTCGTTCGCATTTCCACGACTGCCAATTCGAAATCAAAACCCAAACCGCTGGTCGCTCAAAGATGTTCGAATTTGTCTCGCTGTTCGAAGGGTTGGTGCAACGCTATCCAACCCTGCTCGAATGCGTGCTGAGTCGAACCAACGGCGATCACTTTCCAACCTTTGCCGACGGATTACGCCTCAATGGCGTCGTCAATTGCGACACCGACCCGCCCATTGAAACCCGGCCCGGCATGCCCAACTATTGGCGTGAATTAGGGGCGCAATCACTCTACGTGTCCCATGCGCAATTCGCAGCTGCCATGCCAAACATGACACCTGCGCAATGGGCGCACGCCAACCATGCAACTGCCACCCAGCTCCCATCTGGCATTCTATTCGACTGTGGCTGGCGCGAACATGTCGAAGGCGTCCGCCGGTTTTGTCCATTTCCGCGGCTACAAAAAAGCCGTAGCGCAGGCGTTTTGTAGGCCGCTGCAGCGCTGGCCGGTAATCACATTACGTGCCGGCCCTACTGTTGTTAATGACGGTCCTGCTACAATTATTTTGTGTCTGCGATCGCTAAACTGCTGCGCTGGTTGCTGCCGTGTGTGGTGGCCGCTATGGCCGCCGCGCTGATCGCAGGCGCTAGCGAAGCTATCCTCGCTGGCTTGGGTCCGCTGGGCACGATCATCGCAATCGGGTTCGCCGCCATGTTTGCGGGGCCGGCCCTCATCATTGCCGCCGTCGCTGCCCGCTTGGTGTTTCGCGCCTGGTGGCCACGGGTGCAACAATTGATCGATGCCGACGGCAATGCGCATCGTTTTGCGGCTGCGCTGTTCGTTGGCCTGCTCGCCATAGCCACCTGGTCCATGGTCGGCTTTCAAGTCATCTGGCGGCTATTTCGTAGCACCCAATTCGGCCCGCATGTTGTCGCAGTTGGCAATGCCCTGGTCATGGGCGTGACCGGCATCTTGATGATCGCGGGTGCCCCTATCGTTTACGATATTGTTGCGCGCGTGTTTGCAGCGTTAGCGCAACGCTGGTACCGGCGCACCCAGCGACGGTTGTTCGTTTTGCACCACGTGGTGATTGGCTCACTGTGCGTCGGCGCTGCCGCCACGTTCGCTTCGTGGCGCGTGATCGCAGTGCCCAGCTTGGGCCATATCGACCTGTCGATCCTCATCTACCCAGTTGCAGCCACCTTCGCCTTGGCCGC
>JAKQOD010000851.1 GCA_029565465.1 Deltaproteobacteria bacterium
CGGTGATCGCGCATATCGTAGCCAACGATCCGGAACGGCGCATCATTAACATTACTGGTGGCGAACCGACGCAACATCCGCAGTTTGAGCGATTGATCGAGCTTTGCCACGAAGCTGGGCTGCATCGCATCACGGTTTCAACCCACGGTTTGCGTTTTCTCAAAGATGAAGCGCTGGTGGCCCGGCTCGCCGCGCTCGACGCACGCATCGTATTGTCGTTTGATTCATTTCGCGCCGAAACCAACAAAACGATGCTCGGTGGCAGTTTTCTCGACGGCAAACTGCGCGTCCTTGAGCTGCTCGAAAAGTACAACGTCAACACGACGCTGCTGCCGGTGCTGGCGCGCGGCGTCAACTCCGACGAAGTTGGAGCGTTTATCAAGCTAGCGCTTGAGCGGCCGTTTATTCGCAGCCTCGAATTGCATACGATGACCTTCACTGGCCAAAGCGGCGCGCAGTTTGACAAGGTGGGTCGCTACACGCCGTACGATGTCCTCGTCGACATTGAGCAGCAAACAGCCGGCGCGCTGCGCATCAGCGACTTCGTGCCGTCGCCGGCCGCGCACCCGCTGTGTTACCAAGTGACCTATTTGCTGCAAACCGGCCAAGCCGGCGCTAGCCGCACCACCCTTGATGCTTGGACGCCGTTTGCCCGTTTCATGGCGCCATCGGATATGCGCGCGATGCTGGCTGGGCAGCTGTATCTCGAACCGACCAGCCAAATGGAAGCGACGCTTGCCGACGTGATCAACCGGCTATGGTCCGGCGAAATTGAATTTGATCGCAGCGACGAGGTGTTGCGTGCGTTACGCCGGGTCGTCGACGAAGCATTCGACCCACAACGCGATGCGGTGGCGCGCATGCGTGCAGCTGAAATGAGCGCCAAAGCAATCTATGTGCACAGCCACATGGATGAAGATACGTTTGATACCGACCGCATTCGACAGTGCTGTGTCGGCATTCGCGAGCCTGATGGCCGTAACATTCCGTCGTGCGCGTACAACGTATTGTACCGCGAACGCGATGCGCGCTTTGCCGGCGGCACTGCCGCGCCACCAGCGCCAGCGCTGATTACGCTAGGCAAAGGCCGCTCTGGCAGCCCTGGTAAGCAGTCGTAGTTCGCGTGACGCCACCGCTACATGAAGCGTCGCGCAGCCAAGCGAATCGTCGGTTCGTATTGCTGTTTGTGATCTTTGCAGTACTCAGCGTGCTTGGCTTTGCCTATCTGATGCGCGGCAATACCGACGCTGCAGCGCTATGGCATTCGCTTGGCATGCAGCCATGGTGGTTCTACGTCATCGTGGCCGCTGCGAGCGCTTTATTGATCGCTGCAGAAGTCGCACGAGTCATGGTGCATGGCTGGGCGCTTGGTGTTGCGATGCCTGCACGCACGGCGTTCGACGCCACCATCGCCAACAACTTCATGTCGTGGTTGTCGCCAGGCGGGCTGCTGGGCGAACCGGCTGCAACCTATGTGATGGCGCGCTATGGCACGCCGGTCGACGCTGCCTTGCTGATCGCCTATGTAAAGTTTGTGATCAGCTTTGCGTTCATTCTGATCTTGGCAGGCACCGGCATCGCGCTGGGTTATTCGCCGCCGTTTCCGTTGACGCTGACGGTGTCGTTGATCAGCGGCATCAGCTTGTTCGTCGGCTTGATGGCGTTGCTGGTCGGCGGTGCCATGTGGCCGACGCAAAGCCGTGCATGGCTCGCTCGGTTACACAGCCGTGTGACGCAAGGCTGGCTGGGGCGTGGTCGCCGCCGCGCTGTGGTCTCGGCGATCTATCGCACGGCCGACGAAAGCGTCGCACGGCTTTCAGCGTTGCGCGCACGCGGCGCTCGTTGGTTGCTGCCGGTGCTGCTCTCGCACGTGGGCTACTACTGCGCGTACGCAGGCATCATGCTAGCGATTGCCTATGGCCTCGCCCCCGACGCCGGCGTGGCCAATGCAGCGTTTGTGATGCGAGGCTTTGTCTATTTGGGCTTCCTGCATATTTTGCCGACGCCGGGCGGGACCGCATTGGGCGAAATTGCAGCGCATGCGTTTTTCGCTAGCACCTTTGGCCGCGGTCTCGACGTGCAATTTGTGCTTTGGTTTCGCATTGCCACGCTGTACGCGCACGTCGGTTTTGGCTTGC
Organism: Deltaproteobacteria bacterium; assembly: GCA_029565465.1. GTDB lineage: Bacteria > Myxococcota_A > Polyangia > Haliangiales > Haliangiaceae > JABFXX01. The sequence continues at coordinate 2,139 of JAKQOD010000851.1, forward strand.
TGTATCTGCCCGCGATTGGGGTTTGGCGTGGCGTGCTGGGTCGCCGGTTGTGGGGCCCGGCGTGAATCGCCGAGTTCACGCAAAGACGTGACGGAGTGGCGTACGTTGCGCCCAACGCCACGATCCGAAACAGATAACGCAGGTGGCACCGACGACGATCGCGCCTTTGAGCGGCCACGGCACGGCCAACGGGAAAATTGCGACTTGCAACGCACCAACGATCGGCAAATGCAGGATGTAGGTCCAGTAGCTGGCGTGCGCGATGCGGCCCAAACGAGGGGGCAATGCTGTAGATGATTGCACATCGAAAAACGCAGCAATTAACACAGCGCCGACGGCAGCGCTGAGTACGCTCGCGTACCAAGTCGGAGCAGCGATGCGTGATGACAAGCTCGGCACCAACGCTGCGAATAACAACAATGCAGCAATTGCCAGCAGCCATCCGCGACGCTGCGCAGCGCGAGGGCGTTGTGGCTCAGCGCCTGGCGCCGTACCAACAAAGCCAGCCGCAAAACATACCAAATGAAACAGCCACGCTGACGCCGACGGCAACAAGCGTTGCGGCGTATCGATTTCGGTTGCGTGTTGCCAGCCAAGGATCAGTGCAAACAATGGCGTGACTAGCAGCACCCACGTGCTAATCGACCAACGCGGCTGGGCGACCCACGTGCGCAACCGCGGCCATTGCCAGAGCACACCAGCTAACGCCGAATACGAAATCAAATAGTACAAAAACCAGAGGTGGCCGAGCGCAAAGTAGTCGGAGTGATGCTCGATGGCACCGATGTCTTGATGCGTGGTTAGCGCCGAGACGTGACGGCCCCAACGCCACACCGCGCTGAGCAATTCGGAGTTTGGCCACAGCAGCACAACAAACGGCAAGACCAACTTGCGTAGCCGCCGTTGCACAAAGCCGCGCGCGCCGTAGTGCAGCAGCGTTTGCGCTGCAGCAAAGCCCGACAGCACGAAGAACGCAGGCATCACAAACGCATGCACAAGCCAGATGATACCGTCGACAACGATGCTGCCGGGCGCATCGGCGACGGCCCAGCCAACCGGCGTTGTCATGTAGGCCATGATGCCGTGAGCGGCCACCACTGCAACGATAGCGACGGCTCGCGCGCGTTCCACGCCAGCGTTGCGACTCACTACAACCTCACGCTCAGATGCCGCCGTTCACCGAAATCACGCGGCCTTGAATGTAGGTATTTTCCAAGCCGAGCCACGTCACCACGCGTGCGCCTTCGGCAGCGGTACCGACGCGGCGCAGTGCTGAAAAGTGTTCATAGTCGCTGCGCGACTTGCTCGCCAACGAACTCGAAAGCCCTGCATTCATCACGCCGAACGAGACCATGTTGATCCGCACGCCGGAACTGCCAAGCTCGTGTCCCAACGCCATTACCATGGCTGACAACATGCCTTGTGTCGCTGCGTAGTGCACCGGCAACGGCAAACTTTGGGTGCGGTCGAGCCCGCCGGTGACCACGATGTCCAACGGCGTCAGCCCTCGCATCGCTGCCCACTGCGTGAGCCACAAGACCGATTCGGCATTGGTAGCGAGCGTGTTGCGCCACAAAGTGTCATTCAACTCCAACAACGGTACAGACGCCGAAATCGCAGCGGCGTGGACAATCAGATCGGGCCGGCCCTGCCCTAGCTCAGCGTCGAGCGCAGCGTGCAAGCTGGCGCGATCGCTAAACGTCAAGGCTAGCGCACGTGCGCCGGTCGCTGCCGCCAACGCAGCAGCCGCATCGTTGCGCGTTGCATAGGTAAACACCACGTCGCAGCCTTGCGCCCGCAGATCGCGCACAACTTCGCTACCAATGGCACCAGAGCCACCGAAGACCCAAGCGCGTTTGCCTTGGCCCATAGCTAACTCTGTTCGCATAAATACTCCATTTCTTCGCCAAGCGCGTTGGCAAAACCAGTTAGCGTGGCTTCGTCGATGGTGAAACGTGGCAACACCCGCAGCGTGTTCCATTTGTGGCCGCACACAAACGGATAGAACCCGCGCTTGTACATGCGGTAACAAAGCAGCACACCCACGCTTGGCTGATCGGCAAGGCCGGGTACGCCGAAGTGGTCGAATGACAACCACGGATGTTCAAGATCGTTGAGCCCGATGCCGAGCATCATGCCAGCACCTCGGGTGCCAACGTACAAGGGACTTTTGCCACAGGCTCGCGCGACTTCAGCCCGAACGAAGGTGCCGAGTTGTTGGTTGCGTTCAATCTGGGCATCGGTCAGCAAATCGAGTGCAGCGTGGGCCGCCACACATGCCATCGCGTTGCCGCCGAAGGTGGTGTTGTGCGCTTCAGCAGCGGCGTAATCGCGGGTATAGGCACGCTCGAACCATGCAAGCGTCGTCATCATCGCGGAAATCGGCAACAAGCCGCCGCCGAGATGTTTGCCGAGCACCACAGCGTCGGGGCGGCGCGGCCAGGCTTCGCTTGCCAAGAACCGCCCAGTGCGGCCAAGGCCAGTTTGAATTTCGTCGGCGACCAACATGGCGTCATGTTTGGCCGTCAGCTCACACAGCGCGCGCAAGAACTCGGGCGATAGCGTATTAACGCCGCCTTCGAGCTGAATCGGCTCGACGACAACACAAGCAACATCGCCTTTGCTCAACTCACGAGTCAGCGCATCAATATCGCCAAACGGCAACACTTCAGCGCCGGGCAGATGCGGGCCAAAGATGTCTTTGAACATGCCGGGTTGCATCAACGCGCAGCTGCCCATCGTGCAACCGTGGTACGCGCCCATCATCGACAAGATGCGTGGTTTACCAGTTGCTGCGCGCGCCAGCTTGAGCGCTGCTTCAACGCCGTCGCTGCCTGAATTGGCGAAGAAAATATTGTGGTAGTTGCCTGGCGTCGCTGGTGCGGTTGCCTGCAAATGCGCAGTGCCTCGATTCGCGCGTTCGCATAACCGTTGCGCCAAGCTGCCCGAGTACGGATTGACCCGCGCTGGATACCAGTTCACTGCATCGCTATCAAGAAACGCACGCACGGCTGCGGTGATCGCCGGGTTGCGATGGCCGAAACTCTGGGTGCCATGAAATTCTTCAAAGGTGCGTTCACCATCGAACAGTTTGCCATCTTTGATGTGCATGGCACGCCACGGTTCACCCAACAGATCAGCGCGCAAAGCGATCATGCTGTTGACGTAGTCGCGGAAACCATCAACCCCGGCGCGAACCCGCTCGGCAATGGTAGGCGTAGCGCTCGCTGCAGACATTACAAACCTCCATCGGCGACCAGCTTGGCGCCCGTCATAAATGTGTTGCTATCGCTAACCATAAATGCGGCGATCGCGGCGATTTCGGCAGCGCGCCCCAGCCGCCCCGACGACGATTGATTCATATATTCGGCGAGCCGATGCTTAGGCAACGTCTGCGCCATGCCAACGTCAAGCAGGCCCGGCGCAAGCAAGTTAACCCGCACATTGTAACGCCCTACTTCCCGCGCTAACGCTTCGGTGAAGCCCCGCAACGCAGCTTTGGCTGCGGCGTAGTGTACCGGCGCTTCGACAACGCGCTCGGAGGCAAACGTACCGATATTGAGAATTGCGCCCGCCTTGGCGCGGATCATCGGTCGCAACGCAGCACGACCAAATAGATAGGCACCTTTTACATTTACATCCATCACGCGGTCCCAATCGGCTTCGTCAAGCAAGCCGATCGGCAGCACTTGATTGGTCCCAGCGTTATTCACCAGGATATCAATCCCGCCCCAGTCCGCGACGACACGATTGATTACTTCTTTGGCATGCGCGGCAACCGAACAATCGCCTTTCATCGCTACGACCGAACAGCCGCGCGCTTGCACTGCTGCGACAACGGCGTCGGCATCGGCATCGTTCCGCGAATACGTGAACAACACCTTGGCGCCTTGCGCAACGAAGTGCTCAACCATGGCACGCCCCAAGCCGCGCGAGCCGCCCGTGATGACACAGCGCTTGCCGACCAGGCGGCTCATCGACGCACCACCGGCAACAAGCGACCACCGGTTTTCACAGTACGTGGCACTGGCTTCATCATAAAATGCTCCTCGGTCTCGCGATACAGCACATTGTAGTTGCAGACCGGAATCGTCGAACCGTCGGCGTAACAGTTAGAATCGCAGCACTGCACCGCCCGTTCGATATCAAAGGTATCTTCGTCCATATGCGAATGGAGATAGATCGCTTTGGCCCACCGTTCGCTAACCCGTAATGCTTGAGCCGGGGTCAACACTCGATCTTGCGGAAACAGCTCGGCTAACATGCGCTTGAGAAAGCGCAGCTTGCGATCGCGATCTGGCTCGTCGTCATCGGCTGCAAATACGCGATTAATCGCGTCGTGCAACGCAGTTTCCAGTTGCGGCGACGGCTCGAGATATAGCCGCTCCGACAACGCTGCATAGAACTCATCACGCGTAATGAGCTGGGTGATTGGAATCGGGCGTTCGTCAGGGTCGTCTGGATTGCACAGCAAATACGCAATCTGATAGCACAGCGGATGCGCATGCGGCGACGGCACAAAGTCGGCGGCCGACAATAAGCCATCGGTGGTTTTGCCGATTTGCTCGAGCACTTCGTACATCGAAATGCGACCACTGCGGTCGAACGAAACGCCGCCTTGGCCGGTGTACGTAATCGTATGAACTTCCAAATGCCGCACGCTGCGGCGGCGCAGGGCGTGGGCGATAATCTTGCCGATTTCGTGATCGTTGACGCCTTTGGTCATCACGGGTATCAACGTACAATCGACATTGTATTTATCGAGCAAGTCGAGCACTTGCTGCTTCACTTTGACCAAGTGCGCGCCTTGCAACAAATAGTCGGCATCAGCTTCGAAAGAATCGAACGACAACGCGATGCGCGCACCGAGTTCGCCTAGCCGCTGCACCAAAGCCTCGTTTTTCACTAGCTTGAGGCCGTTGGAACAAACGCTCACACGGTGGATGCCGCGGTCGTGCGCCATCTGAATGAATTCAAGAATATCTGGGTGCATCAACGGTTCACCGCCGGTGATGTTGATGATATCGAGTTCGCGCTGCTGTTCGACCAGTTGATCGAGCACGCCGGCGAAGTCTTCCTTCGTCATGTTGTACGCGCCGTCGTTCTTGTTGTGCACGTAGCAAATCGGGCAATCGAGGTTACACGCGCTGGTGATGGTAACAACCGGCAGCCGAATCTTGGATTGATGCGCCGCACAGGCGCCGCAATCAAACGGGCAACCCAGCGCAACTGGCTTCGGTGCGCGGGGCGGCGGTACCAAGCGTGGCACCACAGCGCGGGTTTCGTTGTACCAAGCGACGTTGGTTGAAAGCCGTACGGTCGCCGGTCCATGATCCGGACAGTTTTTTGCCATCCAAACTTCGCCGTCCAGCTCGACGACGCGGGCTGGCAAGGCGTGTTTGCATTGCCGACATAAGCTGGTGGTTTCGTGCAACACCGCTGTGCTTGCGAACGCAGCGGCACTCCAATCGGGATTCGTGCTCATGCCAGCCCCTGCGATGCTTGCAGCTTGCCCTCGGCGATTTTCGCGAACGTCTCGACGGTGAACAGCGTCAAGATTTGGGTCGCACGCAACCCGGTTGCGATTTTGGCGCCACCTTCTGGCATCAATTCGCGCAGCCGCGCCAAGCCGGTTTCTGACACCACGCCACCCGGCGCAAACTCATCTTCCGACATGGTGCCACGCGCAGCGCGTTCCATTTCGCCACGGGTAATTTCGATGCCGAACGCCTGCTCAATTCGAAACACGATGTCGAGAAACGCCAACGAATCGGCACCGAGATCGTCCATCAAGTTCGACGTCAAGGCGACTGGGCCGTCGCTGCCGGTGTCGAGGTTGAGCGCTTCGGCAACGCATACACGAACAACTTCGGCTCGGGCCGCGCTGGTGGCAGGGAGATTTCCGGGGGCGTCTTGGCTCATGGCTTGCGTGATATTCGCACAGCTCCGGCCAGGCCAGGGGATCCAAGTGACAGGCATAAAGTGGCATCGGTTGCTGCCGTCCCGTTGGCATACCGATGCGCCCATAACAACGTTTGGGTTACCGCCATCGCAGCGCCAACATCGCCAATGGTTGCGGCGGTGTCGTGGGTTGCGGTTGGCCAATGCAAGCGTGGCGCATCGATGGCGTCGCTGGCACCAACATGAAGTCCGGCGAGCGCGTTAGCAAGCGTCGCGCTCGTCGGTGCGCCATCGCTGGCGTCGGCAGCGGTGCGCGCTTCAAGTAACGGCAAGGAACCGTGCGCCGGTGCAGTCGCGGTCAACACCACGGCAGCCGCAGCCTCGCTAGGGAAACCAGCCACCGTTGGCTGCAGCAACAACTCAGGTTCCAGCAAGGAGTCATATGCCAACACGATCGCAACATCGTTGGCGCCGCACGCTAACCCTGCGATGGCCGCTTCCAACGCTTGCGCGCCAGCATTGCTGCCGCCAAACGTGAACCCTTCACCACGGGCGCCCAAGTCCTTCGACAACAGCGCATGCGTATTGTTGCTCAAGTGCTGCAGCATCCAAAACGGATGCAACTGTTTGAGGCCACGCTGCCAGCCGTCGACAAAATCCGGCTGTTGCTGCTTGAGTGCAGGAATTAAATCGTCCCACTGCGCACGCAGTCCACCAATCCCGACATAAAGCCCAACGCGCGGACTACCTACGAGGGTTACACTTTGCAAAGCGGCGGTTGCGACGTGATAACCATGCAACGCAAGGCGGCGCAATATTCGATCGTGCGGAGTCCGGGTGAGTGCGCTGGTGATCGTGCCTACGCCATGCGCTGCGGCCGGATACACATGCCACGGCGCCGGGGCTGGCACGGTACAAAAACGCTGCGCCGCGGGTGCTGCTGCCAAGGTTGCAATGTCATCGCCCGCACACGTACGCAACGCGCCACCAATGATATGGGCTTGTACGCGCGGCATCACGGCGCCTCCAACACGACGACCGCGTTGTGACCACCGAAGCCAAACGAGTTTGACATGACTCGACGCAATGCCACATCGCGGACGCCTGCTGGCACCACTGAAATCGGACAAGCAGGATCGAACGTTTGGAGATGCGTAGTGCCTGGCACGCGCTGCGCACCAAGTGCCATCGCACATGCGGCAAGTTCCAATGCGCCAGCCGCAGCCATCGCGTGGCCGATAGCACCTTTGATTGAACTGACCGGCAAGTTGTCAGCCGCATTGCCGAACACCTGCCGAATCGCGAGGGCTTCGGTCACGTCGTTGAGCGGTGTGCCGGTACCATGCGCATTGATGTAATCGATCTGGGCCGGCTCAAGCCTTGCGCGTTGCAAGGCTCGTTGCATGGCAGCTACGGCCGCACTGCCGTCGGGGCGCGGAGCGGTGGCTTTGTACGCATCTTGGGTGCTGCCCCAGCCCGTGATCTTGGCCAACACTGGTGCGCCGCGAGCCAGCGCCGCGGCTGCACTCTCGACCACGAACATCGCTGCGCCTTCGCCCATGGCAAGACCATCACGATGCAAATCGAACGGCCGACAGGCATCGGCAGTCGCGCGTGGCGATGTCGCGCCTAACCGTGCCATGCCGCCCAGGCCCAACGGATTGATCATCGAATCCGTACCGCCGCACAAGACCATCGACGACCGCCCACGCGCAATCAGCGACGCCGCACAGGCCACTGCGGCAGCGCCGGCGGCGCACGCACTCATATGCAAGAAATGCACACCACCGATGCCAAGTTCGCCGACCAATTGCTGCGCTGCTAGATCGGCCGGCGTGCGTAGCCGTGGCATTGCCGTACCCGCTCGCGATGCAGCGGCTGGCCAGTCGATATCCCCATTGCTCAACAGTGAAAAATCATCGAGCAGCGCCGTTTCTAACCCTAGCCCCAAGCTCAACTCGACGGCACCGCGCAAGCCAGCAATGCCGGCCTGTTGCAGCGCTTGCTCAGCGGCGCGTAACGCAAATACCACCTTACGATCACGCTGATGTACGGAAACCGGACAGTCTGCCACGATATTCCCCGGCACTTCGGCAGCCACCGTTACGGGAAATGTCGAAGCATCAAAGCTCTCAATCGAGCGCACCGCCGACACACCGCTGCAAATGCCGTCCCAAAACCGCGTTGCGCCTGCGCCAAAGGCGGAAACCACTCCGATGCCTGTAATCACCGCCGTCATGCTGCACCCCGCGCAAAATGCACCGCCGTCATGTCGCCGTTAATATCAATATGCACGACAGCCAGCTGGACCACATTAGGCGGCGCAGCTTGCAACGCCGCCATCCAACTGAGCGCTGGGCCTGCAGCCAAGGTATCGAGCCCTGCCCCAACTGCAATCGAGGGCGTTACCTCACCCAATGCTGCTGCAACATCTCGCACGGCGTCGCTGCACCAGCCGTCGACGTACACGTTTGCGTTGGGCCGCACCCCAAGCACGATATGCAACGGCGGCTGCGGCCACACATGGGTGCTGCATTGCAAATCAACAATGCGCCAACGCCCCGTTGGTGCAGCGACACGCTGCAACGCAAACATGGCAGCGCCTTCGCGCGGTTCGTAGGCCGAGCGAAATTTGCTCGCGTATCGATTCTCCAGCTCGGTCACCGGATGGGTTGCACAGTCGGCGCCACCAACTAATGCCAACGTGCAATCGCCTTCACGCAAGGCAGCGATGGCTTCATCGAGCGCCAACGTAGTACCGGCGCCACGCGAAAACAGCACGGCGTTGGGTCCTTGGGTGCCGATCAACATCGCCGTATTTGCCATCACAAAGTTGTTCATCAATTGAAACGCAAACAATGGATTGCACGCGCGCAATCCGCGGTCGCCAAACTGCGTCATTGCAAATTGGCCATCGACGAAGCTGGCGACCAAGATGCGCTGCAGCTGGCCGGCGTCACTACCCGACGCACCGACGCCCATAAACAGCCCCGCCGTTGCGAGGTCAGCTGGTTGCCAACCGCTGTCGGCAAGCACAGCACGCGTAGCGTGATACGCCAACAATGCGCTACGCGACATCAAACGCTGAGCCGCTTTCTCGTCGGGCCGCGGCATTGCAAGATCCGCTAGGTTAGCTTGGGCCATCGCAACAATTTCGATTACAGGTACGCTCATGCGTGCACCTCCACAATCAAGGCGGCATTGGCACCGCCAAATGCAAAGGCATTGACCAGCGCACGTCGCACCGGCCGGATTGCGGTTCGCACGCCGCCGCTATCAACCATGACATGATCCGCCGCGCACGCTGCATCGGGGTCGGTTAAGCCAGCAGTCGGAATGACATTGCCTTGCAACGCTTCAACCGCGCACAAAAATCCAACGGCACCAGCACCGGCAATCCAATGGCCAACTGCGCCTTTGACCGAACTCACCGCAGGCGCAGCACCGTTGGCAAACACCCGCGCGATCGCTTGGCACTCGGTCGCATCATTGAGTGGGGTTGATGTGCCATGTGCTTGTACATAGTCAACCGTGTCACAATCAGCGTCGCGCAACGCTGCACGAATCGCGCGCTCGGCGCCATCGCCCTCTGGATGCGGCGCTGTTAGGTGATAACCGTCCAAGCTTGCGCCGACGCCAACAATTTCAATGCAAGGCATTCCAGCTGGCGGTGGGGTGGTCGACAACAGCACCAGCGCAGCGCCTTCACCAACGACAAAACCGTCGCGCGCGCGGTCGAACGGCCGCGACACACCGCGTGCCGACAACGCACCGAGCTTGCCAAAGCCGACGAGCATAAATGGATCAACATCGGCGCCAACGCCGCCGGCCAATGCGGTATCGCACAGGCCTAACCGCAATTGCCGCACTGCTGCAATGATCGCGCTAGCACCCGATGCACACGCCAGCGAAATCGTCTGGACCGGCCCCTGCGCATCGAGCTGTGCAGCAAGCGTTGCTGCGACTGCCGCTGGCGAAACTGAACGCGCCGCAACGGCACCAGCTGCACCTTCAGCCATCGCCACAAATTGTGCGTGATCAAACCGACCGTCAGGCGCTGCTGCTTGGGTCAAACGCAAAATTGCCTGCGGCGAGGCCCGGCCGCTTTCGGCACCAAGAAACACTCCACAACGGGCGCCACCGTAGGCCTGCAGCTCAACCGCAGCTGCGATCTCGGCCAGGGCGCGCGTCAACAACGGCAAGCGCCGATCTCCGTGGGCATCCAAGCCATCGCGACCGATCCACGCAGCCACGTGCGAAGGATACAAGTTGGTATCAAAGTGATCGACGCTGCGAATCGCGCTTGCACCACGCAGCAGCGCTGGCACACTGTCGCGCCAGCTTGCGCCATCGGGGCTCATCGGTGTACAGGCGCCAACCGCGTGCACATACACCCGCCGCTTCATGGGGCTGGACTCGCAGTGGTATCGCCAGCAACCGATCCATACAGCCAAACATTGAGCACATCACGACGCCGTGCAATCAGCGTTGGGTGGGTCACCGTTGCAAATGCAAACGTGAGTTCAGCCTCGGCAACCAAGTCACTGTCGACGTGGGCGACAGCCGTCACGCGGCCGCCATCTTCATTTACGCGCACTGCATTGGCCGTCAGCATCACTTTATCGCCAGGCCGTACGACCTTGCGAAACCTTGCCCGATCCGACATTACGAGCAATGCATGCAAATCATGCCGCCCGCGCTCGCGCATACAAGCTTCAATCAAAACACCACCAAGTTGCGCCATCGCTTCGATCAAAAGTGCGCCAGGCATAATCGGATGCCCCGGGAAGTGATCTTCGAAGATATCGTCGGACAACGAAACACACTTCACGCCCTCGGCCGTCGTCGGTGGCGCCAAGCGGGTGATTCGATCAAGCAACATGTAGCGCACGCACTGTTGGTAACACAGGACCGTG
>JAKQOD010000865.1 GCA_029565465.1 Deltaproteobacteria bacterium
CCATGCGATCTTTTTTGTCGCGCACGACAAAGTTACCAAAGCCCGAGATTTTGATCTTCTCGCCTTTGCCCAAGGTTTCTTTCACCACATTGAACACGGTTTCGACGATGTCTGCGGCTTCCTTCTTCGAAAAACCGCCAACCTTTTCGTAAACCGACTCAATGATGTCTGCTTTGGTCATTCTGGACATAAAGGCCTCATGCACCATGCGGTGCGGATTGAACTAACAATATCACAGCCAGGGTCATGATCTAACAGGGGTTTCTTCGATTTCGTCTTCGCTATCCGTTGGCGAGACGCGGGCAACTGGCCGGGTTGCGTGGTCATCATCGTCCAAGCTTGGCTCGGTCGGTAAGGTGACCTTCGATATCCGTTGGGTGCTGGCATCATCGGTACCGTCCGAAGAACTGCCTCGCCGCACTGGCGGTGGCGGTTGGGCGCCAGCATTGAGTTGTTCGTTGATTTTACGTGCCGCCATCGATAACCCGCTGGTGTTCCGTGCGCGAGGCAGCCGTTCGGACAGCAACGGATCGGTCTGGACCAGGCTGTCTTCGAGAGCCAACTCGGCCCAGCTCCCGCGGGTTGGTTCGGCCACGTGATATGGCATCGGTTCGGGCAACGGCGTTGGGGTGTACTGCGAATTTCGCTTGGGCACATCGGTCCGATCCGCTGCGCCATGTTCATCCAGCTGGTCACCCACGTGCGACATCGACGGCATATCGCGCACGGGCACGGTGTTTTCCAGCACTCGAAATACCGGCGATGGATCCAGCAAGGCTCGCAACTCAGCATCGTTGGGCTGGAGCTCAAGCGCGGACCGCGCAACGATCTTGGCTTGCTCAAACCGCCCCGCTGCAACGTAAGCTTGCACCACCGTTTTGTACATGGTCACGGCATCGCCGAGCCGACCTTCATGGCGAAACGCAGCAGCTGCGGATACCCGCAAACTAATGTTGTCCGGGTTGCGCTCAATGTCACGCAACAACTCACGAAGATCTCGCCCTGGCTTACTCACGACAGGCTCACTACGAAGGCGTCAACGACACCGATGCTTGGAACGACATCGCTTGCGGCCCAGCTGGCAATACCCACTTCGCTGCAATCGCCTTCATGCAACCATCAAACGTATCGCTGATGGTCGGCGAAAAATTCGAGGATTGAAACGACCCGCTTGCGGCGAAGCTCGCATTGACACGCAACGAAATCGTCTTGGCTTGGATCGCGCTGTTCTTTTTGAGCGCTTGCTCATAACATTTCTGAATCGCGCCACGCGATTTAGAAACCAAATCCACGAAGCGTGCTGATGCAGCTTGCGCGGCTTTGTCATCAAGCGGCGCAGCGACGGTCGAACCACCGCCGTGTTTAACTTTTAAGATGTCGCCTTCAATCGTCAAGACGATTTCGCCCCCAGTCGTTGAGCCGCGCTGCAGGCGCGCAATCTCAGCTTCGTAGTCGCTAATCAGCTTTTGTTTGGTGTCGACGGTGGCCTTGCATTTATCAAGTTTTTCGACGGTTTCAGGGGTGTCTTTGTAGGTCGTTCCACCCTTGCACGCCACCACGGTGACCGCCATCGCAGACACCAAGAGGGTCGCCGCCACCTTGGACTTGGACTGGGAATGTGGGTTGCTCATGCTGCTCATCTTATTTTGAATCTCCAACGTCTTTCTTCACTCTGACCGCAAGCTGGGGCCGTTCAATAAACTCACGCACCACGCGGCGTTGGCCAACGTGTTCGATGATGATCCGGTCCAAGCGCGCAGCATCAACTAGATTATACAGCGCTGTTACCCCGCGTGGTCCTGGAGAGGTGGCAAACCCGCTGCCAATCATACTCTTCATTTGTTGCACCGGCTGGGTTGACATGTCGCGCACCAAGATATTCGGGCCTTGGCTGCAGTGCCCGAAAC
>JAKQOD010000898.1 GCA_029565465.1 Deltaproteobacteria bacterium
GACGGTACCTGGCGTGCGCTAACGACCGACGAGTTGACGGCGGCCGTGGCAGTGTTGCGGGTGCCCGACGGCCTGTTCGCGCAGCAGGTCCATGCATTGGCGCACGATTGGAGCCGTGGCGTGTGGTGGGCCGCCGAAGGCGCGGTGCTGCACGAAGGCGGTGCCGGCAGCGCTGGGCCGCATTACCCCATCGAAGCTACCAGCATCGTGCCCAGCCCAGATGGCCATCGCCTGTATGTCGCCACAGCGAGCCACGCCGTCGTCGAAATCGAACGTGGCAGCGGCGAGCTGCGCACGTTGGCTGAAATGGCGGCGCCGATCATCGCGATGTGTCGCACGCCGGCAGGCCTTGCGGTGTGGGTCGGTGACACGCTTTGGGGCATCAATGTGCGGACGGCAATGGTTGCACGCATTGCGCAGCTAACCTTGCCAGGCCTTGCCGCCATGGCGACTGATCACCGTGGCAATTTCACCTTAGCGTCGGCCACCAACGTGTGGGAATGCCGCTCGGATGCCAGTGGCTTGGTGCACGCGCTTGGCGGCTAAAGGTTGTTACGCGCCGAGGTGCTTTTGAATCAAGCGCGCAAGGTCGGGAATCGCTTCCACAACGTTCTTCTTCGCTGAGTCGCGCATCTTGCTGTACATTTTTTTGGCCGTGCCATGCGACGATTTTTCCGCGCGGCGGTCGGTTACTTTTAGCAAATCTTCGGCCACGTCGTCGGAGCGTGAGATTACGTAATCGGCAAACGTCGATTGTTTGGCAGCTGCCCAACGATCGTAGTGCGGTTGCATTTCGGTCAGCCATTCGTTCAACAACGCATCCACCACTTCCGGCACGAAACGCTTTTTGATCGTCTTGACGGCGGCATAGCCACTTTTGATCACAAAGCCTTTGGTCTTCACTTGGTTGTCGATCAAGTCGCAGCATTCGGCGACGACGGTGGCGCGCGTTGGTTCGGTTCCTAATTTGTCGATCAGCGAGGACATGGCCCAACCGTAGCGTTCTGATCGCTGTGGGTAAAGCGCTCGCACGCTGCTATTTGACTAGATCAACGTTGCGCGAGGCCACGCGCGGCCCCAAAAGGTCCTATGGATCACTAAAGCGCACGTTGTAGCGTTCGCAGCGCACTTTCATCTGTTCGCGATCGGCTGCCGGCAACTGGCGATAGGTTGCTGCGATTTGTTCCGAGGTGTCGCCGGTCATGCACCCCGACGACACCACGATGCGCATCAGGCGCACGTTGCCAGGGTTTTTCGTAAGCAATTTATTGGCCATGGCGCGCGCGGTGTCAAAATCGCCCCGATCGTACGCACGGTTGGCTTCATCGAAGGCCGCAGTCGCGGTTAAGCGCGGGTCGGTATCTGGTAGCCGCAACACGTCAATCGCGGGCTTGTCGTCTGGTTCTTCGTAGGTAGCTTCTGGCACCGTTGGCCCGCCTGCTGTCACTGGGGTAGGGCGGGCGATCGGCATCCGTGTGGTATCGCCGCTGGCGATCGTCGTCGGACTTGGCGTCGTCGGTGCAGCACTCGTATGGGGCTTGTTAGCTGGCAGGGAAATTTCGGGTTGGGCCGGTGCTGCCGACACTTGCAGCAAAAGGTATACGCCTGCGCCCAAGATGGCGGCAGAAAACGTTGCACCGATCACCAGCGTACGATTCATGGGCTACCCTGATCGATAGCATTTCGCAGCCCAACTTGCCACGGTTGGGAAAATGCGCGGTTGATCACAGTGCATTTTTTTGCTGCCAAAACGGCAACCACATTGGCTGTATTGGGGTTGACTGCGCCTCATCTACTATAGATAGTCACCGCCGATGAAAAGCCTTTACAAAACATTTGGAGTGGTCGTTAGCGCCGCTCTCGCCGCAGTGACGGCGAGCTGCGGTGACAACGGCGTAAACTGTGGCGAGGGTACCAAGGCCGTTGACGGTTCTTGCGTTCCCGACGGGACGGTGGTTTGCACCGGCGGTACCCGTTTTAACGCGGAGAAGGGCACCTGCGAAGTTGACCCAACGGCTTGCCAAGATGGCACCGTGTTGGTCAACAACAAGTGTCAAGATCCTGCCATCGTGACGGCGGACGCTACCGAAGTAGCCGAGCCAAACGACGACATCAGCCCCGTGGCGGCTGGTCGCATTACGGTGCCTGCGGTTGGCGCCAAGGGCTTCGTCATCAAGGGCTGCATCACGCCGCACCGCGATGTTGAACAAGACCAAGATGGCAACGTTGTTGGCGACGGCGTGCTCGACGCCGACCTCGATCCGTGGATTGTCTCGGTTGCTGAGCCAACCCTGCTCGACATCAAATCCGACGGTGTACGCGGCTTAGTCGCTGGCTACGCACTGTTCTCGAACGACACCGAATTGCAAGACGCATCGTTCCAACGCCAAGCTGTGTCGGTTGTGAACGACCAAGCGAATCGCGAAATTTTCCTGCCAAAAGGCGGCTCGTACGTGCTGTTTATGGCGGACTCGCGCACCATCCTCAAGACCGACGTGGGTCCTGGCGATGCGAACACCTGTTACTACACCACGATTACGCAAAAAGCGTTGCCAGCTCCAAAGGCAGTGACGGCAGCGCAAACGGCTGCTGACTACGACGGCACGGTTGATGTGTACTCGTACACCAACCAAGAAGGTGACATCGTCACCGCAACGTCGCGCCCTGAATCCCTCAAGACCTACAGCGGTCTCGTTGTGATGAAGAACGGTGCATATGCATCGTCGAGCGTCGAAACCGACCAAGCCTACGCGCAAGTGCTCGCTGGCGGCCTCAAAGCTTCCGACGACCTCAAAGTGGTTTTCGATCCAGACGTTGTCTACAGTGGCCGCAAGGTTAACTACAACTACATCAGCGGCGCGATCCACGCAAAGCCACTGTC
>JAKQOD010000793.1 GCA_029565465.1 Deltaproteobacteria bacterium
TGATTGCCACAATGACCAGTTGTTGGTGATGCCACTTGGCACGGTTTCGTGCCACAGCTCGGCCCACGTGGTGCCGTCGAAGCGCCAGATAAATTCGTCCCAGTTGGTGCCGTAGCAGTACCCAGTTGCAACGATGTTGCTGGCTGATGCAACTGCAACGTCTTTGATTTGGCAATACTGTGCGCCGGTTGGCGCCGGCAACGTGAACGCGCGCCACATGGTACCGTTCCACACGTTGAATGTTGGAGCCGTCGGTGCATGCGGCACAGTCACTACTGCGTCGGCACTGGTGCCGGCCCACATGCGATCTTGGATGTAACTTGGTGCACCCGGCGCAAGCGATCGCGTGGTGGCCGGTGTGCTCGACATATCGATTTCCGTGAGCCCGTACTGGGCCGGGTTAGTGCTGTAGTCGATGCTGCCCACGACAACTTTGTTATGGCCAAGCGGCCACGCCGTTGGCGCATAGATCGGCAAGCCGCTTGCGTCGCCAAGGCTGCCGTCGAACCTTGGCGTTGCTGCCAAGTCCAATTCGCCGTTGCCAAAACCTCCGGTTGTCATGTAGTCGCCGTCGGGCGTAATCACGACACGACTTTCGTAGTCATAGTACTGGCCCGTGCGTTGCGTCCACACCGCGTCGCGCCACGCCCACACGCCGCCGCCGTTGCCGGGCACCATGCCAGCGAGAACGTCGTCGCCAGAATCGGCTGCTTGCAGGGTTGAGCCGTTGTTGGTTGGGTCGATCGCAAGTTGGAACATTTGCCATTGATGGCCATCGAAACAAGTTGCCGAACGGCTTAGATCTGAGCTCGGCTTCACCAAACAAGTCCAAGCGCCCCACTGATCGAGCAGAAAGTAGGCGGCGTCGCTGATGAGTCGAGTTTTGCTGCCGTCGGGATGAAGCGCCCAAAGACCGCTAGAGCCCCACTGCGGAATCGTGATCCACACATCGCTGCCGACTTTGCGAACGTTGGTCGCAATGTACATGTCGTTAAAGCCCGTGCTATGCAAAACCCGCCAGTTGGTGCCGTCGTAGCCGTAGACTTGCGTACTTGCAACGTACATCTCTTGATCCGAAATGACGTCGATGTCCTGGCATGCGTACGCAGGCGAATACAGCGTCGACCAGGTGGCGCCGTTCCATCCAAAGATTTTGCACATCTTGTCCGCCGTGCGTTCGGCAATGCTAACGTCGGCTAGCACGTAAAACTTGCCGTTGCGGCCCGTCCGCATGCGATGCACGCCTGCAAACGCTTCAGGTAGCGTGGTGGTTGTCCACTGGCCGTTTTCACGCATGTAGATACGTGTGCCAGCAAGCCCGTAGAGCCGATGGGCGTCGCCACTGACCATCGTAAAGTCGGGATCATTAGCGGCACGAGGCAAGGTGCCAACCCCGTATTCGTCTTGAAAGTGCAGCGTGCGCGACGTCCACTGTTCACTACCATCTTGGGCGGCAACAATGTAACGCGTGCCGTCGGTCCATGCGCTGACCGGGCCGACATCAACAACTTGGCCAAAGACATCATTTTCGGTCAGTTGCGTTTGGTT
>JAKQOD010000942.1 GCA_029565465.1 Deltaproteobacteria bacterium
GGCGATGATTTGCTGGCAATCTACGGTGGTTTTCATGGCAGAAGCCCTCAAGAAATTTACATGGCTGACGGTACGAAAAACAACGGCACCCGGAGGTGCCGTTGTTCACCCAGCAAAGCTATCTAACCGAAGCGGTTAAACGGCCTTGGCAGCGTGGATCGCGGCGATTTCGTCCTTGCTGTAACCGAGTTCGGCCAGCACCTCATCGGTGTACTCGCCGAGCAATGGAGATGCAGTGACCTCAGGCTTGGTATCGGAGAACTTGATCGGGCTGCCCACGGTCCAGTAGCTACCGCGCACCTTGTGTGGCACTTCAACGATGGAGCCGCTAGCGCGCAGCGGTTTGTCGTGCAGCAGTTCTTTCATCGAAAGCACTGGCGCACAAGGGATGTCGAACTTGCGGAAGATGTCGACGGCCTCGTACTTGGTCTTGTCGGCGATGAAAGCCTCAATGAAACCAAAGATTTCCATGATATGCGGCTGACGACCCTGCGGCGTGTTGTAGGCTGGGTCGTCCTTCCACTCTGGCTTGCCAAGCGCGTCACAGATGGGGCCCCATGCGTGGCCTTGAATGGTGAAGTAAATGTAGGCGTTGGGATCTGTCTGCCAGCCTTTGCACTTCAGAATCCAACCTGGTTGGCCGCCACCACCTGCGTTCGCACCGCGTGGCACGACGCCGTCTTTGAACGCGTCCATTTCATGCGGGTACTGTGGATACTCTTCGAGGTAACCGACCTTGTCCAAACGCAGTTGATCGCGCATCTTCACGCGGCACAGGTTGAGCACTGAGTCTTGCATAGAGACCGCTACTTTTTGGCCTTTGCCGGTTTTTTGACGACCGATGTAGGCAGTCAAAATGCCAATTGCCAAGTGCATACCGGTGTTGCTGTCACCCAGCGCGGCTGACGAAATCGTCGGCCCGGAGTTTTCGCCTTTCCAGTAGCCGGTCGTCGACGCAGCACCACCTGCACACTGGGCTACGTTTTCGTAGACCTTGAGGTCTTCGTAGTGGTGGCCATCGCTGAAACCTTTGACCGACGCCAGGATCATGGCGGGGTTGAGGCTTTGGATGTATTCCCACGTGAAGCCCATACGATCTAGCGCGCCAGGACCGAAGTTTTCAACCATCACGTCGGATTCTTTAATCATCTTCTCAAGCACGGCCTTGCCTTCTGGCTTCTTCGTGTCGAGCGTGAGCGAGCGCTTGTTGCTGTTGAGCATCGTGAAGTAGAGCGCGTCGGCGCCGGGCACGTCACGCAGTTGCGAGCGCGTCACGTCGCCAGAGCCCGGACGTTCAACCTTGATCACATCTGCGCCAAACCACGCAAGCATTTGTGTGCATGCTGGGCCTGCTTGTACGTGCGTGAAGTCGATGATCTTGATACCTGCGAGAGGTTTGTTGCTCATTTGATGTCTCCTAATTGACGGGAAATTATTTTTTCTTGGCGGCAGATGGGTTGAGGCTGGTGATGCGACCGCTCTCGGTGCCCGCCGTTTCATCAATGATCGCATTGATGAGCGTTGGCTTGCCCGATTTGACGGCTTCAACCATCGCTGCGCGCAATTCTGCTGGTGTTGCGGCCTGAACACCGACGCCACCGAAGGCTTGCATCATCATGTCGTAACGAGCGCCCTTGACGAATACCGTTGGTGCGACGTCTTTTCCGCCGGATTGGTTTACGTCGGTGCCGCGATAGACGCCGTTATTGTTCATCACGACCACGCATACGGGCAGGTTGTAGCGACAAATCGTCTCCACTTCCATGCCGCTAAAGCCAAACGCGCTATCGCCCTCGACGGCGAATACCTGCTTGCCGGTGACGACCGCTGCGGCGACCGAGAAGCCCATGCCAATGCCCATGATGCCCCACGTGCCCACGTCGAGGCGCTTGCGCGGAAGGTACATGTCGACGATTGAGCGCGTGAAGTCCAGCGCGTTCGCACCTTCGTTCACGAGGATCGCCTCCGGGTTGTCTTTGATCATGTCGCGAACAACGGCCAGCGCGCTGTGGAAGTTCATTGGCGACGGGTCTTTGGCCAATGTTTCGGCCATCTTCGCTACGTTTTTCGTGCGGCGCTCAGAGATCGCACCGGTCCATTCGACTGGGGGTTTCGCCCAATCGGAGCCGATGCCCGCGAGCAGGGCGGAAACGCAGGAGCCGATGTCGCCCACCAATGGCGCGTCGGTAGCGACGTTGCTATCAGCTTCCTGCGGCGAAATGTCGATCTGAATGTACTTTTGACCGCCCCACGCTTTGTGATCTTTGCCACCCCAGGTTTTCCCTTTGCCGTGCGAGAGGAGCCAGTTGAGGCGCGCGCCGATCAGCACGACAACGTCGGCTTCGGGCAATACATAAGAGCGCGCTGCGGCAGCCGATTGCTCATGCGTATCGGGCAAGATGCCTTTGGCCATCGACATCGGCAAATAAGGGATGCCGGTCTTCTCAATCAATGCACGGATGTCGGCGTCGGCCTGCGCATACGCTGCGCCCTTACCGAGCAGAATCAACGGCTTCTTCGCGCCCTTGAGCAAATCAAGCGCACGCTTCACCGCATCTGGCGCAGGAATTTGGCGTGGCGCTGCGTCAACGACTTTAATTAACGAGGCTTTCCCTGCTGCTGCATCCATCGTCTGCGCGAAAAGTTTCGCTGGCAGGTCGAGATAAACGCCACCCGGACGGCCGGACAGTGCGGCGCGAATGGCACGCGCGACACCGACGCCGATGTCTTCGGCGTTGAGTACACGGAAGGCGGCTTTGCACAGCGGCTTGGCGATGGCGAGTTGGTCCATCTCTTCGTAGTCGCCCTGCTGCAAA
>JAKQOD010000971.1 GCA_029565465.1 Deltaproteobacteria bacterium
CGTGATCGTGATCGTGATCGTGATCGTGATCGTGATCGTGATCGTGATCGTGGTCGTGGTCGTGGTCGTGGTCGTGGTCGTGGTCGTGATCGTGGTCGTTTCCGTGTCCGTGACCGTGGTCGCGCGCGCGATCGGAGATCGTGTCCGGTTGCCGCGCAGAAATGGAATAAACGGCCGCTGTGGGCCGCCGTTGGCTCACCGTGCCGACGAGTAGAGCAGGGCGCCGAGTTCGTCACGCAGCGTCGGGACCGGCAGAGCGTCGAGCCAGCCGAACGCGCACGCGGTGTCGAGGCACGCGTTGACTTCGCGCAGGCTGCCGTACGCGATGCGTAGCAGGTGCGTGCGGTCGCCGCCGACCCGGCCACCGGCTTCGGCGACGTTCAGCGGCACCGACGACAACGCGCGCGTCAGCTGCTTCGCCAGCGAGCCATCGTGTCGCGCGATCAACTTAATCGCCGGCACCAGCGAGCGCACGAGTTCGAGAGACAACAAATAGCTTCGAGGAGGAGTTGGGTATGTTTGCTTCACGCCCGTTCCAGCGAAAGCCTTGTGCCATGCGCTGGGCCAAGCACGTCGTGGTTCGCGCAAACTTGCGCGCGCATGGCACTGGCTTTCGCGGTAGGGCGAAGAAGCAAACGTACCCAACGACGTATCGAAGCGGTTGTCCTCGAAGAAAAGCGTGAACGAGGCGCGAACTATGGTGGACACGGACACGGACACGGACAGGGATACGGACACGGCCGGGGACACGGACACGGACAGCCACGATTAATTTGACGGGTGGCGGTGACGGTGTCTGTGATCGTGATCGTGATCGTGATCGTGATCGTGATCGTGATCGTGATCGTGATCGTGATCGTGATCGTGATCGTGCGCGTGATCGTGCGCGTGATCGTGCGCGTGATCGTGATCGTGATCGTGCCCGTGTCCGTGCCCCGTGCCCGTGCCCGGCCCCGCGCCCGTGCCCGTCCCCTCAGCGCTCGGCCGTCAAACTGAACATAAACGTACGCGCTTGTTGCGGAATCGCACTGGCAGCAAACGCAATCGCAGGTTCACGGTAGTGCCAATTAAATACGTTGTACGCGCCGACCGCGTAGCGTACCCGCAGGCTCTTGAGGTATCCCGATATCACAACGTCGGCAACCACCGCGCGATCGGTATGTTCGAGCGAACTTGGATCGATGCGGCGCCGATCTTCAAACGCAGCACGCACGGCGCCGTTCATGGCGTCAGGCACAATCGGCACGATCAGCTTGAGTGCTGCCGAATGAGTTGGTGCGTTCGGCAGCTCACGGCTGTCCAGGTCAGGATTGTCCGACGGTAGTCGCGCATAGCGCGCTAACAACGCGCTGTAGTGCGCGGAGAACATGTAGCCATTGCGAAACTGCCGTCGCAACTCAAGATCCGCGCCGATCACGGACTGGTTGATCGGACTGTTGCGATAGTAGACAGCGTCCGGGCTAACTTCAGGATTTTCCGCCACATAGTCAGCGGGAACCTGCACGGTTTCGATGATGCGTTTGGCCAAGGCGCCGTGCAGTGCGCCAAGTATTGACCAGTCACCTTTGAACCGATGGGTGGCTTCGATCTCGCCAGCGTATAGATCTTCGGAGCGCAACAAGCCACCGTTGAAATCAGAGCGCAACGAATTGTTGCCCTCATCGCTATAGAATTGTTCGTAGATCGTCGGAGCGCGGAAGCCCTTGCCGGTCATCAGCTTGATCGTGTTTTGTGCATCAGGGCGCGCAATGATCGCCAAGCGCGGCGAAACCGCCGTATATGATGACGCGCCCGCCGTTTGATCTGGCGCGTGATTTACATCGCCTTCGTAATTGATGTAGTCGACCCGCAAACCACCCTGCACGCGCAACTTGCGCGACGGTGACCAATCGACCAACGCTGAACTGGCCGCCGTTTGATAAGGCGCGTTGATGTCATGGGTGGTTTCAAAGGTCTGAGCATCAAGAGCGTAAGAGCCAAGCAACGCCGCTTCAATATTTAATATGCCTTCGGCCCCGACGATAACTCGCAGATTCGGTTGTAACTTCAGATGCAAGCGCGCTTCAAGACCACCCCATTTGCCGGTATCGAGTTCGCGCGAAACGCCGACGACTGGTTGGTCTAACTCATCGACATCGTCGTAGAGATAGTCAGCGGCGTACAAAAACGAATCAACATGGGCACGCACCATGAGCCGCGTCGATTTGTTCAGCTGGCCATCATACTTGATTTCAGCCATCGATCGGCCATCGCGGCTAAACGTGTTGGGATTGTTAAGAATCGTGCCGTAGTTGCCAGTTGGAATCGAGACGCGTCGCGCATTGTAGAACCATTGCGCCGACACATCTTTCCACCAGAACTTGCCAGTGGTGTTGAAGCCTCGAAACTGGTCGACATGGCTAATGCGGGTGTCCGCAAAATCGATGTCATGGCCGTCGGAGCGCGCCGCGCTCACGCTTGCCCACATGCCGGCGTCGGCATTGAAGTGTTTTACAAAACCAGCACGAGCGCGCGCGGTCGTATTGTCATAACCGGAGACTTGTACGTGCACCCCGTCGGGGGCTTGCTTATCGCGCAACACCAGGTTGACGACCCCCGTCATGGCGCCTGAGCCGTACAGCACCGAGCTTGGGCCGCGCACGACTTCGATGTGGTCGATATCGCCGAGGTCGGTGCGCCCGTCGTAATGCAAGTAGCCTTGAAACAGCGAGTTTTCGTTGAGCGTAGCGCCGTCGGACAACAGCAATAGCCGGTTGGAATAGTCGTTGGCTTGGCCCAAGCCACGCACCGAACCGTTGGCAAAAATGGAATCGTAGTGCACCGCATAACCGCGCACACCGCGCAGCGCTTCGAGAATGGTTGGGTATGCAAACGCTTCAAGTTCTTGCCGCGTGATCAGCGTTACCGACGCTGGCGCGTCATCGATCGATTCAGCTTCACGCGAGGCAACGGTTACCGTGGTAGCCGGCAAGTTGATCAACTCACGCAGCTCGGCTTCACGCGCAACTTCGGCTGCGAGCTCGCGTGCGACGTTGTCAGTCGCCGCGGTTCCGAGGCCACCTGCATCGAGCTTGGCGCGCAGCTCGGCTTGGCGCGCTTGTGATTTGGCAATGTCTGCTTTGACCCCAGCAACAGTTTCATCGGAAAAGCCAAGCAGGCTCGCATCGATCTCAACCACCGGTGCAGCCGCGGCATCGATTGTCACCGCAGCGCTATCTTCGACATTAAAATCTTGCGTAGGCAGAGAGCGTTTGGGCGCTTTGAAAAAAACGGTGTGGGGCCCTGCGGCTAACAATTGGGAACACGGCACGATACAGGCAATAGGCCCATCTTCTTGGTCGAGCACGACGCGGGTACCCGGCGGTCCGGTAAAAACGGCACGCCCTTCCATGCGAACGAGCGGTACTTGCAGCGTGCGTGCTTCGCCCGCACGTAACGCGGTAAGCGGCAGGCTCGCTTCGCGGTAGCCTTGCAAGCTGATCTGTAAGCTTACGTCGCCGGGCATGACCGCAATCTGGATTGGCAACGGCGCCGACATGTTGAGCCACGTTACCGTCGCGCCAGGCGCTGAAGCTGCCAGGTCTAATACGGCAACTTTGGTGCGCACGTCAGCAAACTCGGCTTCGGCTGCAGTTTTGTCGGCCGCGGGCAGCTCACCGGCAAGTGCATCACGATAGTAGCGAAACGCATCGGCGAACCGCCCCATCGCAGCATATGCGCGTGCGATGCGGCGCAGGTTACCTGCGCTCGGTGCTAGCCGCTGGGCCAGCATGTAATCCTGTAGCGCGGTGGCCGCATCACCTTTGGCTTGTGCTGCATCACCGTTACTAACCAACACGTCAACTTCATCGGCAACGCCATCTGCGTTTGCCTGAGAAACTGTCAACGCCAACAACACCGAAGCGCTTAGCTTCAGGAGACTCCCCTTTTCCATAGCCACCATAATAAGGGCAACTCGGGGCTGCATGCGAGTGGATGGTAACGAAAGATCGCTGCTACGGCTTCAACCAATGCTTGCATAAGCCTTCGGCATTAAGCGACAATAGGGTGTGCGTTCCGGTGGCCCATTGTGACCTCAACTGGCGCAGAACTCGACGCAGTCTGGCAGGCTGCGCAAGCCCGCAGCCCCGGCATTGAGCTGGCACGACCGACGTTTGTCGCGCATGCGACGAAACTGCCACTTGCCGACGTGACCCAGCACGCCGATGACTTGTATTTAGCCTGGGCCTGCGTGACCAACGACCGCAATGCCATCGTTTTGTTTGAGCAGCGCGTGTTAGCGCCAGCCGTGTTGGCAGTACGCAAAATTGAAAGCTCCGAAGCGTTTGTCGACGAAGTTCGGCAAGCCTTACGGGACAAACTGCTTTTTAACGGTGGCCAGCCAAAGTTGCTCGACTATCAAGCGCGAGGCCCTTTAGGCGCATGGGCACGGATGGTTGCGGTACGTTTGGCGTTTACTCTCAAGCGGCGCACCAAGGCTACGGTTAGCGTCGACGATTGGATTGCCGGCGCAGTAGCAAACGGCACGCCCTATGTTGATGTGATGAAGCAGCAACAGATCGCTCTTTTTACCCAAGCTTTGAGCGCCGCCGCCGCCGATTTGGAGCCGCGCTTGCGTGCGGTGTTGCGCATGCATTTCAAAGATGGCTTAAGCATCGACCAGATTGGTGAAGTGTATCAAGTGCATCGTGCCACGACGGCACGTTGGTTGGTGCAAGCCAAAGCGTCGTGGTTTGCCAAAACCCGTTCTCACATGATGAAGAAACAAGCGCTCAGCGATACCGAGTATCAGCAGCTGGCGCATGAAGTTCAAAGCCGCTTGGATCTTTCTTTGTCGAAGCTGCTGCCCGCAGCCACCGAGTTGTAGGCGCATATGGATGGCTGCCCGACCGAAAATGAGCTTGAAGCGCACCTAGCTGGCAAGCTTGCAGCCGCCGCCAGCGACAGCGTGCGCACGCACATCGACACTTGTGTGATGTGCCAACAAACGTTGCGTGCGTCGCTTGGTGCCGACGACGATGCCGCAGACTCTACAACGCAACCACCGCTGCTGGTAACGTTCAAACTAGCGGAGGACACTCATCCGGTTCCCAACTTCAGCGCGATTTTCGCCGTTGGGCGTTACGATATTCAGCACTTGTTGGGCACTGGCGGCATGGGCGCTGTGTACGCTGCGTACGATACCGTCTTGCAGCGGGATGTCGCACTCAAGTTGGTGTCGCCCAACTTGGTTCAAAACACCGAATTTGCAAACAACCTGATACGTGAATCGCAAGTGCTGGCGCGTTGCAATGCACCGTCGGTGTTGACCGTATTTGATGCTGGCCGCCATGGCGACGAAGTGTTTATTGCCATGGAGCGGGTTGATGGCACCACCCTGCGCGAGTGGTTGGCAGCCCAAAAGCGCAGCCAGCGCGATATCTTGCAAATGTTTTGCAGAGCCGCGCAAGGCCTGGCTGTTGCGCACCATGCCAACATCGTGCATCGCGATTTTAAGCCGGAGAACGTGTTGGTTAGCAACGCGCTTGGCGCCGACGGTTTGCCCGCACGGGTCGTGGTAAGTGATTTTGGCATTGCCTACTCGCCAGCGAGGTCAATGGCGACTCGCTCGACGAGTCCACACGCAGTAGGCACCTTGCGCTTTATGCCACCTGAGCAATTGCGTGGCGACGCGGTGGATGCGCGCGCTGACATTTTTGCGTTTGGCGTTGCGCTGTGGAGTGCCATCCATGTGCGTGCGCCGTTCGAAGCATCGGAGACGGCGGCTCGGTTAGCAGCAATTGCCAAAGGCCCTGATCTTGCTGTTACCGCCAAGCCGCGGGCCCTCGACGCATTGCTGCGACGCATGCTAGCGGAACAACCAGCGCAGCGCCCAGCTACGATCGATGAAGTAATCGTAACGCTGCAACGCGTATTGGCACGGCGTCGCTACGTTGCATTCGCTGCCGCCGGTCTTGCCGTGGCAGCGTCGGCGACGGTTGCAACCATCATGCTGGTAGGCAGCGAAGCACAGCTGGCATCGTGTGAGTTGCAGCGTGCGTATGATACCGCCCAGCTGCGCACGCCGGCGCTAGCATCGGCGGTAGCCGCTGCTTGTCGCGCTCCGAATCGCAGAACCACTGATTGTTTGCGCGAGCGCATTGTCGAACAAGCAGCCTTGCGGACCCTCGCGGCGGCCAACATTGTGCCAGCGGTTGGCCAAACGTGGTTAGCCAGCGTTGTGCCGATTGAATCCTGCGCATTGCCAACGTTCGAATTGGCGGCGCAGTGGCCAGCGGCACCCGCAGCGGTTGCAGTCGTAGCACAGTTGCGTAATCAACTTGCATTGTTGCCGGCAACCGTGGCGAGCGACGGGATCAAATCACCAGCGTTGCATCAAGAACTACATGCGTTGGCGTTCTACAGTGGCTGGCGACCGGCGGTGCTGGAAGTGGAACGCTGGTTTGCAAATGATCTAACGGTTGCACCGTTGCAGCGGTTGGCAACGTTGCAGCGCCTAGCTGACGAAGCTGAAGAGTTGCACCAAGGTCCGTTGGCGGTGGAATTTCGCCTCGCCGCAAGTCGCACTGCGCTCAAGGCTTTGGGCCTGGCGTCCATAGCGAGCGAAAATCTCGTGAAAGCCGAAGCCATGATAGAACGCGCACCGGTACCAGCCAACACCGCGTTGCGGTTACGCGTCAGTGTTGCAGCAGTGCAGCAAGGCCAAGGCGAATTTGCCGCTGCGGAAGCCTCGTTCGCTGCTGCTGCAAAGCTGGCTGCTGCAAACCACGATGATACCTGGGCTGAAAGCTACGAAGGCGCGTACTACTTGCAAAGCGTTGATAAGTACGACGAGGACCTCACGATAGCACGCGCTGCGTTGGCACGTTTGCAAGCCAGTGGCACAACTGGCTCGCTGCTCGAAATCGACGTCCGTGTGCGCTGTGCTATTGATCTGGCGAAACTTGGCGAATCGGCTGAAGCGTTGAGCCACGCCGCTCAAGCAGCTACCTTAGCTGACCGGCTTGGCCTACCCGAGTATCAAGCCAGTACCCATGCCAACTACGCGCTGGTGCTGCACGAGACCGGGAAGCAAGAGCAAAGCTTGACGGAAATTCGCGTGGCGCAGCGATACCTCAACGCCATCGGCTTGCACCATTCGTCGATGATGGCGCGTTACAAGATGGTCGAGTCAGTTGTGCTAGCGCCACTCGACCAAGCCGATGCCGCCATTGCCACGGCGCAACAAGCTTGTGAAATACTTGCTGTCGTCGACGGCGCGACTGCGACCGATACCCTAAATTGTTGGAATGGGTTGGCTGCGAATTTGGCGAGCGCTGGGCAATTCGAACAAGCGCTAAAACGGCTCGATGCGTTGCGCAGCATCACGTCGACGAAATCCAACGACATTCTGGTCATCAACCTCAATGCGTTGCGTGGTCATACCTTGCTTGGGTTGCACCGCTACAAAGAAGCGATCGAGGCGTTTGCGGAAGCAGAGACCGCGTTTCAAGCCAGCGGCAACTACCCGCGGTTGCAAGGGCTTTGCGAATGGGGGCTAGCGCAGGCGTGGGCCCATGTTGATGTGCAGCAAGCAAAACACTGGGCGCAGACCGCGATCGCAACGTGGAACACCACGCCCGAACGCGAAGAGCAAATTGAAGCTGCAGAGCAATGGCTCAAGAAGCATTAGTGATCAGCCGTCAACAAGGTTACGGCGTGGGTGCAGGCACCAGCATCGGTGGTGTTGCAGAATCCGGCTCGGGTGAAATCACCGCGCCGCCGTACGCTGCACCGCCGTATGCTGCACCGCCGTACGCGGCACCGCCGTATGCGGCACCGCCGTACGCTGCGCCGCCGTATGCGGCACCGCCGTACGCCGCGGGCAGTGCTGCTGGCGCACTGCGTGGCCGGGCCGTGGTGAACTGCACTACTGCCGCGTTAAAGTCTTTGATCCAAACTCGTTCGTTCAACGTCTCGACATCGATGACAAAAACATCGGTTGAACCAGCGTGCGTGATAAGCACTGAGTGACCGTTGTCAGAGACGTCGCGCAGCGCCGCAACATTGCGTGCAAGCAATCGCACGTTGCCGTCGACGACCACGCGCAACGAGCACCGGCCATCGCAATCAGTGGCGGGCGCTTCGGGCACATCCAAGAAGAAAACGCCGGCTCTCGTTGCAAGCCGTTTGACTCCCAGCGGCAAGCGCCGTTGTTGTAGTTGATATACTGCACTACGGGCGCCGTCTGTTAACGCGATGCCTTCGAGCCACGTCGCGCCACGAGCTTTGCCGTGGTTGACAGCGTAGACAAACTCACCGTCGGTGCTGGGCGTGTCTTCGACCAAAGGCATCGCTACGATCGGTTTGCTAGTCGCAATCTTGTCGTCGGTGGCGCTCCAAGGCACTACATGTAACCCTGCCGCCGTACGATAGATCGCGCGGCGGCCTAGTGGGTCCAGCGTTAGATGATTGGCAATCTCGGGTCCCGCAACGGTGGTTGCTGCCGCAGCGCCAAACTGGTAACGCAGAACGCTGGTACCGCGGCTGTGCAGCGATTCAGCGAACACATAGTCACCGTCGAGCGAAAACGTTTTGATTGCAACCGAACAGAAACTTTTGCGGTGCCCACATGCTGGGTCCGCAGGAACTTCAATGACGTGACCGTTGATGTCACCGAACAAGATGGTCCACCCCGCGCCTGTGCTGTTGGTCGAGCGTGGCAAGGCCCAACGGCCGGTAGCTTCATGTACCAGCAACGCACCATATTCATGGGTGCGCCGCGTACCATTCTTTTCACCCGTAGTTGTCACAATGTCAGTTGTTGGCAGCTGCAACAATTCGTAACGGTTGCCTTCGCTGTCGATGCGCACTACAGCTTGATCCGTGATGCCGATCACCGACGCTGTGGGCAACGGCGCGCGGCTTTGCGGAACATCGGCGCGGACTGCCGTCGTCGGCAATAACATGCGTGCGCTTGCAAGCACTAGGGCAGCTGCTAACCACGAACGCGGTTGATCCATGCGGGTAGCTGGAGCAATTCGTGGGCCAGGCAACTCTCGTTGTTAGACGGGCAAAATGTGCTTGGTACGCTGCATCGGTTCACGCTTGCTGTAATCGGTGGTTCACGATTATTCTTCTACTGCGTTGTGTTCGACGCAATGGCTCCGCGAGCCGCAGCCAAGCGGCGATAATTGACCGTCGTTCAAGATTTTCCGCGCAGTCGCTAGCGCCGAGTTTGTGGTTGGTTTTATGATCTTTGCATGGCGATGCGATGGTTGCGTTTGGGTGCCACGTGTTTGGTGGCAGCGATGGTGCGAACGGCAAGTGCCGATGGTATCGATGACGAAGTAACCACATTGGTCAGCAATGCTGACGCTGCGCAAGCGCACGGCGACGTGGCGTTAGCGCTCCAAGGCTACTTGGCGGCGCATCGGTTGCAGCCACGCAGCGCAACCGCGCACCGAATCGGGCAAGCGTACCTCGCGCTGGGGCGGTGGGCCAAGGCGCATCAATACTTGCGCGAAGCCTTGGCAAGCAGCGACGTTGACACCGCAACGAAAGCGGCCCTGGAGGGGGAACTGGCAACGGTAGAAACGCATGTTGCAGTGCTGGCCGTGCGCAGCGCGGTGGCCGGCGCGACGTTGACGTTGCCGACCGGCGAAGTGTTGGTGCTGCCTACCGTGATCGCCGTTGCGCCGGGTGACGTGAAGTTGCGAGTCGAAGCTGCTGGTTTTCGATCGCGTGTGGTCGCCACCACGGCGTTGGACGCAGGTACCAAGCGCGAGGTAGACGTGGCGCTGGAGGCGCAGCAAGGGCACGTGACCTTCGCGGGCCCAGTCGGCACCCAGGTTCGTATTGACGACGCAGCTGGCCCTGTGGTTTGCACCATTCCTTGCACGCATACGTTGCCAGTCGGTGGCTACACGGCTTATTTCACGCCGCCGCGAGGCAAGCTGCCTGCCCAAGACTTTCAACTTGAAGATGCCGCAGCGGTTACGATCGACGCAGCTGCGGCCCCCGTAGTGGAAATCGACGCGGAGTTGCTAGGTTTCTCTGACGATACAATGGCCGCCGCCAAAGCGGATATTGCGAAATCGCAAACACGCCAAGCGGCGTTGCGCGGGCAGTTGGCCGACGAGACACTTGATGCAGCAAGCACGGCTAGGCTCAAACAGGAACTTGCAACGGAAGTCGCACGGGAAGCCGAGTTGCGCGAGTTGGTCAATTTGCCAGCTACTACGGTCACCGCTGCGTCGCGCGACGCCGAATCGATCGACGACGCGCCGGCTTCGGTCACGGTGATTTCGCGGCAAGAGCTCGAAGCATTTGCGTATCCCACCATCTTAGAGTCGTTGCGAGGTGTGCGCGGTTTTGCCGTGAACTATGACAGCGTGTATGGCAACGCGTCGGTACGGGGCTTGGGCCAAGCCAACGACTACAGCAATCGTTTGTTGGTGCTCTCTGACGGTGCAGCGCTCAACGACGACATTTTGTATCAGTCATTCATCCACTACGATGGCCGGGTTGATTTAGGCGATGTCGAGCGCATCGAAATTGTGCGTGGCCCAGCCTCGGTGCTGTATGGCACGGGCGCAGTGTCCGGCGTAGTCAACCTGGTGATGCGCGGCCGCGAACAACCCAACAGTGTGCACGCCCAAGTATCGAGCGTCGACGAAGCGACGTTGCGGGTGCGGGTTGGCGCCACTCAACATTTCAACGCGGACAGCGGCATGTGGGCAAGCGTGAGTGCTGCGCGTTCGCAAGGCCGTGAGTTGCAGCTCAACGGCATGTCGATTCAGAATGTCGACAAGTTCACCGGCTTTTCGACGGCGGGCAAAGCCTGGTGGAAGAACGTCAGCGCCCAATGGTTTTTCAACAATCGCGACATCGTGGTGCCAACTGGAAACTACGGTGCCTCGCTCAATGATCCAAACTCGCAATACAACGACCAGCGCTTTTTGGCCGAGCTAAAGTACGAGCCCAAGCTCAGCGCGCATAGCGACTTGATGCTGCGTGCCCACGTCAACAACTATCGTTATATCGATAACGCCGTGTTCGATCAGATCGACGACGCTGGCGAGCCAACCGGCGAGCAATATCGTTACTCCGAAACCTATCGTGGAGCATGGGGCGGTGTCGAAGCGCGCTTGCGTTGGACGCCGAACAAACGGCTCAAGTTTGCGATCGGCGCTGAAGGGTCGTTGCATCCCCGCTCGACGATGCGTGGCGAGCAACTCGACGTTGGCGCGTCGGAGCCGGTACCTGGTATCGATGTCAGCACGCCAAATCAGCTGGCCGCGATGTCTGGCTTGGTCGATTGGCAGCTCAGCTCGAAACTGAGGTTTCAAGGTGGCATACGCGTCGACTATTGGAATTCCAATGGTGATCAGAATGCAGCGACCGAAGAACTCAAAGACGCCAGCAGCTATCTGATGTTTTCACCACGAGCGGTGTTGATCGCGCGCCCGCGCGAAGCCGATACCGTCAAGGTCATGCTTGGCCGGGCGTTTCGCGCACCGTCGATCTTTGAGATCTTCTACAGCGATGCAGGCACCACGCAAGCGCCTAGCAGTTTTGCAGGAACCAGCCTTAAGCCCGAGTACATCAACACGGCTGAAGTCGAAGCCAAGCATCGATTCAATAGTGATTGGTCGGTGTTAGCGTCGTTGCATGCAGCGGTGGTGCAGAACATCATCGAGCCTGCCGATGTTACCGACGAAATCCTGGCCAATCATCCCGACGTAAATCCCTCAGCTTTTTACAATCGCAACAGCCCCGATAATCAGACCATGATCGGTGGCGACGTCGAAGTGCGGCGCGAGTTCCGCAACGGCGCAATGTTCTCGGCGCACTACGGCTTGTTGCGCGCACGCTATGCCGAACCGCAAGGCGGTCCAGATGCCACCGCGAGCCGGCAATTGCTGAACGCACCGACGCAATTTGCAGCGTTTAAGTTGATTGTTCCGCTAGTGCCAAACCGCATGACGGGCGCATTGCGCGCCGCCTTTGAAGACCGTCGCCGTGCGGATCTTGAATCTGATGCCCGCAGCGATCGTGCGATTGTCGCGGATGCTGTGCTCTCGGGGCCGATCAAGCACCTCGGCGTTCGTTACGCGGTGGGCGTCTACAACCTGCTGAACTGGCGCTATGCCGAGCCAGCGGCGCCGTTCGCTGCCCCGCTGATGCCACAGCAAGGCCGAACGTTTATGTTCAGCCTAACGGTTGCAAAATAGAATGTAAGTCCGGAAACCGGACGTTAACTCGCGATCAGTTGCGGGTGCCAACGCGGTATTCGATGTAGCCGGTGTCTGGGTCGTTACCCTTGGCTTCGACCCGAGCCCGCAGTTGATTCTTATGGCTGGCATACGAGCCGTGGTAGGTCGGCAGCGCAGCGCCCGGCACCACAAATTGGCCTTCGAATTGTGCGGTGGCGTTCGGTGCCAACACAAACGGTGGCGCGATTTGTTGGGTGTGTTCGACTGTGTGGCGCGAAACATCTAAGTCGTCCGATAGGTCGCGGTGGTCTTTTTTGCGCAGCTTCACTTCTTCGAGGCCAAGCAAATCGATGAACACGCCTTTCGACGTAACTTCGCGACCGTTCGACGTTGCAGTTACCCGCACCGACACCGTGTCACCTGGGTAGGCGAATTGTGGGCTGAACTCCACCGTAACTTTCGCTGCATTGCCGGTAACGCCTTGAACTGCACCTTTGATCTTATCGAAAAAACCCATGTCGAATCTCCTTGTTGAGATGACTAGTAGCAACCGCAATGCCAAGTGCAGAGATGGCGTTTGGGCTTGCTACGCCACGATTGGCGCATTGTCGGCGTGTTTGTCGGGTACGTACGGCCCCGCTTTGGCCAACTTTGGCGGGTGTGCAGCGACCCAAATGGCAGTGACTGACAAATCTGGCCAAATCTGGCGTGCTAGGCTGCCGCGGCATGCAACGCGACTATGATTTGTTTGTAATTGGCGGCGGTTCGGGTGGCGTGCGCTGTGCACGCATCGCAGCCCAGTATGGTGCGCGAGTCGCCATCGCTGAAGAATATCGCTGGGGCGGCACCTGTGTGATTCGTGGCTGTGTGCCCAAAAAGCTAATGGTGTATGCCAGCGAAGTTCGGCAAGCGGTTGCCGACGCGCGCGGTTTTGGTTGGACCATCGGCGAGGCCACGTTTGACTGGCCGACCTTTTTGGCAGCGAAAGACCAAGAGATCGCGCGCTTGTCGGGCATCTATGGCGAACTGCTACGCAAAGCTGGCGCCAAGGTGCTCGATGGCCGCGCTGTGGTGCGTGGCCCGAACACCGTCGAGCTCAACGGCCAAACCATCACGGCCGAGCGCATCGTGATTGCCACTGGTGGCACACCGAGCTGGCCAAACGATATTGCCGACGGTTGGATTTCGTCGAACGAAGTGTTTCATTTGCCGACGTTGCCCAACCGCATTGCGATCTATGGTGGCGGCTATGTTGCAGTGGAGTTCGCGCACATCTTCGCTGGCATGGGTGCCGCGGTCGATATTATCCATCGAGATACGCGGGCGTTGCGCGGCTTCGACGACGAGGTGCGCGAGCATGTGATGCTTGGCTTGGCACGCGCTGGCATCACCGTTCATGCAGGCCGTACGGTGGCTGCGAATCGCACGGGTGCCAACGGCAGCGGGCGTGTGCTCGTGCTCGACGATGGCAGTGAAATCGCGTGCGACGTCGCGTTGGCCGCGACCGGCCGCGCGCCGGCCACTGCTGCGCTTGGCCTTGATACGGCAGGTGTTGCAGTGACGCCGCGCGGGGCGGTGATCGTCGACGATTACAGCCGTACCAATGTGCCGTCGATCTTTGCGATTGGCGACGTGACCGATCGGGTGACACTAACGCCAGTGGCGATTCGCGAAGGCCACGCGTTAGCCGACACGTTGTTCGGCAACAAGCCCACGATGGTGCATCACACCGGCATTGCTACTGCAGTTTTCACCCAAGCGCCGGTTGGCGTCGTTGGGCTGTCGGAAGCCGCGGCCGTCGCTGCGGGCCACGATGTGCAAGTGTTTCGCTCGACGTTTCGACCCATGCGCAACGCCTTTGTCGGCCGCGACGACAAAACTTTTATGAAGCTGGTGATCGACCGTGCTACCCGCAAAGTCCTGGGCGTGCACATGGTGGGCGCCGACGCGCCGGAGATCATTCAGATGGCAGCCATCGCTGTTACCATGGGCGCAACCAAAGATGATTTCGATCGCACCGTCGCGGTGCACCCAACCGCAGCCGAAGAATTTGTGCTGATGCGCGGCTAACGTTAGAGAATCGAAAATGTGACGCACGGTGTCGGCCACTAGTGCAAAATAACGTACATTGATTGCGAGGAATCGATGGCAAGCCCTACGTCGAAGCTAACAATCAAGAACTTCGCGCACATTGGCGAACTCTCCCTCGAATTTGGTGATCTGACTGTATTGGTGGGCGCGCAAGGGACCGGCAAGAGCTTAGCGTTGCAATGGCTAAAAGTTGCACTTGATGGGCGCCGCGTAGTTGCTCGCTTGAAAGAAGCAGGGCACACACTCAAAGATGATGCGCAAATCGTTGAATCGATTTTTGGCCAAGGTATGGGCAGTGCCTGGCATCAAAACAGCGAAATTCGTTGGAACTCAACCGCCGTAGTGCCGTCAAGCCTCAAGAATGGTCGTGCACCCACGAACGAAAAGGTCTTTTTTGTTCCTGCCCATCGTTCGCTATTAATCAGCGATGGTTGGGCCGCTACATTTAATGCGCTCAACGTCGAAACGCCGGTTGTTGCGCGCATTTTTAGCCAACATTTGCATGATCGCTTTCGAGCTCGCGGCGGGGAAACCTTGTTCCCGTTGAAGAATGTGCTGAAGAAGCAGTATCGCGACCTAATTGACGCTGCTGTCTTTCATGGTGGCACGGTTGGGCTGCAAGAGGCGCAACAGCGAAAGCGGTTGGAGATGACTCATGGGGATACCCATTTGCCGTTCTTAACGTGGACTGCCGGGCAGCGTGAATTCACGCCGCTGCTTCTCGGTCTATACGCGTTGTTGCCACAGAGTGGCACCGCAAAGAATGCAGATGTTGATTGGGTCGTCATTGAAGAGCCTGAGATGGGGCTTCATCCGGAAGCGATCAATGCGTTTTTGGTGCTGACACTAGACCTGCTGTGGCGCGGCTATCGAGTCGTACTCTCCACTCATTCTCCGCACGTCCTAGCTGCCATGTGGATGTTGCGATTGCTGGTCGAACATCACGCAACCCCCGACATTTTGTGTGACGCGTTCAAGCTTGGGAAATCCAAAGATATGAAGGCCGTTGCTCAAAGTGCGATGACAAAGGGATATCGCACCCATTTTCTTTCTATTGGCGCCAACGCAAAAGTTAGCGCCAAGGATATTTCGACTCTCGACGCAGGCGCGGTCGACGAGGAAATCTCGGGATGGGGCGGCCTCTCAGGCCTGAGCTCGCGCTTCAGCGATGCTGTTGCAAAGGCGGTCAACGAGGACGATAGCCTGTGAAACGCCGAGTGGACGTTGTAACTGCAACACCGCTGAAGGCCTCGTTGCACGAGCAAAGCAAGTTAGTTCGGTTGATCGAAAAAGGGTTGGCCGCACTATTGGAAATCGATCGAACTCGAATCGCCGGTGACCTGCGAAGTAGATTCCAAGACAGCTTGAATCTTGATGATGCATTGCGGGCCGACTATCAAAACGCCAATCGTTGGGACTACTTGCTTAGCTACAACGGAGCCTTTGTGTTAGCGATCGAAGTTCACACCGCCAACACCAGCGAAGTTTCGGTACTGATCAAAAAGAAGCGGGCCGCGGAGATTCAACTCCAGGGGCATCTGCGACCAACGGGGCAGATCAAAAAGTGGATCTGGATTAGTTCTGGAGCTGTTACAATCCCGCAACTTGATCGCGCGAGGGCTCGGTTGGCCCAAGAAGGCATTACGTTGGTTGGCCGCGAACTGACCGCGAAACACGTGCCTTGATTACCGCTGCGAAAAGCTAAAAATCAAAGCCGCATTGGCCGCCGGCCAAGCATGCCACCGGCGGTGGTGGTGCACATGGGCGTGCAGGGCAAGCGCTGTCGTCGTGGCTGGTAGCACAGAATTGATTCCAGCTTGCAGCGTTGTCGTCGCTGGCCCAATTGGCCAACGGGGTTGGGCAGCTTGGGCAATAACACTCGGCAGCGCTAGTAACTTTGGTTGGGTACATGGTGGTGCCGCACTCGCTGGTGGTGGTGCAAGCCAGTGGGTTGCGCACAACGTTGGTGAGCCGCAAAAATACTTGCGATGCCTTCAACACGACGCTGTTGCGGCGGTTTACCCGCACCGTTTTATTAACGCCAGCAGCGATGATGCGGCCGTTGCTTAGTTGATCAAACGCTGCCGCAATGTCGTCTTGGCTCGCGCCAACTGCGTCGAGGTTCAGATCGGCGATGTCGCGTGCGCGGGTCGAATTAACTTTGGCTTCGTGCATCGAGAAGCACGGTGCAGTGATGCAGCGAATGCCGTTGTCTTTGAGGAAGTAGAACGTGCCGGTAGCTTCGGCGTTGCCGATGCCGCGATACGCTTCGTTGATTTTGAATACCGTGTACGCGCCAAATTCGCCTGCCGACGCAGCAGCATAGCGACCACGCAAGATCACGCGCTTGGTAGCGAGGCCATCTTCGGCCGCAGCGATGGTGACAGGATCGAGTGCAGCTGGGGTCCAATCGAGCGCACCGACGTAGCACTCTGATGCCCACACACCGTTGGCACATTTGGTTTGTTCGAAGTTTATGCGCGACAACCACCAGCCGCCGCATTCTGGAAAGCGGCAGCGACGATCGTCGTGGCGTAGCGTGTACAGCGTCGCCGTGCTCGACAACGCATCGGCTTTGCCTGCAGCGCCGTCCTCATTCGACAAGCCACCGGTCGCGTCTTCGACATCGGCGAGGTCGTCCGGTTCGTTGTCAGTACAAGCCGCAACGCCTAGCGTCGCGAACAACAAGGCAGAAACGAATAGGCTAGCTCGCATATGTGTGCGTTATTGTCTTACCTTCGAGCACAATGCAATCACTATCGACATTCGGCGTAAATAACTAATATCAAAGCGATAAATTGCGACATCGGCTTGGCCGCAGAGCGACTGCTGTGAAACCCGCTGAAACGGGTGCCCGCTGAAACGGGTGCCAGCCCGCTGAAACGGGTGCCAGCCACCCGTCC
The DNA here is from genome assembly GCA_029565465.1 of Deltaproteobacteria bacterium. Taxonomy (GTDB): domain Bacteria; phylum Myxococcota_A; class Polyangia; order Haliangiales; family Haliangiaceae; genus JABFXX01. The sequence goes on from JAKQOD010000971.1 coordinate 17,192, forward strand.
AAAAAAGCGTAGCGATGTTCAATAGATAACTACGATCGGGGCGCAGCGACGAGGGCGAGCATTTCCCAGATGGCGTGGGCGGCGAGGTGGCCGGTGATGTCGCTGTGGTCGAGCATGGGGCAATATTCGACGAGGTCGGCGCCAACAACGCGGACGCCGCGCAAAGCGCGCAGAAATGCGAGGGCTTCGCGTGCAGTGAGGCCGCCGGGCACAGGGGTACCGGTGCCGGGTGCAAAGGCTGGATCAACGCCGTCGATGTCGAAGCTAATGTAAGTCGGCCGATTGCCGATGCGTTCGCGGATGCTGGCGCCAACTGCCGCAATGCCTCGAGCCGCCAAATCATCGGGCGAAATCACCTGGTGGTCATGCGCAAGCGCCAACGCGTCGTCGGATTCGCTGCCACGTGGGCCGCGAATCCCAACTTGAAACAACGTGCCGTCGGCGATCAAGCGCTCTTCGATGGCGTGGCGAAACGGCGTGCCATGATGAAAACTATCGCCCCACAATTCCGCCGACGACAAATCGAGATGCGCGTCGATTTGCACAACCGCCAGCGGGCCATGCGCAGCGCACAATGCACGCAGCGCTGGCAATGTGATCGAGTGATCACCGCCGACCATGATCGGCACGGTGCCACGCGCTTGCCATGCTTTGATATCGGCTTCGACGCGGCGGCGCATGTCGGCGCGATCAAACGGCGCAAACGACGCGGACGCCGCGCAAGGCGCGCAGAAAGGCGAGAGCTTCGCGTGCAGCGAGGCCGCCGGGCACACCGATAACTGGTGGTGGTTGCGAGGAGTCGACTATGTCGCTGCCGAGTACGCGCGACGCGACGCGCGGTGGTGGGTGAATTCGCGGCTTTGCCGCGAAGAGGGCGGCGGGCAGAGCCGCCCTTGTAGATCGATACCGCCGTCGTGCGGTACGCCCAGCAACGCAACGTCGATCGCTGCGTCGGTGGTGAGAGTGCCGCTAGGCAACCGAAAAAATGGATTCTGACCGTGTTGCAGGTATTCGTGCGCGGATTGCTGCATACGAGGAATTCCTTGCTGATGGTGTCGACGGAACGAGCGTGAGTACCGGTGGCCGTGCAGCTGTCGTCGAAGAAACTGATGTCAGCGACGACATTGGCGTTACCCGATGCAACAGCGCACTAACAGCGTTGCGGGCCCGTGCTGCAAAGTGTTCTGGCGGTTCACCCGTGCGTGGATACAGCGGCGATCCAATCACAAGCGACACACCGATGCTGCGCTTCTGCGCCATCGCGGTGTAGTGCGGCAAAAACGCAGCGCCGCCCGTCCACGCCATCTTTGGATCGTCGTAGCGAATCGCTAATGGCACGACTGGAAGTTCGAGTTGCTGCGCAACGCCGAAGCTGCCGCGCCAAAATGGTGCAACCGTGCGGCCATCGGTCGTCGTGCCTTCGGCGAAATTGAGCACCGAGACGCCTTGCGCCATCATGCGCGAAAGGCGACGTAACGTTGCTGCGCGTTGCATCGCATCGTTGCGATCAATAAACGCAACGCCGAGTTGTTTGGCAACCGGCCCGACGACCGGCCAATCGGCAACTTCCGACTTCGCCAACGGAATCGCTGGGCACAGCGGCAAGATCGCCAGCGGGTCGAGATAACTGACGTGGTTGCACACCAACAGCGACGGCATCCGAGGGACTTCCCCCGAAACCCGAACTCGGATGCCGTGGCTGCGTGCAATAAGACCTAAGGTTGCCGCGAGGCGGTGGGCGCCTTCGCTTGCGTCTTTGACTGGCGTGCGGTGGCTATGACCGAGTTCGGCCAATGCGTGGAACATGCCACGCGCCATATGTTTGCCGCCGGTGGCGAGTTTCGCGAACTTGCTTGCTTGCATCATGCCGCACCTCCCATTGGCAAGACTCTTGCCGAATTCAAATGGATGCCGCGTCGCAGCACATCGGCTGCAAGCGCTGGCGATACTGACGTGACGATGTCGTCGTCGTTGCCTGGCTCTTCGGTCGAGTCATCGTCGTCGAATGCATCGATGGTGCCGGTAGCGACGACCGACGCAGCTGCCGATGATACCGGCGCAACTTTGGGCAACAGACCTAAGCGTTCATAGCGTGCGCGCCGTAACTCAAGCGCGCCGCGTTCAAGCTTCGACACAATGCGACTGTCGCCGGGCCCGTAAAAATCGTGGACCACGCCTGCTTCGGTTGCGCCGAGCACTGCATGCAACGCGCGCGCAGCGTCGTTGTCAGGCTTAACGGTGAACCAGCAGGTCTCAACATCGCGTAGCACTGCGCGCAGAAAGCCTGCAAGCAGCAGCAGAGTTACGCGCGTGCGCTGAAACTCTGGCAATACGCCCAAGGTGGTGCAATACGCTTCGCGACCGCGCACAAAACACAGCAAGTAGCCAACTGGGCGTCCATCAGCCAGAGCCACAAAGCACGTCTCGGAAAAGAACTCGGTGCAAAGCCGTAAGTAATACGGGCAAAGCACATCTTCTCCGTCGGCTCCGAAGATCTCGGCTTCAAGCTTCTGCAACGCGCTGAAGTCTGAGCTGTGAAGGGCACGAACATGGTAGCGGGATGCGGCCTTGGTTTTCATCGTGTGCCTGCACTATGCACAGCCATGGTGTCACGGCGATGACAGCAACGTGCACGGTGCGCAAATTGATGGTGACAACCCGGTCACGACCCCGCGGCACACTTGCAGATATCGTGCAATTGTAAGCAACCGCCGCCTGGGGTGTGCGGTCTACTGCGCATGAAACAAGTAGCTTTGTCGTCGGTGATTGTGTTGATAAGCGCCAGTTGTGCGCATGACGTTGCAACCCACTATCCAGGCACAACAACCGGTGCCACTGGTGAAATTGAAATTGCCCTGACGGGATCGACCCACAATTTATTTGTGACGGTTGATGACAACACCATCGTGCGCGATGCGCATACGCAAAACGTCGTGATCGACAACGTGCCAGCTGGGCCGCATCGCGTGCGCGTAGCGATGGGCGCCGATGGCTTTGAAGGCAAAGAACACGAGGCGACCGTCAATGTTAGCCCGCAAAGCCGGTCATCGCTGGTGGTGGCTGCGCCGAACGTCGCGCTATCGCAAGCGGTCATCAGCGGCGCGGTTTTCATTGGTCAAACAATCGTGATCGGCGCGCTAATGCTAGTGATAGGTAAGTAAATACCAGTATTTGCACCGTTAGCTCCGGATTGCGTGCACCCATCAAATTCGCGCAAACGCGTGTTTGTCGCTTGGGCCGCCCAACGGTTTGGATTAGTGTCCGCGCGTGGCAAAGCTCTATTTTCGATACGGCACGATGGACTCGGCGAAATCGATGAACCTGCTTGCAGTGGCGCACAACTACCGCAAGCAAGGCAAACAAATCCTGCTGCTCAAACCGCGGCTCGATGTTCGATTCGGTGCAACCAAGATCTCCTCGCGCAGCGGCCTCGAAGCCGAAGCCGACATGATGATCGACGAAAACTCGTCGCTCGATCCCGCAGACTTTCGCGGCATCGATTGCATCCTCGTCGATGAAGAGCAGTTCTTGTCGCCGAGCGTCATCGAAGATTTGCGTCGCATCACGTGGGACCCTGGCGTGCCAGTGATCTGCTACGGCTTGCGCACGGATTTTAAGACACGCTTGTTTCCAGGTGCACAACGCTTGATGGAGCTCGCGGACCGCATCGAAGAAGTCAAAGTTACGTGTCAGTACTGTGCCAAAAAAGCGATTTGCAACCTGCGGCTGTCCGACGGTGCGCCAACGATTGACGGGCCCCAGATTCAGCTTGGCGCCGATGAGCAATATGTCCCGGTATGCTGGGGCCACTACGATGAAGCGACCCGCGATCTCGAAGCACGCTCGGCAACTGCAACCGTGCAGTGAAACGCGTCCGCAGTCTGCGGCACCCGCTACTTCGTCGGTGCAATAACAACATCGCGTAGCAGGTCGCGCAGCAACGCTTGCGCAGCAACCAGTGCACGTGACTTGTCAGCGATGATCACGGCGCTCGCGGTATTGCCAGCGGTGATTGCAGCCAAATCTGCAACCAACTTCTTGCGCAAGGCGGCACCTTCTGAGCTGTTGCCCAGCGCAGTGAGGCTGGCGCGGATGTCTGCGGTGCGGTCGAGCTGTTCGAGGTAGGTACGGTTCAAACCGTTGAGCTCGGTGGATAGACGGTTCACTTCGTTGCGTTGGGCTAAGGCTTTGCGCAGCGATTCGACCGCAGGCGCATAGATGTTGCTGTTGGCGAGGTAGATTGCGAGATCCGGTAGTTGGTCGGACTCGATGTGGTACACGCGTCGTGTAGGTACACGTTCTTCGACGACAAACTTGCTGATGGTGCTGGCCGACAACGGCACCGGCAGCAACCAAGCATCGGTCTGATCGATTGCGCCCGGAGGCAAGCCTTGGGCTTGATAGCCCGCGTGCTTGGCATGGCGAATATAGATTCGCGCGGGCGGATTTGGCGACGGTGCGATGCTGTACGTGGTCAATTGCCGCGAAGCCGATTCCAACGTGATTGCGCCGCGTGACGCTTCGACGATCCGCAACGGCAGTTCGTTTTGCTCTTCCTGCACGGTGACCAGCGTCGAAGCGTCGACGGTATATGGTGCGAATGCGGTTTCGCTCGGCGCCATTGCTGACAACAAGCTATCACCGACATAGGTGTTGCGAGCAAAGATGGCGACCGCGCCGGGTTGCAGCGTGAACGACGTCGAGTTGTGCAAACGCATGGCACGAAACGGATGTTGATCGCTGCCGCGCGCCGCTACGTCAGGGCGATACAGATACACATCTTCGGCGTCGACTGGTTGATTGATGATCGCCACCATCGACACGCCGCCGCGCGGTATCGTTATCGGCTGGGCAAAATCGTAGCGGCTGGCACCGGCGATATCGACGGGAGATGTGTCGGCTTTGGTGCGGCCGAGGGTGGCGGCCGTGATGGCACCATTGCCAAGCGTGGGCTTTTTGGAGGTGGTGGCTGCGTCGTCGTCGAGCAACCGTTTGAGAACTAGAAATTGCACGCGACGATTTGCTTCGCGCGCTGATTCGGAGGTGCCGTTGCGCTTGGGTTGGGTATTGCCATAGCTTTGTGCTGCAAGCCTTTCGGGCGCAACACCGTGGTGTTTTAGATAGCGCGCTACGCTGTTCGCACGGTCGGTGGCTAGCTGCCACGGGTTGGCTTCGTCGTCAGAAGTGAATCCTTGCAACTCTACTAGCTGGACACCGGGGTTAGCTCGCAGCACGGCGGCCACGGCATCAAGCACGTCAAGCGAGCTTGCCGACAGCGCGGCATTGCCACGGTTAAAGTAGATCGTCTCAAGGATTTGCAGCTCGTTCTCTGCTATCCGCACTAGCCCTTTGTCTGGGCAACCGTCGTCGTCGTCGGCACCGTTGTAGACTTCCGGTAAATCGGGACATTTGTCCTGTGCGTCGGCGATTCGATCGTTATCATTATCTAGATCCGGACAGCCGTCGGTATCCTCGAACTTGTCGACATCTTCTGCATCGTTTGGGCAACTATCAGCGCTGCCAATGATGCCGTCACCGTCGGGATCACCAGCACTTGCAGCAGTGACGTCGGCTCGCACAGCGTCGGTAACAACCGGTTCGATCATCGCCCCGGTTACATCAGGCCGCGAGACATAGCGCGGTGATTTAAGGTCCATCGCATATGACATCGGCGCGCCCGTCGCGAGCGCCAAGCGCACGTTGGTCCAGTTTTCACCTGACGTGTTGTTGATGGTGGCCCAGCCTTGCAGTAGGCCCTTATTGTTGTCGTTGTTTTTGCTGTGGGCACTCCGCTTTTCTTCATCGAGCACAACCCGATACGTGGCTTTCCACGTTGGGGTTGGCACCGCGTAGTTCACATTGAGTTGATGGTTGCCACGCGTCGACAAGCGCAGCTGCACCGGCACTTGGGTCGCGCCTTTGGCCGTCGCACCAACGGTAACCGTCGCAAGGCTATCGCCGTTGGCGTCGATCACGGTAACGGTCTTCAAGACATCATTAACTTCGTAAGGCGCAAACATCATGGTCGCCACCTCGCCGTTGACGACGCCATGACGTTCGAAATATCCGATACCGTTTTGATACAGCACGACGCGATCGAGTTTGAGTGTTGTCGGCTGCGGGCCCGATTGAAGCGAGCGAGCGCACGCTTGGAGTGTGGTCAGCCCACAAGCTCCAAGCAGGGTGCCGATCATCAGATACTTTCGCATGCGCAACGTTACCGCGATTTGGCGTGCTGCCGGTGCTTCGCTTCGTAAAACCTAGTGCAGAAACAAGCTGTTACAAAATGCGCACGGACGGTCAAGCGCGCTTGTAGCGAGCCACGTAGATGTAATGCATGTCCAACATTCATTCACTGCACATTGTCGGCGTTAGCTGCGCCACCGACGAAACATCGGCCACGCAAGATATCGGCGCGTTGTGGGGCCGCGCGATCGGCGCAGGCCTTGGCGCACAACATATGTACGCGGTTTATCGTGGCTATCAACTACGACCCGGCGGCTACACCGTCGAGGTAGTCGTTGGTCGGATCGCTGCGCCAAACGAGGCCTTGCCGCATGATTGTATAACGGTCGAGGTTCCAGCACAGGCTGCGCATCACGTGGTTACCGACGGCAGCGTCGAAGGTGTGCAACGCGCATGGGCCGGCATTTGGTCACAGTGGCCCGACGGTGGGCCACGCACGTTTGTTGCTGACCTTGAACATTGGGAGATGGGCAGCGATGGCAAACCGCAACGCGCCGAGGTATTTGTGGGTGTGCGTTCGGCGAGCCACACATAACCATGAAGCCCAGCACTCAGATCGACTACCAAGCTCGCATCGACAGCGCCCTGCGTTGGATGTCGGCGCGGCTCGACGCGGAAGTTGCGCCAGCTGATGTTGCGCAAGCAGTTGCGTTGTCGCCGTACCACTTTCATCGCATCTTTCGTGGTGTCACCGGCGAGTCGGTGATGCAGTGCCTGCGACGGCTGCGGCTCGAAGCTGCAGCGCGCCAGTTGTGGCAACGCGAAGCCAATGTGATCGACGTTGCATTAGCAGCAGGCTACAACTCGCACGAAGGTTTCACGCGCGCGTTCAAAGATCATTTCGGTGAAGCGCCTGACACCTGGCGGCAGCAGCATCGCGAATTCGTGCGTAGCCAGTCGAGCAACGTTGTGTTGCCGGTGCCGGTCGTCGAAGTGCGTGACGTGCCAACGGTGCCGTTCATCAGCATGGCCTATCGCGGCTCGTTTGCCGAAGTAGGGCAGGTGTGGGAGCGTTTTATCGGGCTCGCTGCGTCGCTGGGGTTATTCACGGGCAGTGAACAATTGATCGGCCGCTACCCCGACGACCCCGATATCACGCCCGCTGGCAAGATTCGTTTCGACGTTGGCTTGCGTGGTTCGCCAGATCCTTCACGCCTGCCGTTGCACCCGGCGCTGCACGCGGAAGTTCTGCCGGCTGGCCGGTGGGCGGTCGCGCTTCATCGCGGCAGCTATGCAACGCTACATGAAACGTATCTCAGCCTGGTGGGGGGCTGGATCGCACGCAACGGCTATGTGCTCGACGATCGGCCGTGCTTGGAATGGTATCTCAACTCACCAGCAACCACGGCAGAAGCTGATTTGCTCACCGAAGTGTGGGCGCCGTTGTTGTTCGAGGCAACATGAGCAAAATCGACTACAAAAAAGAACTCGGATTATACAAACCTAGCGCGACACGTGTAAGCGAGGTGCGGGTGCCAACGTTGAACTATTTGATGATCGACGGCATCGGCGATCCCAACACGTCGCCGGCCTATCGCGATGCAGTGACCGCGCTGTTTGCGGTGTCGTACACGATCAAGTTCGCGATCAAGCGCAGCGAACTCACGATTGATTACGGCGTGATGCCGCTCGAAGGTTTGTGGTGGGCCGATGATATGAATGCATTCACTGGCAACGATCGCAGCCAGTGGCGCTGGACGATGATGATCCTGCAGCCCAAGGTGGTAACCGCAGCGCATGTACGTGCCGCGGTCGCAAACGTGGTCGAACGCAAAAGCATCCACACGGCTGCGCAGCTCCGGTTCGAGAAGTACACCGAAGGTTTGTGTGCGCAGATTCTCCATCGTGGCCCCTTCACCGACGAAGGACCAACGATCGAGCGACTACATGCGTATATCGCCGAGCGTGGCCAGCTAACCGGCAAACACCACGAGATCTATCTCAGCGATATTCGCAAAGCTGCGCCAGCCAAGTGGAAGACGATCATTCGTCAGCCAATGCTGGCCGGTTAGTTGAGGTCGGCGCGGTGGCCGCGCCAGTCTTTGAACAGCGCCGTGAACCGCGGGTCTTTGAACAGTGGGGCCAGATCAGGGTCGGTTTCCATCTTTTCGATGTGGTCGTAGTTCGCCGCGATCGCAAGTGTGAGCAGTTCAAGTGCTCGGTCGGCGTTGCCAAGCGCTGCAAATGCACACGCGGCTGAGTGAAACATGTACGGATTTTCGTCGCCGTACGGTAGGCCACCTTCGGCGATTTCGGCAGCGGTTTCGTAGTCGCCAAGTGCATGCGCATGGATGCACGCGTTATTCCATGCCATCGCAAACGCCGCACGGCTCTCGCTATTACCTGATGGTGGTGGTGGCAGCTGAATAATGCGGCGCAGAATCGCCAACGATGTTGTGCGTTCGAGCCCGAAGCTCGCGTTGTACAAATGTGGAATCAGCGAGGTGCGCGCGGGCAGCAGTGGCAACACTTCCGCCAGCAGCGCATCGGCATGTTTCGCCGTTTCCGCGATGAGCTCGGTTAGGTTTTCATCGCTTGATGCAGCCATCGTTGCAGAGTCGAGCAATTGCAACAAAGGGGTCGCAGTGCCCGATGGTGCATTCGGCGTTTCAAGCAACGCGTCGTAGTCGACTTGCGCAGTCTCGATCACGGTTAACAGCCGAACATCATCGTCGCTGGTTGCCAGTGCAACCGCAAACGCTTCAGCGAAGCGCCGTTGCCGAATCAAGACGATCGCCAAATAGCCACGGGCGTTGGACAGTTCGTCCCACTGCAACGCGCGGCGCAAGAGCAGCTCGGCCAACGCAGCGCCAACGGCATCATTGGGATCGCGCGATAGCGCTACTTCGATTAACATGCCCGCCAATTCGCGTTTGGTCCAGACGCTTTGGCTTACGGCCCACGCCAACGCTGCTTCTTGGCCTTGGCGTTGCAACCGATCTTCGAATGGATTGCCAGCAAGCACAAATGGCTTGTTATCTTCGGCCGAAGCCTTGGCTTTATCGGCTTCGTCGGCGGTATCGAACCGCGCCCACATGATCGGCGTGATTTCGGCCAGGCGTGCCACGATCCACATTAAAAAATGCACTTGGTCGGCCGCCGTTGCTGGCACCCGCAGGCGCTCGACCCACAGCAGCGCTGAGCGATGAGTGCGATCGTGCACGACGTCGGCTCGCCGGAACGGCTCAAATGTTTCGCTGCGTTCATCTTGATACGCCGACAACCACAGCGCGAAAAGCGCGTTGATGACCGCGTCTTCGCCAGCAACCGGTTGACCGGACAGCTTGATCGCAATGCCAAAATCTTCGGCGTCGTAGTGGTCCAAGATTTCGGGGTAGCGTTCCAACGGAAACGACACCGTGTATTCCAAAGGTGGCACCCCGCTGCGCCAGCGGCTTTCGATCAGTTCGATATCGCCATCGTCGCTGTCGTCGTCGTCCATGTCGTCGAGCGCCATCGGATCGCCACTGGCTTCTGACCACAATGTCGGCGGTTCGTCGGGCGCATCTGGGGCACGGAACAAAATGCGAATGGAATCCCCAGCGCCAGGCTCAGTGGTCGCACCACCCGCCGCGGCTGGCGGAACCGCAACGCCAACATCGGGAAGCACGGCTCGTGGCGCGATTTCGATGCGATGCACAGCTTCACTGCTGTCATCCTCGCCATCGCCATCATCGGCGTCACTATCGTCGCTGCCTTCGCCGCTGGTCTCATTGGTATCATCATCGGCGTCGTCATCATTGGTATCATCATCGGCGTCGTCATCGCCGTCGTCGTGAATCCATGCGGTGCTATCGACCCCGGTTTCAACCTTGAGAAACCAGGCTGCAACGATATCGAACTTCGCTGCTGCGTGATCCAAGGCTTGGCGCTGCGCTACCAGCTCGCTGGTGCTTGGTGGCATCCACGGCGCCGCCATCAGTTCGCGCGGATCATCTTCCGCCGCTGAGGCATCATGATGCAGCGAACCTGCAAGCGTGGCGGGCTCATCGCTATCGACTGGTTCGGTTACGCCGCCAACGGCGAGCATATTCCACAGCTCGCGTTGTTGGTCGGCGAGTAACTTGGTTCGACAACGCACCACCACAATCCCGCGGGCGAGATCATTGTGACGTGCTTCGAGTCCAAAAACCTCCACGTCTTACTACGCTAAACGGCATTGCCAGCGGCGGCAAGTGGCCACGGCGTGGATCGGCAGTTGCCGTGCGTTGCCAGCCTCAGCGGTGCGCAATGTGGATTTTGCCATCACAAGTGTAGGCAATCGTCATTGCATCTGCTGTGAAATCAGCGTCGACGATGTGGGTGCACACCGTCGGGTCGACCTTGAGCAAGGTTTTGTTTTCATAGCGCTTGCCGTCAGCGGACAGCGTGGCGTGGTAGGTGTCGCCTTGTTCGGTGAATAGTATTTCCTGCTCGTCAAACGCAACGCTTGGATACCCTGCGTTCTGCGCGCCAACGATTGACCGAGATTCGATTGCTTTGAATTCCTCGTCGAGGGAGGGGCGGCGCCAGATGTCGAGCGCGGTTGCGGTTGCAACGAATACCGATTTGCCATCCGCGCCCATATCAAAGCCCTTAAAATTGTCGATGAGGATTTTCCATCCACGGTCGCCGACAAACATAGCGTTGGTGCTGATTCGCGACGACGTGTAGATTGCAAAGCCACCATTGCGATCACTGGCAAATGCGAGCAATTTATCGTCGTTGGCGAACGCTGGATCCACGTCATTCGTCCCTTGTATCGGCATGAATGTCGGTACTGCAGGCGCAAACGGTGCCACTGCCGTCGGACGTACGTGCAATGCGAGTCTGTAAGGCTTGCGATCGTCGACGTGCCAGAGTTCGGTGAGATCGTTCGTCAACGCAGCGTCGAAAGAAACGATGCCGGTATCGCGGTGGTCGCCAAACGGCAATTCAACTCGTGCGTTCGCTGACGCCGATTCAAAATAGTACTGACAGCTCGTAAGCGTGAGCGCACCAACTGTAGCGACAAAACTCCGTCGCCAGAACGTCGCATTCATGTGAACTTGGACCGAGCATATCGCGGAGCACCAAGCTTTGCCCAGCGAGCGCGCGGATCAACACTCGATAATATTTACAGCTAAGCCACCACGCGCTGTCTCTTTATATTTGGAGCTCATGTCGGCTCCTGTGCGCCACATGGTCTTGATCACCTTATCGAGCGATACCTTGTGGGTGCCATCGCCTTGTAACGCAAGTCGTGCAGCGTTGATCGCTTTGACGGAGCCCATGGCGTTGCGTTCGATGCAAGGCACCTGCACCAGGCCGCCAATTGGGTCACATGTGAGTCCTAAGTTGTGCTCCATCCCGATTTCAGCGGCGTTTTCGACTTGGGCGGGTGTACCGCCCATCACTTCGGCGAGCGCTCCGGCGGCCATTGAGCACGCCACGCCAACTTCACCTTGGCAGCCAACTTCTGCACCGCTGATCGACGCATTCTTTTTATAGAGCGCGCCAATCGCAGCAGCGGTCAGTAAAAATCTGATCGTGCCTTCATCATCCGCGTTGGGGATAAAGCGACGGTAGTACATCAACACTGCGGGAATGATGCCGGCGGCACCGTTCGTCGGCGCAGTGACCACGCGGCCGGCCGCTGCGTTTTCTTCATTAACGGCAAGCGCGAACAAATTGACCCAGTCCATGATCACCAACGGATCGCCACCTGGCCCACGCGAATCGCTTTTGAGCCGGCGGTGCAGTGCAACGGCGCGGCGTTTCACTTTGAGGCCACCAGGCAAAATGCCTTCGCGTTCGCAGCCGCGTTTGACGCAGCTTTCCATGGCATGCCAAATCTGCAACAGCTTGGCGCGCACCTCAGCTTCGGGCATGTGCGCACATTCGTTGGCGAGCATTAACGTCGAGATGCTCATGCCGTGGTTAACGGCGTTGGCGAGCAACTCTTCGCCAGTATTAAACGGATAAGGTACGTCTACTTTTTCAGCAGGCATGCTGCCATCGGCAGGTGCGCCATTGTCGTCGACGACAAACCCGCCACCAACCGAATAATACGTGCGTTCGAGGGCGACGCTGCCGTCGGCTCGCAATGCCGAGAACTTCATGCCATTAGAATGCAGCGGCAGCTTTTTTAGCCGATGAAACACGATCTGAGTATCGGGATTAAAAGCGATTTCGCGCCCGCCTGCGAGGGTGAGGCGTTGGGTTTGGCCAACGGTTTCGATCCGTTTGTCGACCGAATCAACGTCAACGGTTGCCGGTTCGTCGCCTTGCAAGCCCAAGATGACAGCGCGATCGGTGCCGTGGCCCCGGCCGGTGAAGCCCAAGCTGCCAAATAGTTCCATGCGTACGGTACTCACCGCGCTGTCGCCGGCATCGTGAACCGCTTCTGCAAAGCGTTTGGCTGCACGCATCGGACCGACGGTGTGTGAACTCGAAGGGCCGATACCAATTTTGAAAATGTCGAACGAACTGATGTGCATTAGGGCTCTGCGTCATGTTGCCACGCCCGCGACGAAAAGCGCATCTTTTGCGCCCGACAATGCAGCGTGAAAAGCGCAGAACGCAGTGCGTCACTACGCCTGCAGCTCGCCAAGCTTGCGGCGTACGATGCTTGGACGTTGCGTAGGTCCACTACGCACCTCACGGCGCTGCTTCCGCGCTCGAAGGGGATTTGAAAACAGCCCTAAAACAGAATGCGTGTACGAATGTTGGTCGACAGGGCGGCAATTGCGTTGCGCACTTCGCGTGACACGCCGTGGTCCAAGTCCATGATCAGGTAGCCAATGTCAGGATCGGTTGCCAGCAACTGTGCGCGAATGTTGGCGTTCATGTCGGACACGATCTTGTTGATGTCGCGTAGCACGCCCGGCACGTTTTTGTGAACGTTGAGAATGCGGTGCGCATCCGGCGAGGTTGGCAACTCGACCATCGGGAAGTTCACGGTGCCAGCAGTTGATCCGGTGTTCACGAATTTGATCAGCGCACTCGACACTTCGCGGCCGATCGATTCTTGCGCTTCTTCGGTTGAGCCGCCGATGTGAGGCGTCAGCACAACATTCGGCAAACCGCACAATGGCGATACAAAGCCGTCGCTGTTGCCTTCGGGCTCGTCGGGATAAACGTCGACCGCGGCCCCACCGATGTGGCCGGCTTTGATCGCTGCAGCCAGCGCATCAAGATCAACGACGGTGCCACGGCTGGCATTGAGTAGATGCGCACCCTTTTTCATGGCGGCGATTTCAGCAGCGCCAAACATGTTTCGGGTCTGCGGCGTTTCAGGCACATGTATCGTCACGAAATCTGACGCTGCGAGCAACTCATGTAGCTTGGCAAGCGATTGGTTGTTGCCCATCGGGAGCCGCGCTGCGATATCAAAAAACACCACGCGCATCCCAAACGACTCCGCCAACACGCCAACTTGCGAGCCGATGTGGCCGTAGCCAATGATGCCGAGCGTACGGCCGCGAATCTCGTGGCTGCCGACGGCAACTTTGCGCCACTTGCCTTCATGTACTTCGCGCGAACGATCGCCGAGATGGCGCGCTAGCATGACAACTTCGGCCATGATCAGTTCAGCAACGCTGCGCGTATTAGAAAACGGTGCATTGAAGACCGGCACGCCGGCCTGCACGGCATGGCGCAAGGCGATCTGATTGGTGCCAATGCAAAATGCACCAACCGTCAACAAGCGCTTGCCAGCGTCGAGCACGGCAGGCGTTACTTGGGTTTTGCTGCGAATGCCAAGTACATGGACATCGCGAATACGTTCGATTAGCTCAGCTTCCGGCAGTGCGCTTTTGACTGCTTCGACGGCGAAGCCTTCCGCTGCAAAGGCTTGATTCGCAACTGGATGCACGCCTTCGAGCAAGAGCACTTTGATTTCGCTTTTCGGAAAAGACGTCTCACTCATCGCTGCGCAGCCTAGCGCATTTTGCGTCGAGTTCTCGTATGCTGCCATCGCAAATATGACGAGCACGACCATCCGCGGCGAATTTGAAGTGGCGCTTGCGCCGTTGCCTCTCAATCACAACAATGGCCCAATGTTAAGCCGGCGGGCGCTCGACAAGACCTTTCGGGGAGCACTTGACGCAACCAGCACTGGCGAAATGCTGGCTGCAGGGACGGCCGTCGCCAATTCAGCTGGCTACGTTGCCATCGAGCGCGTGGTGGGCACCCTCGAAGGGCGCATTGGTAGCTTTGTGTTGCAACACAGCAGCACCATGAACCGCGGTGTGCCAACCCAAAGCGTCACCGTCGTGCCTGATTCCGGCACCGACGCATTGGTTGGCCTAACCGGCTCCATGACCATCGACCGCGCCGACGGCAAACATTTCTACAATTTTACGTATTCGCTGCCGGCTGCGTAGCGGGTTCGGACCTACGCGCTGATCTTCTGGAGCAGTGGCACTGGGTCGAGGCCCTTCGCGTTGCAGTACTCTTTGATGTGGTCGTGCGCACCCTTGACGTACTGCACCCGCCGCTCCGTCTCAGTACTAGGTATTAGCGCCAAACGCTCATTAAAGATCCGCGCTGCTTCGTCGAGTTGGCCGGTCACAAATAGCGCTAGCCCCCAATTGAAACGCCGCCCAGCGAGTAATTTCACGTGCGAACCTTCAAGCGACTGGCACAGCGCGATCACTTTTTGAGGTGCGTTGAGATGGTCGATCCACAACTCACAAAGTTCATCGTTGGAGATGACCGTGGCGACGCCGTCGATGATCGAGCCCTCAAAAACTGCAGCGGCCTCGGCATATCGACCGAGGGCCTTGTAGCATTCACCCTTCATACGCAACGCTTGCGTCGGCACGGTTGCCCACTCTGTGTTGACCAGGCGCTTCTCGGACATCAGCGGTCCTGGCACCGTCAGTGCTTCTAGCTTCAGCACAATCTTCTCGATTGCTTTGGTCTTTTTGGCAGAATTTGGCCGGTCCAAAATGTCTTCAGCTTCGTTCGCGGCTTGATTAACTGCCCCGATATCGCCAGCTTTCAACGCTGGCACCTTGGCTGCGCGTTTGGTTTTACCCAGGCTTGCTAAGAACAAGTCGAGCGTTTCGGCCCATGGCGTGTACTGTTCGGTATCGGGTTCCCACATCGCAACTGGGCATTCGGGGTCAGTGGCCTTAACCGCGAGAAACGTTGCGGCTTCGCCTTCAATAGTGGCAAGTGGTACCCAACCGGCCGTCCCGCCAAATTCGGGTTCACTCGAGCCAGCTTCTTCGAAATATCTAGCGAGTGCCTCGCCTTCGAAGGAGATTCTCAGCGCCGACTCATACGTCGGCAACTCAGCGAAGAAGCGCTGAAACGGCTTCCATTCTTGCGTCGACAAAAACTTCGAATACCGATTTGATGGCTCGAGGTTAAATCGTTCAGCGATGAATGTCGGTTCCAAGCGGATTGTCATGCGGCAGCAATCCAACCACGGATTGCCAGCTATGGACAGCGAACCAAACGTCTTGCTACAGCGAGACGCCGGGCGCAAACGTATCGCAGTCTTGCAAACGGCCCGACGCTAAGCCGGTCTTGACCCATTTCACGCGTTGGGCCGACGACCCGTGGGTAAACGTCTCGGCGTTCGGATTGATGCCGGCTTGTTTTTGCAAACGGTCGTCGCCGATCGATT
This sequence comes from Deltaproteobacteria bacterium, assembly GCA_029565465.1. Taxonomy (GTDB): domain Bacteria; phylum Myxococcota_A; class Polyangia; order Haliangiales; family Haliangiaceae; genus JABFXX01. Next base: position 33,036 of record JAKQOD010000971.1, read on the forward strand.
GCGCTGCAACGATGGCTTCTTCAATGTCGCCGATTTCAAGAATGCCGCGCTGTTTAGCGTAGAAGCCCCACACGCCAGCGTAACAGTCAGCTTGCAGCTCTTGCATCACCGACAACAAGTTCTTCGGCTTGTTGATGCGCCGGACTTTTTCTTCGACACCGAGGATATTTTGCAAATGGTGGCCCACTTCGTGCGCTAACACGTAGGCCTGTGCAAAGTCGCCGGGTGCACCGAGGCGCTTGGACAACACTTGGTAGAACGAAAAGTCGATGTACGCTTTTTTATCAGGCGGGCAGTAGAATGGCCCAATTTCTGCCGACGACAAACCGCAGCCCGTGTCGACAGCGTCGGTGAAGATCACCAGTTTCGCGCGTTCGTAGGTGAGGTTGTTTTGTTGAAACACCTTGGTGTAGGTATCTTGAATATCCGTCATCGTGCGTTGCACAAACAACTTCAACGCAGCATCGGGATCGTTTTTGGGATCAATCGGTGGTGCGTTGTTGGCTGGCCCGGTGTTGCCAACTTGGCTTGGCGAACCGCCACCGCTGCTGTCGCCGCCGCCGAGCAAGCCGCTAAGGTTCACCCCAAAGAGTTGCGATGCCAACGCGACGATGATCGCGATGGCTGCGCCGCCACCGCCAAGCTTGAGTGCAGCGCCACCGCCACCCGCGCGGCCACGTGCTGGGCCAGCACCGCGAATGTCTTCGACGTCACTTTGTTCAATACGCGCATTGTCGTCGTACTTCATGGCCGGATACTACATGGCCCCCACCCAGCGTCAACTGTTCGCCGCTGGTTGCACCTGCAGCCGATGCTTGGCTGAGGTATTACTCGGGTACTATGGCCAAAGTTTCGTCAAAAACGCCGTCAAAAGCGGCTGGTGCCGCGAAGTCCAAGACCGCCAAAGCGCCGAGCAAAAGCCCGCGCAAAAAGAAAGTCAAAGCCGAGGCTGGCTCGGTTGGGCTTACTGCTGCGGAGTGCAGCGAAGGCGCGTTGTCGACGGAGATGAAGCAACTTGCAGCTGCGATCGGCAGCGCTGGCGGCGTGGTGTTAGCGAGTTACCGTGAGCCACTCGGTGGTTATTGGGTTACGCTCGCAGCGTTGCCCATCGATCGCGTGGCGCCCACGCCTTATCAACGCGAACTATCGAAGACGCATGCTGACAAGCTTGCGACGGTGATCCCTAAAGTCGGACGCTTTCTTGATCCAATCATCGCAGTGCAAGATGGCGACCGCTTCATCACGCCTAACGGCATGCATCGGTTGTCTGCGCTGACGCAGTTGGGGGCGAAAACCGTGATCGCGCTAGTGCTGCCTGAACCTGAAATCGCGTTTCGCATTTTGGCGCTCAACACCGAAAAGGCGCATACGCTGCGCGACAAAGCCATGGAAGTCATTCGCATGGCGCGTGCGTTGGCTGAAAGCGCTCCGTCGAAGACCGAACAAGACATGGCGTTTGAGCTGGAGCAACCGGGCTACATCACGCTGGGCATTTGTTACGAGCGCAACAGCCGCTTTTCAGGTGGCGCATATCAATCGGTGGTGGCGCGGTGCGATGAATTTGCATCGAAGCCAATCGCAACGTCGCTTGCAGTGCGCGAAGCGCGTGCCGCGCGGCTCATCGAGCTTGACGAAGCCGTCGCTGCTGCCGTCACGCGGCTCAAAGACGCCGGCTTCAACAGCGGTTATCTCAAGCCAATCGTCGTTGCACGCATCAATCCGCTGCGCTTCGTGAAACCTGGTGCTGTTGATGCGAAACCAGACTTTGATCGTACGCTCGATAAAATGATCGACGGTGCGCGCAAGTTCGACGCAAGCAACGTGCGCGCGCAAGATGTGGCGCTCGCTGCCAGCATGGGTGGCAGCGAGGAATAAACGCTACTGAAGTGCGCGCAGCGAGTTGAGCAATTTTTGGGTATCAACGCCGCTTGTGGCCATGCACGCTGCCATCCGTTGGGCATCTTTGCGTGCAGCTTCTTGATCTCCGGTAGCGTCTTTGTTGGCTTTGGCAAACGCAATGAAAGCCTCAAGTACTCCGTTGCCGCAGGCGGCGTCTTTGCATGCGCAGGCTTGATCGGCGAACTTGGCGATATCTTTCGTGACATCTTTTTTGCAGCCGGCAAGTGCAGCCAACAACCCGAACAACGCAACCGCAAGCAATTTGGCTTTCATGGCCAACAGGCTATCACGCATGCTGAGCCACTATTGGCGCAAGTCGCGCTATATCGAATACCTACATCGGCCTGCTTCACGTTAGATTCCGTTCATGCCACCTGCCTTCGTGCATCCAACTGCTGTGATCGATCCCGGCGCCAACGTAGGCGACGACGCACGCATTTGGCATTTTGTGCACGTGAGTGCTGGCGCGCACATCGGCGAAGGCTCGTCGATCGGCCAAGGCTGTTACGTTGGCAATGTGCAGATCGGTGCGCGTTGCAAAATCCAAAACAACGTTTCGATCTACGACGGCGTGCACGTCGCTGACGACGTTTTTCTGGGCCCGTCGTGTGTCTTTACCAACGTGCAGCATCCACGTGCCCATGTGAGCCGCAAAGACAGCTACGCCAAAACCGTGATTGCACGTGGTGCTTCGATTGGCGCCAACGCGACGATCGTCTGTGGCGACCGTGGCATCACCGTCGGTGAATTCGCTTTCGTCGGTGCTGGCGCGGTTGTTACTCACGATGTTGCACCACATGCGTTGGTAGTTGGTGTGCCAGCGCGGCAGGTCGGGTGGGTTTGCGCTTGTGGTGAAAGACTTGCTGCGCGAGCCGGCGGGCAAAGCTGCCATCGCTGTGCTGCAAGCTACGAAATCGTCGACGATAACCTGCGCGTGCTGTAACCAGGAACCGATAATTAATGAGCCAAACAAAAGCGCGCGAGTAACGCATGGTGGGCCAGTGTCGTATCGGGGCAGAAGGGACGGGACCTTCAACCGACGCGCGAAATGCCAATGCACAACACAGCGCCTTGCGGCAGTTCAGCGCTGTTTGCATTCGCTGCTGGGCGTTGCAACGATGCTAACCACGCAGCATCTTCAGGGTCGGGCGCTGCTGCGGTGGTTGGTTGGGTCGATGCGCGTGGGAACCGGCCGCGTTGCACCAGCAACAACATGCGACTCGCTAACCGCAAACGAAAATCGTCGGTGCTTTCGAGCAAGCCGTCGGCGTACATGCGGCGAATCGTGCTCTTTTCAATGACTGCACCATCGGCACGTGCAACCCGAAGCAACTGCATCGCAACCGACGCGGGGACTGCTGGGCGATGTTGGTTTTGGCCTTGCTGCATGATCGCCGCCAGCGCACGATCACATTCGCAAACCGCTAGCAGCCACAACAGATCGACTTCGCATTCAGCAAGGCCAAGTTTACGCGCCATGTCATCAAGCGGAGAAATGCCGACTGGTGATTGCGCTAAACGTTCGGCGATTTCGCTGCGCACCATGGCTGCGGTCTCGCGCGGGCGGCAATCGGCCAGTTGTTCGAAGCTGCGACGCGCCCAGCGGCTACGATCTTCCATAATTTGCTGAATGTCTTGGTAGCCTGCATTGGTCATGCGGCCCCTATCGCGGAGCGGTGGGCGAAGTTGCGGCTGATCTTAATCAGAAAAAAGCTGATCGTCGGCGTAGGCGCAGAGCGCACATCGACTCACAGCCAATTCCCTGATATCCCTTATGAAACAGCCAGGTTTGCATGCAAACCAAAAGCGAACAGGCCTACAATGGATGATGATGCGAGGCTGGCTCACGGTACTACTGGCTGCGGCAGCGGCGGTCAGCTGTTATTCACCGCCTGCGGTGAACGGCCAAACCGACGCAGCGACGCCCGACGCAGCGGTTGATGCCAGCATCGACGCGGCCATTAGCATCGACGGTTGCACGCCCCAAACCGTGGTTTGTGGTGATGGCATCGATCAGAATTGCGATGGCGCTGATGAGCCGTGCCCCATCAACGATCGCGCGCAAGGCGCCATCGACATTTCGGCAGGCGGCGATTTCACGACTGACGTGCGCTTTGCCAAGGACGATCTCGGCAACACCACCTGTGGCGGCGCTGGCGGCCGCGACGTTTACTTTGAGATCAATTTGCCGGCGCGCGAAACGGTCTACTTCGACACGTTCGGTTCAGACTTCGATTCGATGTTGCGGATCTACCCTGGCAAACGGTGTCTGCAACTCGGCGGTGGTATTGGCGGCATCGCATGCGCCGACGACGCTTGTGGCAGTGGCCAAGAGCAAACCGCGCTGAGTTTGCCGAGCGGGCGAAGCTGTATCGTCGTCGATCAGCAGCTCAATCCTGGCAATGCTGGCGAATTCGGCGCGTTGAAAATGCATGTTATTCGCACTGGTCGCGATGCCGTTGGCCTCGAAGCTGCGCCGTCGCCCATTGATGGCGACACGTGCACCGGCACGTTGAGCAACAGTGCATCGCTGTGCGGTGCTGGGGTAAATACTGACCTGGCCAAAGATGTGGCGTATTTTGTGTTGGCGTGTCCAGCGCAGACGGTACAGCTGGTAGCCGATACTTGCGCTGGGACCAATTTTGACTCTGTGCTTACGGTTAACACGCCAACTGCCGAAACCTTTTGCAACGACGATTCCGCCAATTGTGCTGCGACCAATCAAGCATCGAAGCTCGACGTTGTGCTGGCCAACGCATTGATTCACATTCTGACCG
>JAKQOD010000085.1 GCA_029565465.1 Deltaproteobacteria bacterium
GCGATGCGTTGCGGGGCAAGCGCTTGGCATCCGCCTTGCTCTAGTAGCCAGTATGAAAACGGACCGCTTTGAAACTGCACGTGCAATGTTGAGCTTGGCGCTTGGTGCTTCGGCATTGACTGGCTGCGTTACCCAAGCGAACTATAGCCACGACAAAACTCAGCCGACCTTGGCGGTGTTGTCGCCGGAGCGAGGCACGACCTCGGACGTGACGGCGTTGACCGTTACCGGCAATGCTACAGACGACGATTCGGGCGTTGCAAGCCTGACGATCAACGATACCCCAGTGAAGTTGAACCAAGACGGTTCGTTTACTGCGACCGTGCAGGTTGCCGAAGGTGTGCAATTGCTCCGCACTGTCGTGACTGACCGCGCCGGCAACAAAGCTGCCGACACCCGTGCAGTGATGGCGGGGCCGTTGGCCAACGCAGCCGACCCGCTGACCAACGCGGTGATTGCCAAGATCGACACTGGCGCGGTTACGGCGCTAGGTAAAATGGTTGGTACCCAAGTGGATGCGCTGGACCTCACGTCAGTGGTTGGCGCGAATGCTTTGTTATCAGAATCGGGCGGCTCGTGCCTTGGATATAAGGCCACACTGCAGAGCATCACCAAAGGCGCAACCACGTTTGCGATGACACCAAGCGCTGGCAAATTAGGCACGGCAGTGTCGGTAGCGAATCTCGATGTCAAAGTGAAAGTGAATTTTAAGGCTGCCTGCATTGGCGGTTCGTCGACGGTACGCATTCGCGCAAAGGTGACCAAGCTCAATGGTGATTTAGCGTTGAGCGCAACTGCTGGCCAACTTGCCGCAGCAGTTGATAACCTTGATATCGCGTTTGAAAACTTCGACGTCGACGCCTCCGGCGTGCCTGGCGCTGTGGTGAATCTGTTCCAAAATAAAGTGAACGACGCGGTGACCAAAGCCGTGCGCGACGCAGTTCGCACATCGGTGCCTGGCATGGTGCAAAACGCCTTGGCCGATTACTCGGGCCGCTCGTTTGAACAAACCGTGCTCGGGGAAAAACTCAAAGTTGGCGTCACCACTGATTCGCTCAGCATCGACAGCAACGGTATCTTCTTGGCGCTGGGCGGCAAAGTTACCGCAACCAACGGCATGGGCGCACAGTACGTTTCCTCGCCGATGCCAGCGTCGGCAGCACTGATGAACTCGGCCGGCAATATCGGCTTGGGCGTAGCCGATGACTTCCTCAATCAATTGTTTGCGGGTGTGTGGGCAACCGGCAGCCTCGATTTGAAACTGCCGTTTGGTACCCAGATTCCAGCCGCTTTGTTCTTCGGTGACACCGCTGATCACGCCACCATCAAGTTGTTATTGCCACCGTCGGCGTCGACTGACGCCAGCGGCGCCCTGGTATTGACGGTCGGCGATGCGCTGATCTCCGTCGAAGATGCCCAAGGCGGCTCGCTTGCTTCGTTTGCGGTTTCGTTGACGTTGCCACTGAGTGCCCAAGCCGACGCGGCTGGCAAAGTGGGGCTCACGGTTGGCAAGCCAGTCGTTGCGGCGCAAGTGTTGAGCCAAAGCGCCGACCTGCCACGCCCGGTTACCGAAGAACTAATCGTGAGCTTGGCTGACCTTGCAGCGACGCAACTGTCGACGGCAACCAACACCACGCTGCAAGTGATTCCGGTGCCGATGCAAAACAACATCAAGAACCTCGCCATCAAAGGTAGTGCGGGTTACTTGATGGTGGGCGCCGATTTAACGCCGTAGGTTGGCGACGAGGGGTGCTTGAACAGGCAAGGCCCGATCCATCGCGGCCACGTTCGTTGGCGCTGCGCTTCCGGTCCTCACGTAGAGCAACTACGCTGCGGTCCGGTTCTCGCGCCGCCTTCGTGGCCGCGCGCCTCGGGCCTTTAGCCTGATCGCGTGCGTTTGAGTTGCCGCGGCCTACTTGACGCTGGGAATTGTCTTCTGTCGTGGCCTCGGGCCTTTTGCGTGATCGCGTGCGTTTGAGCGGCAACGGTAGCCGCGAACCAGCGGCCTACTTGACGCGTCGAATGGTCTTTTGCTTGGGCAATGGCAGTGCGGCACCGCCCGACATTTCAGGCACGAACTGCAATAGCGTCCAGGCATCTTTGAATGTTGCGTCGGTGGCTGCGAGCTTGTTTGGATCAAACGCTGGGCACGGGCCGTATTCGCTAACATGCACAAGTTGGCCATCGGCGATGAGCAGCGCACCGGCGGTGGTGAGTGGTTTGGTGCCATCGAACCCGGGCAGCGAGTTGTTGACATCGCGGCCACACCACGAGGATGGATACCCGCGAAAGTCAGACCAGGTTGATGCTAGCCGGCACGTGGTGCTGACCTTGATCGTGTCGTCGACTTTGCTTGCACCTTTGCCAACGCCGGTAACTTGATAGGTCGCAGTGATCGTGCGCTCACCCTGTTTGTCGGCGTAGGTGATCTTTAATGGCTTGGCCAGCACAATGTCGGTCGCCGCAGCGATGCGTTCGGGTAAACGGGATTCATCCGGCTGGCAGGATTGCTTTGCAATCGAAGCGTGCGCTGCGGTTGGCGCGAATGCCGCCGCACAGATGGTGGTGAACAAAGATGAAACATTTGTCAGTTTCTTCATAAGCCAACAAACGCGCACGGTGCAGCGACGATCTAATTTGTTTGCTAGAGTCGACGAAATGCGCCGGACCTTATTTGCAACGTTGCTAGCCGTTGTGGTGGCGGCAGCGACGGCACCTGCAGCGTGGGCCGGCAATGCGGGCGCGAATCATCAGGTTGTTTCGGCAGCCAAAAAAGCGGCGCCGAAATCTTCAAAAAAAGCGGCGAAGAAAGCATCAAAAAAACCCAAGGCGGCAAACCGCTGGGAGTCGCTGCCATTGCCGCCAGTGTTACCGGCGCCAGTTGCGAGCGGTGATGTAGCGTCAGCTGGAGCGCAAATTCACTACATGACGTTTGGGCCAACAGCGGCGGCAAGCGATGCTGCGCGTGTCGTTGTGCTGCTGCATGGCGGCATGGGCAACTCCGATCAGATGACGCACCAAGTTGCAGCGCTGCAAGATCGTTATCGTGTGATCACGATCGACAGCCGCGGTCAGGGCCGCAGTGCGCCGACCGACGACGGCATTCACTACGCGCAGATGGCCGACGATGTGATTGCTGTGCTTGATGAATTGAAGATCGAACGTGCAACGTTTGTTGGTTGGAGCGATGGCGGCGTAATCGGTTTGCAACTTGGCATTCGCCATCCTGCTCGAGTCACGAGCTTGTGGTTGTTGGCAACCAACTACAATTTGGCCGGCATGCAAAGCACGGCATCGTCGGCGACGTTTGGCAAGTATTGGCAGTCGTGTGCAGCGCGCGCAGTCGAGTACGGCGTAGCTATCGATGATTCGGCAAAAGTGCGTGCTGCGTTGCGCAAGATGTGGCGCAGCGAACCCGAAATCGACGAAGCTGAGCTGCGCAAAATCGAAGCGCCAACGATCGTTGCCTTGGGCGATCACGACGAGCTGATCAAGCGCCAGCATGCCAAGCGGCTTGCAACCTTGTTGCCCCATGCCACGTTTGTGCTGTTGCAAGACGTGAGTCACTTTGCCTTGTGGCAGGATCCCGACGCTGTGAACGCATCGATTCTTGGGCTGTTGTCGCAGCCTGTGAAGTGAATTCCGGCCGCGCTAGCGCGGCAGCTCCTATGCCCGATGTCCTACCGTATGAAACCCAATGGTTGCTGTTGGTGGTTGTCTTGCCATAGAATGATAGACCGATGAAACGAGTGTTGGCATTAACGGTTGGCTGGTTGTGCGCCTGCGGTCGGCTTTCGTTTTCTCAGGTTGCAAGCGACGCTGGGGCCGACACAGCGTCAAGCGTAGATGCCGTATCGCAGTGCATCTCGGCCACGGATTGGCCGGCTCCGCGGCGGAGCTCAATGGTTGTGTTTGATGAAGCGCGAGGTGAATTGCTTGTGCATGGTGGTGTTCCGGTAGGAATGACTTCTGCAGTGGGCGAGACCTACGCGTTTGATGGTGCAGCATGGCACCTGCGCACAGCCACGGGGCCAGCGCTGCAGAACGCGGCGTTGGGCTACTCGGTTATCGACAATCTTACGGTGCTTGCAGGTGGCTTCGTTTTCGACGAGCAAATTCGCAGCAATGAAACATGGCACTGGAACGGCACAAATTGGTCAGCTGGCGTGGCGCGCGATCGCCTGCATCGCGGTTCGTCGTTTGGCTACGATCGTGATGCAAACGTGCTGTTGTATATTCAAGGCGCAGATAGCGCCGCAGCTGGAACGACAACGTTGTGGGCCGGCGGCACATGGGGCAACGATGCAACCATGAGCAAGAATTTTGAGTCGATTCAAGCGTGGGATCCCAATCTTCGACGCATGATCAGCTTTAGTGGGCTTGGTGCCTTGCCACTCGACCGCATGGAGTCACGAATTGCGGCCGAGCTCACCTGGACGCAGATGCTGCCGCCGAGCAAACCGCCTGGTCGTCGAGCACCAGGGATGGCAACCGACTTCGCACGCAACGAAATCATCGTCTTTGGCGGACAAACGAATGAAGCCACGCGCTTGGCTGACACGTGGATCTGGAATGGTGCCAATTGGCGACAGGTCTTTCCACTCCAGTTGCCTGACTCCTATGGCAAACTGGTGTGGGACTCAACTAAACAACGCGTTTTGATGTTTGTTGAAACCAGTGCCGACGATTCGCACAGCGAATTGTGGACATGGACAGGCACGAACTGGCAACAACTGCCGCGTTGTTAGTCGATCATGATCGGGCCGCCGCGTTGGCGAACGGGCAAAACCGTCAGCTACCTGACACCTTTCACCGTCGGGACTTGCGATGGCGGCGTAGTTCCAGCTGGTTAGCTGCGGCATGAAGGTTGCTCATTGGCATGTTGTGCTCGCATTTGTCATTGTTGCAGGATTAACCGCTGTCTACGCCACGGATCAAGTACCAGAGGAAGGCGTAACGCTCGAAGCGGCAGCGGATATCTCGGTGCAGGCGGCTGATGCGGCCGCAGGCGCAGGCGTGATTTCGCTGTCGGCTGGGATTTCAGCTCCTGCAGTACCTGTCACGTCACGCTGGGGCATTTGCGACGATGAACTCGGCGATCAAGCGTGCTTTTGGATCTTCACTGGAGTTGATGAGGTGGACCGCGACTTTGTTCGCGCGACAGCACGTGGCAGTTGGGTTGGCGCGGCTGGCACGGCACCAACCGCGACGTTCGAAGAATCGGTAACGGGCCGTTTTCATGGTGCGCAAATCGAGCATCGACTGCAATGGCAACGGCAAGCCGGTTTGAATGACACATTCTGGCGATCTGGGCGCGGCTTGCTCAATCTGCATCACGAGTTTACCGTCCCAGCCGCATGGTCATTTGGTAGCAAGGCGTGGCGGCTAAGCGCGTTTGGTGCAGTGATTGCTTTGGGCAAGTGGTACGCGCCGAGCCAAGGTGGCTGGGCCAGCAATGCTTGGGATCGCCGCATCGTGCTGCAAGGCGTAACCTCGCAGAGCAGTGGCTTGCGCGTCACAGTAGCAGACGGCGAGTTCTTTTCGGCCGGTGTGCCGCTGTCGCAAGTCGGCACAATCCAGACCGGGCGTTCGGTGGATGTGTTCTCGCTCGATGGGTTGGCGGTGACTTATTCGAATGGCCGGCATCGTTTGCACTTCAATGGAGGCGCTAGTGTGTTGTTTCCGATCTCCGACTACGTTCGCGATGTAGGTTCCGAAACGAGCGTCGGCAACAGCACAATTACGCCACGCGTAAAAGCTGGCTATCAGTTCGGCGATTTTGGCTCGCCAACGGATTTTGCGCTCCACATCGATGGTGGCACGTGGTCGCGCATTAGCCCAAGCGGTGTCGGTGCTGACGTTGGCTACGCTGGCAGCCTCGGTGTGCAAGCCGCCCGCCGCGGCTATACGCTGCATCTTGAATCGCAATTTGGCAAAGCGCGTCGAGCCGTGCAAGGCGTTGTGACGCCAGCGCAAGCAATGGAAACCACCGCGCTTAGGGTCGGTGATACGTTTTGGTTTGCGCGGGGCGATGCGACGCTCAGCAAGCCGTTGCCACATGGCTTGACCGGTGCTCTGCAATTATGGGCTGAGCGCAGCGACCGCGACAATCCACAACAGGGCCAAATCACCGACGGCAACTTTCGTTTTGCGACAGGGGCCCAAGCGTCGTTGGGTTGGTCTTGGGCAACACTGAAGTAGCGGCAACTGCGTCGTTGTTAGTCGATCATGATCGGGCCGCCGCGTTCGATGGCGCGTTGATAGGCTGGGCGCGCGCGCATGGCGTTGAGCACGCGCAAAATATTTGGCATCGCTGTGCCAGCATCACTGCGAGATGCCAGCGCTTCGAGTGGATAGCTCATTTGCACGTCGGCGATCGTCATGTGGTCGCCGCACATCCATTGTCGTTGGGCCAATTCGCTTTCGAGAAACGCAGTGTGTTTGATCAGGGCTCCAGTGACGAGCGAAGCACTAAGGTTGTCGGCAACTTTCGCCGTGATGGGCTTTGCAAAGAACGGCACTTTGGCCGAGCGGATCTTGCTGCTGATGAGTTTGATCAATAGCGGCGGCATCAGCGAACCTTCCGCATAGTGCATGAAGTAGCGGCAGCGCTGATGCTCGGCCGTGCCGACCGCGGGCACCAAGTTGGCGCCGCCGTGGCGCTCGGCAAGGTATTCGATGATTGCACCTGATTCGGCAACTGTGGTGTCGCCGTCGGTGATCACGGGCGATTTGCCAAGAGGATGCACCTTGGTGAGGCTTGGCGGCGCAAGCAGGGTCTCATGGTTGCGCTTATATTCGACAATTTCATAAGGCACGCCGAGTTCTTCGAGCAGCCAAAGCACACGATGCGAACGCGAGCGTTCAAGATGGTGAAGTTTGATCACGGCGCCAAGCGTACGATGCTTGCGCAAAAAGACCGCTGTTGTGACCCACAAAACGAAGCGCAGCGTTAGATTCGCGCCATGGCGATGCAGCGGATCAATGGCACAACGTTGTGGGTCGAAGACACCGGGCCGCGCAGCGACGCCCAGCCGACGATCTTGTTTAGTCACGGCTTGCTGTTTTCGACGGCGCTCTTCGCGCCGCAAATTGCAGCGTTGCGAGGCCAGTATCGCTGCGTTGCGTATGACCACCGCGGCCAAGGGCAGAGTGCAAAAAGTGATCTGCGCAGCATCGATATGGAGCTGCTCTACCAAGATGCCGTTGAGCTAGTGGAATCGCTGGGCGTTGGCCCCGTGCACTTTGTCGGCCTTTCGATGGGCGGTTTTGTTGGCATGCGCATGGCGGCGCGGCGGCCGGATTTGGTGCGTAGCTTGGCGTTGCTAGAGACATCGGCCGACGGCGAGCCAGCTGAGAACTGGACGAAGTATCGTGCGCTAAGTGCGGCCGCGCGGGTTTTTGGCCTAGCGCCGGTGGCTGACCGTGTGATGCCGATTCTGTTTGCGAAGAGTACGCTAAGCGATGTGTCGCGAGCCGCCGATGTGGCGCGTTGGCGCGCGCAACTCATTGGCAATCGGCGAGACATTTGGCGTGCCGTTAACGGTGTGATCGAGCGCAACGCGATCTACCCTGAGCTCAAGCAGATTCGGTGTCCAACGCTGGTACTCGTCGGCGATGAAGATGTTGCGACAGTGCCGGCCAAGTCTGAGCGCTTGGCCGCAGCGATTGCCGGCGCGACCTTAACGCGGGTGCCGCGGGCTGGGCATTCGTCGTCGCTCGAAGCGCCTGACGCCGTTACTGCTGCGCTGTTGACACTGCTACAGCGCTAGCCGCTGGCCTAGTTGCTGGCTGGTGCGGGCACAACATCCACTCTGGTTGGGTCGGTGGTTTCACACACTTCGCTGCCAAAGCGCCCGGAGTGAAAGATGAACGCTTTGGCATTAGGCGCCCAATCAACGGCGAGCAAGCGCTCCAATGTTGGCGTTTCGACCACGAGCTTATTGCCACGCAACACGCGCGCGACGCCGTTGCTGCCCACGACGCCGAGTTTGAGCGATGCCAAGGCGAATTTGGCTTTGAGCTGTTCGCGATCACTAGCAGTGGCGGTGGGTTTGCCGTGAATGACGGATTCGGCGTCAAAGCCAAGGTCACGTAATACGGCTTGCGCAACGAGCCGACGCTGTGCATTGCGTGCTTGGTTGGTGCCGTCGAAGTTGGCGAGTGGCAGCGCCGCTAGCCGTTTGCCACTAGCGTCGAACAATTCGATGTGCGCGGCGCAGGCATTGGCTTTGGCAACGCCAGTGCCCCAATCACACTCGCGTCGCTCGACTGCGAGCAGGTTGGTATCTTTGGCAAACGCAACGGCGCCTTTGAGGCCGGTCGCCGAGACAACTGCGGTGCCGGCGGTTTTGGCTTTCAGCGCAGCAAGCTCAGGGCGCGTTACAAGTGGTGCTAGTTCCGGGTCACCAGCGACGATCGCATACATGGCGATAGGCTCACTGCTGAGCCATGGGGCGAGTGTCTTGACGGCATCGCTTGGCTGTCCCAACAATTGCTGCGCCGACGCAAGATTCACTGCGATGGTGCGATTCGAAGGGTCAAGTGCCAACGCCTTGGCAAACGCAGCTTTTGATTCGGCGTATTTTTTTTGTTTGTGTAACTCGTAGGCATCAACATTGGCGAGCCGGGCATTGAGCTGATTGAACGTGAACGTCACGTTGCCCGAGGGCACAGGCGCGTCACAGAACGTGTTCGTTGCGATGGTGAGCGTTTTGGCGATCGCATCAATCTTCGGAGCCGCGGTAAAAACGCCGTCGACGATTCGTGCTGACGTGCTGCCACGGCGCACAAAAATCGCGTGATTGATGTTAGCGATCGAAACGTTTTCATACACGGTCACCGGGGCATGCAGTTCCTGTGCTGCAACCGTGCCTGTTGAAGTGCACACCAGCAGGGCGACGACAAAAC
>JAKQOD010000091.1 GCA_029565465.1 Deltaproteobacteria bacterium
GGCCAGCGGGTGTGATCTTGGCTGCGAAGGTTGTGAGGTAAGCCGTGCGAGTCCACTGCTCCCAGAAGATGACGATGTTGCCGTCGGGAGTTGGCACAGGGCGAATGTGGGTGGCGTTTTGTTTGGCTGGATCTTTGTAACGAGTGAGCCAAACAACGCCGGTGTTGCGTTGCGGGGTCCATGTGCCGCCGAATGCATAGAAGCCGCCGGATTCGGCGGGGGCCTTAGTAAGCACAACGTCGTCGGGAATGACGCTGCCGTAGGCCGGCACTTTGTCAAAATCGCGGCGCACTTGCACAACGGCGAGATTGCGCGAATCGGCGACGCCATCGCCAACGCGTGAGTTGTCGAGGGCGCGGCCACTGCTGTTGGCTTCGCCTGCAAACACCACGGTGTAGCCAGCGGCCGTCGGCACAACGCCGCCGAGCTCAGTGTACACGCCGTTGTCGTTGGACCATTGATAGAATTTTTGCGTGTCGCTGATCGCTTCGTACTCGGGATACACCCTGCCCGCTGGCGATTGTGGCGTGGTGCCGTGAAAGGTTTTGAAGGTGTAGACCAACGCTGCATCCCACGACAGCGCTGCGCGTTTGGCAGGCTCGCCACCGTCGGGCGCTGCGCTTGATGGGCTCGGCGGAGCGAAGCGATGCAAATGAATGCCGCGCGGATAATTGTCGCCGAGATCGATGCCAACAAATTCGCCGTTGCTTGCCGGCACCAACACGTTGTCGAACGAGTGGCCGGAGGTTTGGCCGTGGTTCTTCGTCACCGCCAAGGTGTTGGGATCAAACTCAACCGCGATGCCACCTTGATGGTTCAAGCCGTCGGGCGAACGGTGCATGGTGCGGCCGATCAACAGCAATAATCGGCCTTGGCGGCCTTGGCGGCCTTGGCGGCCTTGGTTGTATTGCAAGCTCGCAACGTCGTTGAAGCTAGTGATGTTTAAGCCGGCTTTGCTTGCATCGGCAGCGAGCTCAGTGCGGTCGCCGCTGGCGAGGTCGTAGCGCACCATGCGCGTGGCGCGCGTGGACAACGCGCCTTTGCTTGGCGCTTGCACCATGAACATGTAGACATACGTGCTGCCGTCGCTGGCAGCAGCCGCAAGAATATCGCCGTTCGCGTTATCGACGAGAATGTCGCGCTGCGCGAGATGATCTTGCGACATCACAGTGATGTGCACGGCGCCGTTGCCATCGTCTTGCCAGGCGATGCCGAACACGCGTTGGGCGGCTTGCGCCGATGAAGCGAGCGCGACCGGAAAATATCGACGACGTTCGATGCGGGCATCAGGGCCGCCACGCGGCGCGCGGCTGTCGAACGGCACGCCTGCAATGGTATGCCGATACAACGCGACTGAGCCGATGGCATTGTCGGCCAGTTGCGCGCCTTGCACGGCTGGGCCTAACCGAGTCAACGCACTCACCGGCGCATCGCTTGGTGCAACGAAGATGGTGCGCGCTGCGCCTAAACTTGTCACGTCGAGCGGCAACGCTGTAAATGCACCGGGGGTGATCGCCGAAGCAGCAACGTTACCAACGACGGCAATCGAATCGCCTTCGAGTGCATACACGGTGTGATCCTGCGCTGCTGCAAAGCGCATAAACGCCACGTGATGCGAAGCCAAAAAGTTTTTCGCAGCGCGTTTGGCTGGCGCCAAGCGATACGCTTCGAAGGTTGCGCCGTCGTTGCTGGTGACCGCGCCTTGCTCGACGGCAAATTCGCGCGCGTTGTATTGGCCGTCGGTGTAACAAGCGTTTTGATAAAACGTCGCAGCGACGGCAAGGTTGCCGAGTTGATCGCCGTCGGCGATCGTTCCGTTGCATTTTGCGTCGGGCGCAGCGCTATCACCGGGCAAAACTTTGGCGGCCTTGGCTGTGAAGCGAAAGGTGCGCACAGCAGGCAATGCAGGTGCAGCCGCGGGCGCGACGTTGACAGGCTTCGCCGGCGCGGCACCACTGCCCGTTGCTGCACTCGGCACCGCAGTCGTCGGCGCTGTCTGCGGCTGCGCTTGCACACCATTGCACGCCACCAAATGCGCCGCGCTTGCGATCAGCAGCCACGAAACTTGCTTCATTACTCCAGCATATCAGAGCAATTCGCACCGCGCCGCCGCGGCGTGCACAGGATCACAAACGGTAGCTAACCATCGCGTCGATGTGCGGATACAGCCGCGCGTAACCAGGCTCGCCGGTGGCGCCGTGAAACTGCACGCCAAGGCCGGCTGCGATTTGCCAACGCTCTGCGGCGCCGAGCCACCATGAATATCCGACGACAGCGCCAAATGCGTACACGCCGCCGACGTGAGAGTCAGCAGTCGCCCGGTCATCGCGAATGCGTGCCGCGCCAGCTTGCGCAAACGGCCCCAACCACAAGCCCGAGAATCTTTCGCCAGGAAACCACATCAAGCGGCCACGCAGCACTGCACCGACGACATCCACATGCTCCGCGCTGCCGGAGACGCCCAGCGCGTTGATCGTTTGTGACCAGGTGCCATGCAAGCCTGCACTTGCACCCCACGCAAGGTGCCGCGTAACCAAGCGCGTGAGGCCCACGTTCACCACGTGCAAGCCAACATCGGCGACAACCAATGTTTCAGGCTTTGGCCCTTCAGCCATGCGTTGCCCCGACGCAGCTTCGGCCGGCGTCACTCCGACGGCAGCCGCCACCATTGCAGCCGCCACTACATGCTTCATCATGGCATTCATGGTCGGCTGAGCCAACCGTGCCTGTCAACTGCTGGCCGCGTTGGTCGCTTAGGGCCGCGCGATCATGAATCCGATCAACGCTCCATACGCCGTCGAAATATACGGATTCGCCGTGATCGCACACGTGCCACTGCGGCAACCAATCAAACGGTGATACCCGAAGCCCAACGCTCCGCCGATCACCATATAGAGAGCCATCGATTCAGTCATACAAGTGTGAGCCTAGTGAGTACCAAAGGATTCGGCCTAACGATAATCATTCTCTCGTTGATGCTTAATAGCCAATACGATCACCACCTGCGCGGCGGTTTCGTAGCGATATAACGCTAAGTAGCCTGCAGAGCCGAACTCAATGACGAGCTCGCGCAACTCTGGCTTATCTTGCACCGGACGCCCCATAAAAGGTGCCTTTTCAAGTGCGCGAAAAGCATCTTTCATTGCCAGGACACCGCGACGCGCAGCACTTTCATCACGCGACCTGAGGAATCGATGCAACCTTTCAACATCTTGCTGAGCGCGCGCAGCCAAAACTACGCGTGGCATTTCGGCGGCGTCGCTTCCGGTTGCTCACTGACCTCATCTACCCATGCGGCAAATTCGTCTATCGTGAGATGTAGTCCAGTTTCTTTATAATGTTCGTACGATGCTTCGGCTGCAGCTATGAATGCTTGCCGCGCTTCTTCCCGTTCGAGATATTCGCGTATCGCCTCGCGCATCAGAAAATGCGCAGACCTTTGCTTGGTTTTTGCTAGTTCAGCCAATCGCCCGCGTTCAGAGTCATCAAGCTTTATGGCAACCGCTTTCATGTCACAAGTATTCACAAGTAATACCGCGCGGTCAACGAGAATCTACTATCATGAAACTATTAAACAAATTACGAAACTGAAACTTAAAACACCGTGCCGTCCGACACGAGCTGAATCGGCGAGCCGCCGCCGGGCCGCAGCTCGGCTGCAAGCACACGGCCGGTGGCCCAGGTGCCGCCTTCGAT
The DNA here is from genome assembly GCA_029565465.1 of Deltaproteobacteria bacterium. Classification (GTDB taxonomy): domain Bacteria; phylum Myxococcota_A; class Polyangia; order Haliangiales; family Haliangiaceae; genus JABFXX01. The sequence continues at coordinate 3,697 of JAKQOD010000091.1, forward strand.
GACTTTGGCGAGCGGCAAATCTTCGGGCGCTTTGCCGAGCTTTTTGCGGACTGGATCTGCAATGCGATCGAGCAAGGCCACTGTCAACGCACGCCACTCGACGATCAATTCGTCGCCGGGCTTGTGCGCATCGCGCGTCACGCCGTCGTGCTTGGCAACCAACACGCCCATATCGAAGAACAGGCCACCGTTGCGATATTCCGGCAAGCCAGTCAGCGCGCCAGCTTGCTCGACGACCAAGCCATCGAGTTCGAGCGGCTCAAACAATGAATACGACAACCACTGCGACAATTTGTGAAACGGCACAAGGCCTTCGGTTTCACCCGTGCCGCCAGCCGCAGGGTGACGCCACACGTCGCCGAGATTGACGCCACCGAGGGTAACGCGACCAGGCCAGATCGAACCCAAGCCACGCAGCAGCGCTGCCAAAATTTGCGGTGCCGCCAAGCGGGTGCCGTCGGCGCGGTCGTGCAGATAATCCAACAACCCACCGGGGCGGCCGCCAGGGAAAATCTCCGGCGATGCCAACACAGCATGGCCCAACTGCCGCACCAACTCGATGCGACCGTCGCGACCAGCCAGCGGATTTTTGTCGCTCACTTGGAACGCATCGGCCAACCGCTGCGGATCCAAATTCTTCAACGCTTCAGCGTCGACCCGCAACGGTTGCGCTGGATCCGACGAAAACAGCCCGGCTTTAAAAGCATGCAAGCTCGCAACCGCAAGGCCTTCCGAGCGGCCGATGCTTTGTCCGCTGCTGGCTTCGTTGAAGCGCCAGGCATCACCAGCACCAGCATCGAGCAATACCGAAACCATGATCAGATCGATCCAGGCCCGCGTACGCGCTGGCGATGGCAACGCTGCCAACACCGCGTTGAGTTCGCTTACGCGATCAACACCGCCAACGCGAAAATGATTCATGCGGCCATGCACCGGAATCGCCAGCGTCGGATATGCCTTTTTGGTAACTTCGACAACGCGATCGGCGGCCGCGTCCAGCTTTGACATATCAATTGCAAAATGTTGCAGCTTATCGGCACGGGCTGCTTGAAAGATGTTTTCGCACCGCGCGCGAATAGCCAACGGCGTGCGCAAATATTCGATCGCC